>NZ_JBEOSV010000015.1:0-148624 GCF_040303245.1 Kitasatospora sp. NPDC096077 | reverse complement strand
CCGAAGGCTGGGGGCCATCGGCGACCGACGACAACGCGGCGAGGTGCGTGCCCCGGCGTCGCGCGCCCGGCGGGAATTGTCAGACACGCCTTAGGACGTGGGCAAACCCCTCCCGCCCGGGGGCCGGAGTACGGAATCATGATCAGGTGACCATCGACCTGCTGCCCGGCCACGGCGTCCGGTTGCCCGCCCCGCTGCCCGAACTGCGCTTCGGCCTCGACGAGGGCACGGTGCGCGCGCTGCTGGCCCCGCACGGCGACCTGCTGCCGGACGGAGTGCGCCCGGTCTTCGTCTGCGGCACCAGCTGGGCCCTGGGCTTCGCGCTCCCCGGGGTCGGCGTCACGCTCTCCGGCGGCGACGACGGCGGCCTGGAGTGGGTCTCGGTGGGCCGGAACCGGAACGACGACCGGCCGCCCGGCCCGGTCGGCTACCTCGGGATCGACGTGTTCGGATGGCCCGCCCACGAGCTGGCCGAGGCTTTGCGCGCCCTGGGCCCGCCGGTGCCCGACCCGGACCACGGCACCCTGCGGCACGGGCCGCTCCACCTCCACGCGAGCGCCGGCCGCCCCCCCGCGCCCGGCCCCCGGCCGGAAGCCACGCCACCCGGTGCCCCACCACTTCGACTTCGCCTCCCTCCACCGCCGCACCGACCCCGAGGCCACCCGATGACCCCGCAGCCGCACTCCCCGCCCCCCGCGACCGCGCACACCGGCACGGCGCACCCGACCGGCACCGCCACCGGCCCGTACGACGCCGCCTTCCTCCCCCGGCTGGAGCTCTCCCCGCGCCCGGCCGAACGGCCGATCACCGAGCCGGTGCCCAAGCTCGGCGGCGAGCCCTGTTGGCTGGCCGAACCCGCCTGGCCGCTCTCCCCCGACACCGGCGAGCCCCTGGTGTTCATCGGCCAGTTCCCCGTCCCCGGCGCGGAGTTGCGGCTGGCCTACCTGTTCCTGGAGGAGGACGACCAGATCATGGGCGGCCTCGATCCGGAGGCCGGGGACGGCGTGCTGCTGGTCCAGCCCGGCGGCCGGATCCCGGCGGCCGCCGTCATCGGCCCGCCCGGCACCCGGGGTCGCACGCTCTGGCGCTGCGAACCCCGCAGCGACGACACCGTCCCGGTCGAGTTCCACCTCGACCTGCTGCCTCTGTCGACCGAGCTGGACCGGTCGATGGACGAACGGGCCGCCTACCAGCGCTACCTGCGCGACGGGGGCCCGGAGGCGCCGTTCCCGGACGGCGACCGCGGGCCCGACCACCTCGGCGGCCTCCCGTCCTTCCCGAACGACCGGGCCGCGGTCCCCGCGCCCTGGCAGTACCTCTTCTCCCTCCGGGACGCCCCGGACGACGGCGATCCGTACTTCCTGAACTTCGGCTACGGCGTCGGCACCGGCTTCCTCAGTCCGGACGGCCTGGAGGGCCGCTTCTGCTGGGCCGCCGGGTAGCGCCCCCGATCACCCCCGAGAATCCCCGAGAATCCCCGAGAATCCCCGAGAATCCCCGAGAACGAACCCCACCCCACCCTTCGGAGTTCACCATGACCACCACCCCCAACCCCCTCACCGTCGCCGTCCTGGGCCCGGGCGGCGTCGGCGGCCTGCTCGCCGGGCTGCTCGCGCGGGACGGCCACCGTGTCGTCTGCGTGGCCGGCGAGCGGACCGCCGACGTCCTCAACCGGGAGGGACTGCGGGTGCGCAGTGCCCGGTTCGGCGAGTTCACCGCCCGGGTCGAGGCCGTCGGCGAGCTGCACGAGCCGGTCGACGTCCTCTTCGTGACCGTCAAGGAGACCGCGCTGTCCGACGCGCTCGACCGGGTGGAGCCGCGGACCCTCGGCGCCGCCCTCGTGGTGCCGCTGCTCAACGGCCTGGACCACATGGCGCTGGTGCGCGAGCGCCTCCCCGCCGCCCGGGTGGTGGCCGGGACGATCTGGATCGAGGTCGCCCGGACCGCCCCGGGCCGGATCGAGCACAGCAGCCCGTTCGCGGCGATCGAACTCGCCGCCCCGGTCGAGGAGTTCGCCGAGCAGCTGCGGCACGCCGGGCCGGACGTCACCCTGCGCGAGGACGAGACCGCGATGCTCTGGAGCAAGCTCTCCTTCCTCGCCCCCTTCGCCCTGCTGACCACCCGGTACGCCGACGGGATCGGTGTGGTGCGGACCGAGCACCGCGCCGAACTCGTCGCCGCCCTGGACGAGATCGGTGCCGTCACCGGCGCAGTCGGTGCCCCGGCCGACGCACGGGCGCTGCTCGACGCCTTCGACCGGCTCCCCGCGGCGATGAAGTCCTCGATGCAGCGCGACGTCGAGGCGGGCCGGCCGACCGAGCTCGACGCCATTGGCGGCGCGGTGCTGCGGGCCGCCGCCGCGCACTCCGTCCCCACCCCGACCCTGACCCGGCTGGTGCGCGAACTGTCCTATGGGCGTATCTGACAATTCCCGCCGGATCAGCGCGCGGCGTCGGGGTGCGTGCATCGCAAGGCGGAGGAGGGAGTCCATGCGGTGGGGGCACCTCCCGGCCGAAGGCTGGGGGCCATCGGCGACCGACGACAACGCGGCGAGGTGCGCTTGTGCCCTGGGGGTACCTCCCGGCCGAAGGCTGGGGGAGCGTCGCGCGCCCGGCGGGAATTGTCAGACACGCCCTAACCCGCACCCCCGCTGGACCGCCTCGAACGCCCGCCACCGAACTGCCACGTGAGCGGGCGACGGGCGTTCGAGGATCCGGTCCGGCGGACCGGGCGAGTACGCTTGCGGGACGGTCCGCCACAGGAGTAGAACTCCTCGGGTGACGTCAGCCGACCACCGCAGCGCTCCCGCCTGGAGCCATGTCGAGGAGTTCCTGCGCACCCACGAGGCCGACCGGATCCCGCACCCGGGCGGCACCCTGCTGGAGCACCTGGCCCGGGTGGCGGCCCTGCTGGCCGACTGGGGCACCGACTCCGCCGTCCAGGCGGCCGGGCTGTGCCACGCGGCCTACGGGACCGACGGGTTCGACGGCGCCCTGCTGGGCCTGGACGAGCGGGACGCCCTGGCCGAACTCGTCGGCGAGCGCGCGGAGGCGCTCGTCTACCTGTACGCGAGCTGCGGCCGCGCCGCCGTCTACCCGCGCCTGGGCCGGGACGGTGAGCCGCTGTTCCACGACCGGTTCACCGGGCGGGACCACACCCCGCCGGAGGAGGACCTGCGCGCCTTCCTCGCCATCACGGCCGCCAACGAGCTGGACGTGCTCACCCACAACGCCGAACTGGCCGCCCGCTACGGGCCCGGCCTGTACCGACTCCTCTCCCGCACCCGCGACTTGCTGCCGCCCGCCGCCTGGCAGGCGTGGCAGGCCCGGCCGGAGCTCCGCCCGGAAGTCCGGCCGGAACCCGGACAGGTCTCCGCAAAAGGAATCTGACGACCGGTCAATTGCCTGTCGTAAAAAGAACCTTTGCCGACCGTTCATTTGTCATGCCGGAACCACCGCACGAGGACCGCGCGTTCTCGACAGCGGGAGGGATACAGACATGACAAAGAAGCCGTACCGCCTGGCCGCCGCCACGATCGCCCTGTTCGTAGCGGCGCCCTTGTTCACCGCGTGCAAGAACGCCGACCAGGCCCTCGACTGCGGAAAGCGGGCGATCAGCCTCACCGGCGATGTCCAGGACCTCACCGACTCCGCGCTCAACGTCGGGCAGATCACCGACAAGAGTCGGCGCACACACACCGTCGACGCCCTGAAGAAGATCGTCGACGACATCAAGAAGATCCGTAAGGACGGCGACGGCAAGGTCAACGCGGCCGCCGACAAGCTGTCCAAGGCCGTCGACAACGCCCAGAACGCCGTCTCCAAGGGCACGGAGCCCGACTTCGGGCCGATCAGCGAAGCCGCCGGCGAGCTGACCAAGGCCTGCGCCGGGTCCTGATCCAGCGCGGACCCGCCGGGAGCGCCGACCACCGGCGCTCCCGGTACACCCGGCACACCCGGTACGCCCGAGGCGCCCCGGCCTGTCGGCACCCCCTGGGCGCCCCCGAGGCGATAGGAATGGGCCCCGGACCGAACCCCACCCCGGAGGCACCGGTGACCCACCCGACCCTCGACCGGATCCAGCAGCTGCGCGCCGAGTTGGCGCCCGGCGACACCACCCCCGCACTGGTCACGGCGCTCGCCGACGGCACCGCCCCGCTCTCCGCGGTGGCCGAACTCGCCGCCCAGCAGCACCGGATCATCTCCTCCGACCGGCGCAGCCTGCTGCTGCTCGCCACCCGCTGCGCCGACCGTCCGCTCGGCGCCTGGTTCGCCACCCTCGCCGAGGGCGAGAGCGCCGCGCTGCGCACCCTGCCCGCCCTGGCCGCCGCCTGCGGCCTGGACGACCGGGCGGTGGCCGCCCGGGCGCCGCTGCCGGGCTGCCAGGCCTATCCGGCCTACCTCGCCTGGCTCGCGCTGAACAGCCGGCCGCCCGCCGCAGCCGTCGCCATGGTGGCCAACTTCGCGGCCTGGGGCGGCTACTGTGCCACCATCGCCCGCGCGCTGCGTCGGCGCCACGGCTTCTCCGACGAGGCCTGCGCGTTCTTCGACTTCTTCGCCCAGCCGTCGTCCGGGCTGGAGCAGCAGGCCGCCGACGCCCTCGGGCCGGAGCCGCTGGACGAACCCACCCTGGCCGCCGCCCGGGAGTACGGTCTGCTGCTCCAGGCCTACGAGCAGCTGTTCTGGCGCACCCTCACCGACTGAGTCGGACCGGGTCGCGACCGGGTGGCATCCGGGTCGCGACCCGCTCAGGCCCGCCGGTGCGGCCCTTACGAGCCGATGACGGCTCCGGCGGAGCAGGGCCTCGGCGAACTGAGGCCCCAGCGGATCGGGGCCTCACCGGCTCGGGGCCCCGGCCGAGCAGAGTTCGTGCACACGGGTGGATCCGGCGCACCGGATTCGTCGCGCTGGACGAACGGGCCGCACGGCAAACCTCATAGGGTCGCCACCAGCGAGGCCAGGAGGCGAACCATGCGGACACTGTTGCGGGGCGGTCGCGTCATCGACCCGGCTACCGGCTTTGACGGCACGGCTGACGTGCTGGTCTCCGACGGCAAGGTCATTGCCGTCGGACCAGGGCTGCCGGCATCCGACGACCAGGTCGACATCGATGTCGGCGGGTACATCGTCGGGCCCGGGTTCATCGACCTGCACAGCCACGTGCACTCCATCGCGGGCCAGCGGCTGCAGGCGATGGACGGTGTCACGACGGCGCTCGATCTGGAAGCCGGGCTGCTGCCCGTCGAACGGGCCTATGCCGAGGCGGCCGCGGCGGGACGCCCGCTGCACTACGGCTTCTCGGCTTCCTGGGGCTCGGCGCGGGCCAAGGTGCTCGCCGGTGTCGAGCCGGACGCGAACATCAACACCGGGCTTGCCGTGCTCGGCGATCCGGCCTGGCAGCGCTCCTCGTCGAAGGCCGAACTGGCCGCCTGGCTGTCCCTGGTGGAGGCCGAGCTGGCGGCGGGCGCGCTCGGCGTCGGCGTCCTGCTCGGGTACGCCCCGGCCAGTGATCCGGCCGAGTTCCTGGCGTTGGCGAAGCTGGCCGAACGGGCCGGAGCGCCCGTGTACACCCACGTTCGCGAGCTGGTCGAGGTGGACCCGGCCACGCCGGTCGACGGGACGCGGGAGATCGCGATCGTCGCGGCCGAGACCGGTGCCGCGATGCATCACTGTCACGTCAACAGCACGTCCGGACGGCACGTCGACCGGGTGCTCGCCACACTGGAGTCGGCCCGTTCGGCCGGCTCGCGGGTGACGGTCGAGGCCTACCCCTACGGTGCGGGCAGCACCGGCATCGGCGCGGCGTTCCTCTCGCCCGAGCGGCTCAGGATGAAGGGTCTCGGCCCGACGCGCGTGCTGATGCTGGAGTCCGGCGAGCGGATCGCCGACGAGGCCCGGCTGCTGCAGGTCCGCGCCGAGGACCCGGGTGCGCCGTGCATCCTCGAGTTCCTCGACGAGGAGGACCCGAAGGACCGGGACCTGCTGCACCGGACGCTCGCTTTCCCGGATTCGATCGTCGCGAGCGACGCCATGCCGGTGTTCTGGCACGGCGCCGGCAGCGAATCCACCCAATGGCCGCTGCCCCCTGGCGGTGTGACGCACCCGCGCACGGCGGGCACGTTCTCCAAGTCGCTGCGGTTGATGGTGCGCGAGGCCGGGGTCTGGACGTGGCTGGAGGCGTTCCGGCGCTGCTCCTACCTGCCCGCGCGGGTGCTCGACCAGGTCGCACCCGGCGCGCGGACCAAGGGCAGACTGAACGTCGGCGCGGACGCGGACATCGTCGTCCTCGACCCCGCCACCGTCACCGACACGGCCACGTACGTCGATTCGACCCGGCCCACACTCGGCGTCCGGCACCTGTTCGTCGCGGGTACCCAGGTGGTCCGCGACGGGCGGCTGCTCACCGACGCGTACCCCGGCCGGCCGCTGCGGGGGGAACCACGATGACGGAATTCGGCATGGCGGCCCTGCTCGCCGACATCGGGACACTGGTGCGCTGCGAGTCCCCGTCGTTCGACCTGGACGCGGTGGCGCGCAGCGCCGAGGTGCTCTCGGACCTCGGCAGGAAGGTGCTCGGCGTGGAGCCGGAGCGGATCGTCCTCGACGGCCGGACGCATCTGCGCTGGCGGTTCGGCGACGGCCCGGCGCGCGTGCTCCTGCTCGGCCACCACGACACGGTCTGGCCGATGGGTTCCCTGGAGACGCACCCTTTCTCCGTGGCCGACGGGGTCCTGCGGGGACCGGGCTGCTTCGACATGAAGGCGGGCGTCGTGATGGCGCTTCACGCGGCCGCCGCACTGCCGAGCCGGGCCGGACTGTCCATTCTGATCACCGGCGACGAGGAGCTGGGCTCGCCGTCGTCACGAGGGCTGATCGAGGCAGCGGCCCGCGGCTGCGAGGCGGCGTTGGTGCTGGAGGCTTCGGCGGACGGCGGCGCGCTCAAGACCCGGCGCAAAGGCGTCTCCCAGTACCGGATCGACGTGACCGGCCGCGCCGCGCACGCCGGTCTCGAACCGGACAAGGGGATCAACGCCGGGATCGAGATCGCCCACCAGACGCTCGCGGTCGCCGCGCTCACCGATCCGGAGCGCGGGACCAGCGTGGTGCCGACACTGCTGGCGGCCGGCACGACGGCCAACACCGTGCCGGCGACGGCCGTGGTCGAGGTCGACGTGCGGGTATGGGACGAGGACGAACAGCTCCGCGTCGACCGGGCGGTGCGGGCGTTGCGGCCGGTGCTGGCCGGCACCCGGGTGCGGATCAGCGGCGGGGTCAACCGTCCGCCGCTGGATGCCGCTTCCTCGGCCGCCCTGTTCGGGCTGGCACGGGAGTTGGCCGCGGAGCTGGGGCTGCCGACCTTGACCGAGGCGACCGTCGGCGGTGCTTCGGACGGCAACTACACCGCAGGGCTGGGCGTTCCGACTCTCGACGGCCTCGGAGCGGTCGGCGGCGGGGCACACGCGGATCACGAACACGTCCTGATCGAAGAGTTGCCGCGGCGGACGACATTGCTGTTCGCGCTGCTGGAACACGTGTTGACGAAGGGAGGTCCATCGATTCCGGAGGATCCGGAGGATGCGGTGGACTCTTCCGGTCGAACCCGACGGCGACCCTCCGGGGCAGCCGAGAGAGGAGTATCCCGTGACGAGTCTTTCGATGGATTCACGACAGCCAGTCACGTCGGAAGCCCGTGACGAGGCGATCGCGGCCGCGCGGACGGCGGCCACCGCGGCAGGGGTCGAGGTGCGGGAGATCGACGCGATCGCCGAACTGGCCGCGGTCGGAGTGCTCTTCGAGAAGATCTGGCGGTCGGCGCCGGGCACTCGGCCGGTGACCACGGAGCTGCTGCGCGCGCTGTCGGCGACGGGGAACTACGTGGCCGGCGCGTTTTCCGGCGGCGAGCTGCTCGGCGCCTGCGTCGGGTTCTTCGAGAGTCCCGGAACCGGCAGCCTGCACAGTCATATCGCAGGAGTCGCCAAGGCCGGCGCAGGGCGTGGAATCGGGTATGCGCTGAAGATGCACCAGCGCGGCTGGGCACTGACGCAGGACGTTCAGGCCGTCAAGTGGACGTTCGATCCACTGGTGCGCCGCAACGCCCATTTCAACCTCGGCAAACTCGGCGCGCGGCCCGTGCGGTACCTTCGCGACTTCTACGGGCCGATGACGGACGGCATCAACGGTTCGGGCGACACCGATCGGCTGATGGTGTCCTGGGACCTGACCGGCGCCGCGGTGCGGGCCGCCGCGTTCGGTGAGCCCGTCCGGACCGACACGAGGACCCTGCTCGACCGCGGCGCCGCCGTCGCTCTCTCGGTGGACGCCGACGGCGGCCCGGCGGCGGGCTCGGCGGATGCCCCGGTGGTGTTCGTCGCCGTCCCTGCCGACATCGAAGGCCTGCGCGGCACCGACCCCGGCAAGGCGGCTGCGTGGCGGGCCGCGCTGCGCGAGACGCTCGGCGGACTGATGGACTCCGGGGGCCGGGTGACCGGCTTCGACCGGGCCGGTTCCTACGTGATCTCCAGGGAGGGGCAGTGAAACTCAGCGGTGTGGAACTGCGCCGGGTGCGGATGCCACTCGTCGCCCCGTTCCGGACGTCGTTCGGCGCACAGTCCGTGCGCGAGCTCCTGCTGCTACGGGCGGTGACGCCGACGGGCGAGGGCTGGGGCGAGTGCGTGGCGATGGCCGGCCCGTTGTACTCGCCCGAGTACAACGACGGCGCCGAGCACGTGCTGCGCCGGTACCTCATCCCGGCGCTGCTGGCCGCGGCGGACGTCACGGCGGCGAAGGTGACGCCGCTGCTGGCCAGGTTCAAGGGCCACCGGATGGCGAAGGGCGCGCTGGAGATGGCCGTGCTCGACGCCGAACTCCGCGCGAGTGAGCGCTCCTTCGCGGCCGAGCTGGGGTCGGTGCGGGACACCGTGCCGTGCGGTGTCTCGGTCGGGATCATGGACACGATCCCGCAGTTGCTCGACGTGGTGGGCGGGTACCTGGACGAAGGCTACGTACGGATCAAGCTGAAGATCGAACCGGGCTGGGACGTCGAACCGGTGCGCGCGGTCCGCGAGCGCTTCGGTGACGACGTGCTGCTGCAGGTGGACGCCAACACCGCCTACACCCTGGGTGATTCGCGGCAGCTGGCCCGCCTCGACCCGTTCGGCCTGTTGCTGATCGAGCAGCCGCTGGAGGAGGAGGACGTCCTCGGCCACGCCGAACTGGCGCGCCGGATCAAGACGCCCATATGCCTGGACGAATCGATCGTGTCGGCGCGCGCGGCGGCGGACGCGATCAAGCTGGGCGCGGTCCAGATCGTGAACATCAAGCCCGGGAGGGTCGGCGGCTACCTCGAAGCGCGGCGGGTGCACGACGTGTGCGCGGCACACGCGGTTCCGGTGTGGTGCGGCGGAATGATCGAGACCGGCCTCGGCCGGGCGGCGAACGTCGCACTGGCCTCGCTGCCGGGCTTCACGCTTCCCGGGGACACCTCGGCGTCCGACCGGTTCTACCGGATTGACATCACCGAGCCGTTCGTGCTGTCCGACGGGCACCTGCCGGTGCCGACCGGTCCGGGCCTCGGCGTGGCGCCGATTCCGGAGCTGCTCGACGAGGTGACCACCGCGAAGGCGTGGATCGCTTCGTAGCCCGGCACGGGTTCCGCGGATAGGTTGACCCGATCGAACCAATTCGGTCGGACCGTGGCCGGATCTACCCCCGGGGAGTACTGATACCCGTGCCGAACAGGCCGCACGCGAGTGTGGGACGCGTCCTCGAAGCCCTCGGGGACGTGCTCCTCGAACCGGTCGCCGTCGGCCGGGACACCCGGCGGCAGCTCGGCGGCGTGGTGATCCACGATCCGCACGACGACGCCGAGTTCCCGGCCGAGGCGGTCGTCCTCGGGGTCGGTCTGCGCGACACCGACGAGATCGCGGAGCTGCTGCACACCGTCGGCGAACGCGGGGGCGCCGCGCTGGTCGTGCGGTCGCCGGTCTCCGCGTCGAAGGAGCTGGTCCGGGCGGCCGACTCCACCGGGGTCGCGCTGCTCGGGCTGGCCGGCGGGGCGTCGTGGGCACAACTCGCCGCGATGCTCCGCACGTTGCTCGCCGAGGGCGACATCGGCGATGTCTCCCCGCAGTCGCTCGGCGGGATACCGTCCGGCGACCTGTTCGCACTCGCCAACGCGGTCGCCGCGCTGCTGGACGCGCCGGTCACCATCGAGGACCGCGACTCGCGCGTGCTCGCGTTCTCCGGCCGCCAGGACGAGGCCGATCCTTCCCGCATCGAAACGGTTCTCGGCCGCCAGGTGCCCGAACGCTTCACCCGCCAGCTGGAGAAGGACGGCGTCTTCGAACGCCTCTACCGGGACCAGCGGCCGGTCTACGTCCACCCGGACGGCTACGACGAGAAGATCGCGATGCCCAGGGTCGCGGTCGCGGTCCGAGCCGGCGACGAGATCCTCGGCTCGATCTGGGCCGCGGTCGACCACGAGCTCAGCGAAGAACGCACCTCCGCCTTGGTCGACGCCTCGAAGATCGTCGCGCTGCACATGCTCCGGCTGCGCGCGGGTGCCGATGTCGGGCGCCGGTTGCGGGCCGATCTGGTGAGCACCGCGCTCGAAGGGGGCTCCGGCGCGCCGGAGGCCATCGCACGCCTCGGCCTGCTGGGGCAGCCCACCGTCGTGCTCGCCATGGGACTCCTCGACGTCCCCGGCGACGACCTCCGGCTCGTCGCGGAACGCCAGCGCCTCGCCGACGCGTTCGCCATGCACCTCAGCGCCGTCCAGCCCCGGTCGGCCGTGGCGCTGGTCGGCGATGTCGCGTACGGCATCGTCCCGATGCCCGGGAACCACGGCGATCGGCGAGAACGCTCGGTACGCGTCGCGTCGGCCTTCCTGGAACGCACCGGCCGCGGGGCCGCCGCCGCCATCGGCGTCGGACCGCTCGCGCTCGACGGCTCGGGCCTGCGCGCCTCCCGCGAGGGGGCCGACCGCGCGTTGCGCGTGTTGCTCACCGACGGCGGCGCACGGCGGACGATCACCGCCGAGGACGCGCATGTCGAAGCGCTGCTGCTGGAGTTGGCGGACCTTTCCGCGGCCCGCGGGGACGTCGCGACCGGGCCGATCGCGCGGCTGCTGGCCTACGACACCAAACACCAATCGCAGCTCGTGCACACGCTGCGGTGCTGGCTCGACTCCTTCGGCGACATCGGCCTCGCGTCGACCGCCGCGTACGTGCATCCGAGCACGTTCCGGTACCGGTTGCGCCGGGTCGCGGAGGTCGGCGGAATCGATCTCGACGCCCCGGGCGACCGGTTCGCGGCGATGGTGCAACTGCATCTGCTGGCTCGGAGGGGGAAAGCCCTTCCGGTTGAAGAGGCTTGACGAGGCCCGGTTGCGCCGACCCTCCGAGCGTTCCGGATTCCTTCGCCGACGTGTGCCGTCACAGCGCCGGACAGCGCCTGCCCGGCCTTCGGGCGGTCGGCGTCACGCCGCTTCGCCGGGTTCCGAACGGACGGTCGGGCCCAGGGCGTCGTCGCTCATCGGGACACCCGTCGGTCGGCGCGCCCGGTGTGGAGGAACTGGGCGCGGCCGGTGCCGTCGTCGCCGACGAACGCGTGCGCCAGGTAGAGGCCAGGGACCTCCGGGAGGACGGCGACGAAGGTGTCGTGGAGGTAGGGCAGCAGTTCCTGCTTCGCCGGGGGCGCGGCGCTGAGCTCGGCGAAGATCCCCTTCGGAGTGCGCTCGATCCACAGCCTGCCGTCCTCCGCCGTGACGACGTTGTCGGCGACCATCGACGAGTACTCGCCCACGTACCGGGAAAGGTCGGCCCGGGCGGCCGCGGGGTTCGGCTGCGGCAGTGGCGGGATTTTCACGTCCGCGAGTTCGTCGAGCAGCTTTCCGAGCACCTGGTGGTAGACGTGCACCGGCTGCCCGCCGTTGGTCAGCAACGCGACCGCGACCTTGCGCTCCGGCACCACGCGCAGGAAGGCCGACTGGCCGATCGTGCCGCCGTCGTGGCCGATCACCTCGCCGCCCTCCCAGCCGAAGAGCATCCAGCCGAGACCCCAGCGGTCGCCCATGATTCCGAGCGTGGGCACCTCCACCTGCGGCTCGCGCATCGCGGCCGACGACTCCGGCGACAGCACCCGGCCGCCGTCGTCGGCCGTGCCGTCGTTCAGGTGCATGCGGACGAAGGTCAGCAGGTCCCGCGGGCGCATCGCGAGCATCGAACCGGCCGGGGCGTTCGAGCTGGCGAGTGCCCAGACCGGCGCGGGCACCGGCTCCTCGCCCGGCTTCGGGACGATGTGGCCGACCGCTGCGCGGTAGCGGATCGCGTCGTAGGGACCGACCGCGGCGTGGGTCAGGCCGAGCGGCACGAAGAGGTGGTCGCGCACGCAGTCGTCCCAGCACTTGCCGCGCAGCACCTCGATGATGCGGCCCAGCACGCAGTAGCCGGCGTTGTTGTACGAGAACCGCTCGCCCGGCGGGAACAGCTGCGGCACGTCGGACAGCGTCGGGATGAGCTTCTCCACCGCGTCGCTGCCGCGCCCGGTGTCGGTGAAGAAGTCGCCCTCGAAGCCGGCCGTGTGGCAGGTCAGTTGCCGGACGGTGATCGCGGCCGCAGCCGTGTCGTCGCCGAGCGCGAACTCCGGCAGGTAGTCGCGCACCGGCCGGTCGAGGTCGAGGCGGCCCTCGTCGACCAGCTGCATGATCAGGGTGGTCGTCCACACCTTGGTGATCGACCCGATCTGGAACAGCGAGTCCACGGTGGACTCCACGCCGGTGGCCTTGTTCAGGACGCCCGCCGCGTGATCGATCACCTCGCCGTCGGCGAGCACCGCTATCGCGGCGCCGGGAACCTGGTGCTCGGCCAACAGCGCGGCGAAGTTCTCCTGGAGCCAGGTCCGGACTTCATGGATCTTCGACATGTGCACCTTCCGTCTCCGTGAGGCTGGTCCGACGTTTCCGGAATGCTAGGTCGGTGGCCTGCGTCACGTGTTCGTCCGGGCCGAGGAGAGCTCGGGGAAAGTTCCTCCGCCCGGACGAATCAGGCAGTACACAGAGGTTCCGCCGCACGACGGAGCGGGCGCGTCCGGCGCCTACGAGCAGCTGTGCCGGAGCACCCTCGCCGACCGGCTCAGGCCTGCCAGTGCGGCTTGCCGCTGACCATCCGGCAGGTGATCATCCGCCCGTTGGCGTCGTGGGTGCTCCGGCCCAGGTCGTCGTTGCGGCAGAACTGCCCGGCCGCGTAGCAGTTGCCCGCGTTGGAGCGGATCTCGCACTCCGTACCGCCGGCCGCCGCCTGGGTGTGCTGCGGCTCCGGGTCCTTCGGCGGCTGCGCCGTGGTCACCTTGGGCTGCGGCTTGACGGTCGGGGTCGGCGGGTGCGCGGCGGGCGGGGCGGACGGCGGCGGGACGACCGGCGGGGCCGACGCCGAGGGCGGGGCCGGGGTGGCCGGGCCGGGCTCGGTGGCGGCCGGGGCGCTCGGTGCGGGCGCGACGGTCGGGCTGGCCGCGACGCTCGGCGTGGCCGAGGGCTTGGCATCCGCCGCCGAGGGGTCGCAACCGGTCAGCGCCAGGCCGACGGTGAGGACGAGTCCGGCGAATCCGGCCAGGCCGGCCGTCCTGCGGCGCCCGGGTATCAGGGAGGGCATGAAGGGGGAACGCTCCGTTCCGCGTGGGTGATCGGTGTCTGGGACGTGTGATTCAAGCAGACTTCGCACACGCACCGACCACCGTTCCGTCACTTGTTGGCAGATCGAGACCTTCCGACCACCGAACGCGACGGTGCGGCGCCGGCCGGGGGTATAGCCCTGACACGCGGGGCTCTATGACATGTTCCGGACACCACAAACGGATCGCTACGGTTCCGGCAACCCCCACGCCGAACGAGGAGACCCCCATGCTCCGGTTCCGTTCGCTCGCGGTCGCCGCTGCCCTGGCGACCGTCGCGCTCACCGCAGCACCCGCCGTCAGCGCCCCCGCTGACGACCCGTCCATAACCGCCGCACTGGCCGCCCCCATCCGCACCGCCGCGGTACCGACCGCCCTGCTGCACGCGATGCAGCGCGACCTCGGGCTCGCCCCGCGGGCCGCCGCCGACCGGATCGCCCGGGAGGGCCGGGCCGCCGCCGTGCAGAGCGCCCTCACCCGGGCGCTCGGCGACCGCTGGGCGGGCGCCTGGATCGACGGGCCGCAGTCCGAACTGACGGTCGCCACCACGGACCCGTCCGCCGCCCGGACCATCACCGCGCACGGCGGCCGGGCGACCGTCGTCCAGCATCCGCTGACCGTCCTGGACCGGGTCAAGGACGCGCTCGACCGGGCCTCCGGCACCGCCGCACCGGACGCCACCCCGCTCTGGTACGTGGACGTCCGGTCCAACACCGTCGTGGTGCAGTCCGCCGACGACGCCCGCACCGCGGCCTTCCTGGACGCCTCCGGGGTGGACCGCTCGCTGGTCCGGGTCGAGCCGGCCACCGCCGCGCCCCGGCCGCTCGCCGACCTGCACGGCGGGGACGCGTACTACATCGACAACGCCGCCCGCTGCTCGATCGGCTTCCCGGTCACCCAGAACGGCCAGCCCGGCTTCGTCAGCGCCGGCCACTGCGGCCAGCCCGGCTCCAACGCGACGACCTCCGACGGCGCTTCGATCGGCACCTTCCAGGGCTCGACCTTCCCGGGCAACGACTGGTCCTGGGTGGCGGCCGGCGCGGGCTGGACCGCCCAGCCCCAGGTGAACGACTACCAGGGCGGCGCGGTGACGGTGGGCGGCTCCACCGAGACGCCGGTCGGCGGCGCGGTCTGCCGCTCCGGCTCCACCACCGGCTGGCACTGCGGCACCGTCGAGGAGCAGAACGCCACCGTCAACTACCAGGAGGGCAGCGTCTACGGCGTCACCCGCACCAATGTGTGCGCCGAACCGGGCGACTCCGGCGGCTCGTTCATCTCCGGCAACCAGGCCCAGGGCGTCACCTCGGGCGGCTCCGGCGACTGCACCTCGGGCGGCGAGACCTACTTCCAGCCGGTCAACCCGATCCTCAGCACCTACGGCCTGACCCTGGCCACCGGCTGACCCGGCCGGCCCGGGGGGGACGGCCCCACCCGACCCCCCGGGCCCCGTCCGCACAGCACCGTCCTCACAACCCCGCCGTCCGGCGCTCGAACACCGCGGGGCGGGCGGCCTCCAGCGCCGTGGACACCGCGCCGAGGAGCACCGCCTCCTCCCCCAGCAGGCTCGGTGCGAGCGTCGGACACCTCGGGGCGAAGCGGCGCAGGGCCTGCTCCAGCGGTTCCAGGAGCAGGTCCGCGCTGTTGCCGATCCCGCCGCCGAGCACCAGCAGGTCCGGGTCGAGCACCGCGGACAGCACGGCGACGGCGTACGCCAGCCGGTCCGCCTCCCAGCGCACCGCCCGCAGCGCCGCCTCGTCCCCGGCCCGGGCCCGGGCGAAGACCTGCTTGGCGGTCAGCCGCCGTCCGCCCGTCCCCGTCAGCCCGAAGTCCCGGGCGGCCCGCACCACCGCGTCCGCCGCGGCCTCCTGCTCCAGCGTGGTCGCGTCCGGCACGTCCTGCCCCGCGGCGAGCGGCTCGGCGGCGGGAGGCACCGCGGGCAGCGGCACCAGGCCGATCTCGCCCAGCGCACCGTGCGCGCCGAGCAGCAGCTCGCCGTCCTTGACCACGCCCACCCCGAGCCCGGTGCCGACCAACAGGTAGGCGAACATCCGGCTGCCGCGCCCGGCGCCGAGGGTGTACTCGCCGAGCGCGGCGAGATTGGCGTCGTTGGCCACCGTCACGGCCGTGCCGAGCCCCTCGGCGATCCGGTCGAACAGCCCCGGTCGGCCCCAGTCGGGCAGGCTGGTGGCGTACCGGACCCCGCGCCGCTCCTCGTCCCACACCCCGGGCGTGCCGATCACCGCGTGCACGATGTCGGCGGACGCCAGGCCCGCCTCGGCGATCGCCTCGTGCGCGGCGGCGACCACCGCGTCCGCGACGGCCTCCGCGGTCCGCCCCCGGTTGGCCACGTCCCGCCGGGCGACGACGGTGCCGGCCAGGTCCGCCACGGCGACCCGCAGCCGGGCCCGGCCGATGTCCACGCCGAGCACGTGCCCGGCCCTCGGGTCGACCTCGTAGAGCACCGCCGTACGGCCCCGCTCGGGGGCCACCCGGCCGGCCTCGCGGACCAGGCCGGCCTGCTCCAGCTCGGCCAGTGCGGCGGAGACGGTGGGCTTGGACAGCCCGGTGTCCCGGGCCAGTTGGGCCCGCGAGGAGCCACCGCCGGTGCGCAGCAGCTCCAGCAGCAGCCACTCGTTGTTGCTGCGCAGCCGCTGCCGGTTCCACGGCACCCCGGGGACCCCGGCCACCGGGCGACGGGTCGGCTGGTGGGGGCTCATCGGTTCCTCCGGTCTGGGCTGCTGACGGGCTGCTCGGGGCGGGTCCGCCACGCGCGGACCACGCCCGGGCACCACCCGCGGCGCCCGGTGTCGGGCGCCGCCGCCCAAGTATGACCGGTGATCACCCACCGCCCGCCGCGCGGACCCGCCCGGTCCGCCCCGACCCCTCTCCGGTGTCAGAGGCCCGCGGCGGCCACCCAACCGCCGGTCATCGCCTGCACCGCCGACCCGTCCAGGTCGGCCAGCTTGGTCCCGGCGAAGGCACGGGCCGCCTCGGAGGTCTGCACCCGCAGCGGCGGCCGCTCGGCGGCCAGCACCTCGATGATCGGCGCGGCCGCCTCCTCGGGGGTCTGGGCGTTGCCGAAGGCCTTCAGCGTCCGGTCGACGTACGCCTGGAGAGCGGGGCCGTACGGTCCGGCGGCGGCGACCAGCGCGGGCACGTCGAGGCCCTGGTTGCCGATGAACTCGCTGGCCACCGCGCCCGGTTCGACCACGGTGACGGCGACGCCGACGGTGGCCGCGACCGGCGCCAGCGACTCCATGAAGCCCTCGACGGCGAACTTGGCCGCGCAGTAGGCCTCGTTGAAGGGCTGGCCGACCACGCCGCCGACGCTGGTCACGGTGATCACCCGGCCGCCGCTGGCCCGCAGGTGCGGCAGCGCGGCCCGGGTCACCTCGACCACACCGAAGTAGTTGACCTCCATGGCGGCCCGCACCGGCGCCAGCCCGTCCTGCTCGACGGTGCCGACGAAGCCCGCGCCCGCGTTGTTGACCACGGCGTCCAGCCGCCCGTGCCGCTCCAGCACGACGGCCAGGCACTCCGCGACCGAGGCCGGGTCGGTGACGTCGAGGCGCTCGACCTCGATCCACCCGGCGACGTCCGCCCGCTCGGCGGCGCGCAACAGGTCGCCGGCCCGTCCGGTGTCGCGCATGGTGGCGATCACGCGGTGGCCGGCCCGGGCGGCGGCCACCGCGGCGGCGAGGCCGATCCCGGAGGAGGTGCCGGTGATCAGGACGATCCGGGTGCCGGGGTAAGGGGTGACTGCCATGCGGGCCCTCCTCGCGGCCTCCGGTCGGTCGCCGGAAGCCGATGACTGTGTGCGTGTGCACGCACTCTACAAGTGCGTGCGCGCACACGCAACCAGCCGCCGCTTCCTTACGACAACGTCTCCGCCCAGTCAAGGTTTCACCCACTTGTGGGCGTGCCGCACCCGGGCGCGTGATCATGGGCCTATGCACTTCCGGCACGGCAACCGAGCAGCGGACGGCCCGCCCCCGGACGCCCGCTCCCTGGCGGCGACCGCGGCGGCCCTCGCCGCACGACTCGGCGCCCCCACCGGCAGTGACCGTCCCGGCGGCGACCGACCCGAGGACGACCGTCCCGGCGAGGACCGCCCCGGCGGCGACCGCCCCGACAGTGACCCGGACCTGCTCCGCGACCTGCTCGCCGCCGTCCCGGTCGGCGTCGCCGTACTCGACGAGCACCTCCGCTGGAGCTACCTCAACCCCGCCTTCGCCGCCGTCACCGGACTGCGCCGCGCCGACCTGCTCGGCCGCGCCGCCGGCACCACCCCCTTCGCCGGGGCGCTCGCGGTCCTGCGCCGGGTCCTCGCCGACGGACACGACCGCGAACACGTGACCGGCGGTCCCGAAGCCCCCGGCTCCCCCGTCCCGCCCGGTCTGCGGGTGCGCTACCGGCCGCTCCGGCACACCGGACGGACCACCGGCGTGATCGTGGTCCTCCTGGACGACCCCGACCCGGCCCGGGAACAGCTGCGCGAACTCCAGCAGGCCCGCGCCCGGCTCGCCCTGCTCGACGCCGCCGCCGAACGGATCGGCTCCACCCTCGACATCGGCACCACCTGCGCCGAGCTCGCCGCCTTCGCCGTCCCCGGCCTCGCCGACCTCGCCACCGTCGACGTGCTGCCGCCGGAGGCCGAACCCACCCGCCCCGGCCGGGCCGGCGGCCAACGGCTGCACCGCGCCGCCAGCCGGGCCGTGCCCGAACTCGACGCCGCCCTGGCCGAACTGGCCCGCCCCGGCGAGACCGTCCGCCACCGCGAGGGCTCGGCCGCCGCCCGCAGCCTGGCCACCGGCGTGGCCGTGCTCGCCGAACCCGGCCCCGCCGACGCCTGCCCGCCCGGCGCCGCCTCGCTGCTCGTCCTGCCGCTCGCCGCCCGCGGCCGGCTGGTCGGCCTGCTCACCCTCGGCCGCACCGCCGCCACCCCGGCCTTCACCCCCGACGAGGCCGCCCTGTTCGGCGACCTCGCCGCCCACGCCGCCACCGGCATCGACAACGCCCGCCGCTACACCCGCTCCCAGGGCATCGCCCTGGAACTCCAGCGGGCCCTGCTGAGCGAACCCGGCAGCCCGCACCAGAACCTCGCCCTCGCCTCCCGCTACCTGCCCTCCGGCAGCAGCTCGGTGGTCGGCGGCGACTGGTACGAGACGGTCCGGCTGCCGTTCGGACGCACCCTGCTGGTGATGGGCGACGTGATGGGGCACGGCGTCGAGGCCGCCGTCGACATGAGCCACTACCGCTCGGCGCTGCGCGACATCGCCGCCACCGACCTGCCCCCGCACCGCATCCTGCGCCAGCTCGACCACGTCATCTCCGCCGACGACACCGCCCGCCCGGCGACCTGCCTGCTGGTCCTCGCCGACCCCGGCCGCGGCCGCTGGACCCTCTCCAGCGCGGGCCACCTGCCGCCCGCCCTGATCACCCCGGACCGCCCCACCGAGCTGCTGCGCGTCCCCACCGGCCCACCGCTCGGCACCGGCCTCGGCGGCTACGAGCAGAGCACCCACCCGCTCGGCCCGGGGCAGACCCTGCTCCTCTACACCGACGGCCTGGTCGAACGCCGCCACGAGGACATCGACGCCTCCCTGGCCCGCCTCGCCGCGCTCCGGCTCCCCGCCACCGGCGACCTCGACGACCTCCTCGACGCCGTCCTGCACTCCCTCGCGCCGCCCCCGGCCCCCGCCGCCGAGGACGACATCGCCCTGCTCGCCGCCCGCCCCAGGGCCCGCTGACGGGCCCTCCGGCGGGACGCGGCACTGCCGGGAGCCTCGGCGGTCACGGCTTCGCCAGGGCCTGTTCCAGGTCGGCCCAGAGGTCCTCGGGGTGTTCGATGCCCACCGAGACCCGGACCGTTCCGGGGCCGATGCCCGCCGCCGCCAACTCCTCGTCGGAGAGCTGCCGGTGGGAGGTGCTGGCCGGGTGGAGCACCAGGGTGTGGACACCGCCGAGGGAGGGGGCCAGCGAGGCGAGGCGGACGGCGCCGGTGAAGGCCCGGGCCGCTTCGCGGCCGCCGGCCAGATCGAAGGCGAGCACGCCGCCGTGGCCCGCGGGCAGGAGGCGGCGGGCGAGCTCGTGGTCGGGGTGAAAGGGCAGGCCCGGGTAGTGGACGGCGGTGACGGCCGGGTGGGCGGACAGCCGGGTGGCCAGGTCGAGGGCGGTGTCGCAGTGGCGGCGGACCCGCAGGGCGAGGGTCTGGAGGCCGCGCAGGGTCAGCCAGGCGGCGAAGGGGTCGGCGCTGGCGCCGAGTTCGGTCGCGTAGTGCCACACCGTCCGGTGCAGTTCGGCGTCGGCGAAGACGGCGATCCCGGCGAGGACGTCGGAGTGCCCGCCCAGGTACTTGGTGGCCGAATGGACCACGACGTCCGCGCCGTGCTCGATCGGCCGGCACAGCAGCGGGGTGGCGAAGGTGTTGTCGACCACGCTGAGCACCCCGGCCCGCTTCGCGACGGCGATCAGCGCGGGCAGGTCGGTGACCCGGGTGGTCGGGTTGGAGACCGTCTCCAGGTGCAGCAGCCGGGTGTTGGGCCGCAGCGCGGCCGCCACCTCGTCCGGGTCGTCCCCGCCGACGTGCGTCAGCTCCACGCCCCACCGCTCGGCGAGGTCCGCCAGCATCGCGAACGTCCCGCCGTACAGGCTCCGTTGGGCGATCACATGGTCGCCGGAGCGCAGCAGGGCGAGCAGTACGGTGTTGATCGCCCCCATGCCGGAGGCGGTGGCGAGGGCGGCGGCGCCGCCCTCCAGCTCGGCGACGGCGTCCTCCAGCGAGCGGACGGTGGGGTTGCCGAAGCGGTTGTAGAAGAACGCCCCGTCCGGTCCGGCGAAGGCCGCCGTGAGCGCCTCGCTGCTCTCGAAGGCGAACAGGTGGCTCTGGTGCAGCGGGATGCCCATCGGGCGGCCGCCGGGGTCGACCGGGGTCGGGTGGACGAGCCGGCTCTCGGGGCGCAGCGCATCGGGGTCCGCGGGGAGGACGGGCTCCGCGGGACCGGCGGGGACGGCGGGATCGGCGGGGTGCTCGGGGTGGTCGCTCATGCCCCCATGCTCGGCCGGGCCCGCCCGCCCCGGCCAGGGCCAATCGCGGCCGAGTGGCCCGTCCCGGGCGGTGGTTCGACACCCGACGCACCCGGGACGGGCCCGACGCCTCAGCGGCGGCGGAACAGCTTCCGCACCAGGTGCACGATCCCCCAGATCACCAGGATGATGAAGAGGATGATCAGGATGACCACCACCAGCAGGAACTTGCCGAGCTTGGCGAAGAAGCCGGACTTCTTCTTCTCCGGCTTGCTCGCGAGTTGCTGGACGGTGGTGTCAGTGGCTCCGGCCTGCCGCACCCCGGTGGGCGCGTCGGCCGCCGGGGCGGCGGGGGCGGCGGCAGCGGGGGCGGCCGCGACGGTCCGGGGTGCGGCCACCGCCGTCGCGCTCGACGCCGCGGCGCTGAGGCCGACGGCGGCCAGCAGTGCCACCAGGGCGCCGGCTATCGAACGTGCGATCCGGTGAGTCATCGTGCTCCTCGTGCGGGTACGGAGCGACGGAGATGAGACCCGGCTGACCTTCTCTCATGGTCTGACCAGTATTTTTCTCATCTACGCTTAGTATGCTCCTCTGAAAGTTTTACAGCGGTGTAAAAGTTTAGCGATAGGCCGACCCGGACCGGATCCGACCCAGGACCACGCAAGCCACCGCTTCGACGGGGGTTCCGTGGCAACTGTGGAGGATGACGCCGTGTCGGGTCGCAGGGGTTCCACCGAGAGCGGGAATTCGGCGCAGGCGGGCGGCGGTCGCAGAGCCGCCAGGCGCAAGTCCGCAGCGGACGACGATGGTTCGGGCAAGGAAGGTTCGGGCCAGGAGATATCCGGCGCCCGCACCGCCGGCCGGGCCAAGCCGAAGCCCAAGCGCAGCACCAAGCAGAAGGTCCTCTGGGCGACGGCCGGTTGCACCGCCCTGCTGGTGCTCGCCGCCGGCGGCGTCTACTACCGCCTGAACAGCAACATCACCACCTTCGACGGCGACGCCCTCAGCAAGGACCGCCCGGAGGCGGCCGCGCCGGACGCCCAGGGCCGCACCCCGGTGAACGTCCTGATGATCGGCTCGGACAGCCGCGGCAACGGCAACAGCGACCTGGGCGGCGGCGGGGACGACGGCGCCCGCTCGGACACCGCGATCCTGTTGCACATCTACGCCGACCACAAGCACGCGGTCGGCATCTCGATCCCCCGCGACTCCCTGGTCGACATCCCGCCGTGCAAGCTCCCCGACGGCAAGTGGACCAAGGCGCAGACCAAGGTGATGTTCAACAGCGCCTTCGCCGTGGGCAACACCGAGCAGGGCAACCCGGCCTGCACCCAGAACGCCGTCGAGAAGCTCACCAACCTGCGGGTCGACCACACCATCGTGGTGGACTTCGGCGGCTTCGCGTCGATGACCTCGGCGGTCGGCGGCGTCGAGGTCTGCCTGCCGAACAACGTCTACGAGGGGGACCTCAACCCCAACCTCGGCCACAAGGGCAAGCTGATCTTCGCCAAGGGCAAGCAGACGGTCCAGGGCCAGTCCGCGCTGGACTACGTCCGGGTCCGGCACGGCATCGGCGACGGCTCCGACATCGGCCGCACCAAGCGCCAGCAGGCCTTCCTGTCCTCCCTCATCAAGTCGGTCAAGTCGAAGGGCATGGACCCGACCACCCTGCTGCCGCTCGCCGACGCCGCCACCAAGTCGCTGACCGTCGACCCCGACCTCGGCTCGGCCGCCAAGCTGATGTCCTTCGCCATGTCGGTCAAGGACGTCGACCTCCACAACATCAAGTTCCTGACCGCGCCCTGGCGTTACGAGGGCCCCCGGGTCGCCCTGGTCCACCCCGACGTGGACCAGCTCTGGGCCGCGCTCAAGGCTGACCGCACCATCGACGGCCAGGACGCCAGCGCCGCGAGCCCGGCCGCCACCGACTCGCCCGCCCCCAGCACCCCGCCCGCCGAGGCCACGCCCTCCCCCACCGCGGTCGCCAAGAGCACCGGGACCAAGGTCGCCGTGCTCAACGGCACCGGCGAGAACGGCGTCGGCGGCAAGGCGGCCGACACCCTCAAGGGCGCCGGCTACACCGTCACCACCGTCGGCAACGCGACGGGCAAGCCCCGCAGCACCACCGTGGTCGAGTACGGCACCGGCGAGCGCAGCGCCGCCGAGGAGGTCGCCAAGCTCTTCCCGGGGGCCACCGTCGAGCCCGGCGTCCGGGGGCTGAGCGTGGTGGTCGGCCGCGACTTCGCCGCCGCCGACCCGGGCGGCGCCGCGGCCTCCTCGGCCTCCTCGGCACCTGGCGGTACCCCCGGCACCCCGGCCCCGCTGCCGAGCAGCGTCAGCGGCACCGCCCGCTCGGCGGACGACGACCCGTGCGCCAACGTGTCGTACGGCTGAGCCGGAGCGGCAACGGGGCGGGGGGGGGGGGGCGGGGCGGGGGGGGGGGGGGGGCCGCCCCCCCCCCCCCGCCGCCCCCCGGGGGCCCCCCCCCCCCCGCGCGCGCCCCCCCCCCCCCGGCCGCCCCCCCCCCCCCCCCGCCCCGTTCGGTCGCCGACGGCCGGCCGCTCAGCGCCTCGTTCCGCAGGACGGACAGAACGCGGAGCCCTCCGGCACGTCCTTGTGGCACTGCGCGCACTGGACCGGCTGCGCCAGCCTGAACCCGCAGCCCGGGCAGAACGGCGTGCCGTGGGTCTCGGTCCGGCACTGCGGACAGACCAGTTGGCGCGGGGTGTGGACGTCGTACTCCGCACCGGACTGCTGGCCGACCTGGTAGGCCCGGTCCGTCACCATGTCGTTGAGGCCGCGCCGCTGGGCCGCCGCCGCCTCGGCCGCGGTGTCCGGGGCGCAGGTGAAGCACAGGCCCTGCTCCGGGTTGAAGCAGCGGCCGCAGACGGGGTGGGTGCACCGGGCGCAACGGTTGAAGTGGGACTGGGCGTTGTCGATCGCGCGCCGGAACGCGGCGTCCCGGGCGGTGCCCCAGGTCTGGCCGGCCAGGCCGTCCGCGGCGTTGCTGATGGTGTTGGCGTTGCCGCCGATCAGGTTCCAGGCCGCGCTGACGCCCTTGCCTATCCAGCCCGCCACCTGACCCGTGGTGAAGCGCTCGAAGGGCGAGCGCCAGGTGTCGGAGCAGCGGTAGCAGGAGAACTCGAACTGGAACCCCGCGCCGGTGCCGTGCTGTTCGCACAGGTCGCGGTAGTTGTTGCTGAAGTTGATCTCGGAACTCACGTCGTCCCCGGTTGCTCAGAACTGGCCTCGTCGGCGTTTCGCTCCCAGGGACGATAGGGCGCCGCGAACGGTTCCGCCAAGAACTTCTGACACTCTCTTCACAACCCCGGGACGGGCCGCGCCGTCACCCGGCGCGGCCCGTCCGGCTCAGCCCTTCGGGCCCCGGTTCCGCCGGGCCCGGCGACGGCGCCACAGGGCGATCGGCACGACGCCCGCCACCGCGAACGCACCCGGCGCCGAAGGCGCCTCCAGGGGGCTGCCCGCGGCCCTGGAGGGCACCTTGTCGAAGGTGTCCGGGACGGGCAGGGTGGACCAGTCCGAGATCGGCCACGCCACCACGAACGCCCGGCCGACCACGTTGTCCACCGGAACGAAGCCGTCCCCGGTGAGGTTGTGGTGCGGGCGGGAGTCCCGGGAGTTGTTGCGGTGGTCGCCCATCACCCAGAGCTTGCCCTTGGGCACGGTGACGGTGCCGACCGGGTCGTTGTCGCAGGGCGTCGACCCCGGGAAGATGTACGGCTCGTCCAGCACGGCGCCGTTCACCTTCACCGGGCTGCCCGCGTTGCACTCGACGGTGTCCCCGCCGACCGCGATGACCCGCTTGATCAGGTCCTTCTCGTCCGCCGAGGGCATCAGACCGACGGTGCTCAGCGCCTTCTGGACGGTGCCCATGAATCCGCCGGAAGCCGTCGGGGTGTCCTCCAGCCAGCCGCCCGGATCACGGAACACCACCACCTCGCCGCGCTCCGGCTCGGCGCCGAACCAGGGGGTGAGCTTGTCGACCAGCACCCGGTCGCCGATCTGCAGGGTGTTCTGCATCGACCCGGAGGGGATCGAGAAGGCCTGGACGAAGAAGGTCTTGATGCCGAGCGACAGCAGCAGGGCGATCACCAGCAGGATCGGCAGCTCCTGCCAGAACGGGCGCTTCTTGCGCGCGGGCTTCTTCTCGACGCTCTCCGCGCTCGCGGCCGTCCCGGCGGACTCCGTGACCCCTGCGGACTCCGTGGACCCGGCGGACTGCGTGGACCCCGTGGTCCCGTCGGATCCGCCGCTCTCGCCGGACTCCGTGCTCTGCTGCACACTCATGTGATCGGCCCCTCCCGACGGCCTGGTGGGGGGCTCTGAGCGGAGACCCCCTGACAGGGAACGAACCTACCGAACAGAGGTTCCCGGGCGCGCCCTGATGTGGATCCGTTCGCCCTGCGGGCCGAACAGGCTGAGGAACTCCACCGGCTGCGGACCGGCGTTGCCGAAGGCGTGCGGGGTCCGGGTGTCGAACTCGGCGGCCTCACCGGCCGTCAGCTCCAGGTCGTGCGGGCCGAGCACCAGCCGCAGCCGTCCGGACAGCACGTACAGCCACTCGTAGCCCTCGTGGACCTTCAGCTCCAGGTCCGCCCCGCTGTTCCGGCCGGGCGGCACGATGTGCTTGTACGCGTGCAGACCGCCCAGGTGGCGGGTGAGCGGAACAACGGTCTGGCCGTTCCTGGTGACCGGGCTGGGATGGATCCGCGGGTCCCCGGTGGCCGGGGCGCCGACCAGTTCGTCCAGCTGCACCCGGTACTCCCGGGCCAGCGGCAGCAGCAGTTCCAGGGTCGGCTTGCGCTGGCCGGACTCCAGCCGGGACAGCGTGCTGAGCGAGATACCGGTGGCGGCGGCCAGCTTGGCGAGCGTGGTGCCGCGCTCGCGGCGCAGGGCCCGCAGCCGGGGACCCACCGTGGTGAGGACGTTCTCGAACTCTTCGTCGGCCATGCCTGCTATTCGCCGGGACGGCAAGGGGGGTTGTCAAACCGGCACACCGTGGACGGCTCGTCCCGGTGCCGCGATCCCGAGGTGGCCCCGGGGCGGGGCGGGAGGGAACAGCAGAGCCCGGTGGCGGTCCGCCGATCGCCACCGGGCCCTTGTCCTCGGCTTCCCGGATTCCCGTCTTCCAGTCCTGGGCGTTCCGGTCCTGGGCTTTACAGTCCTGGACGGCCCGGCCCCGGGCGGCCCGGTCGCCGCCCCGCTACCGGTACTCGCGCAGCCGGGGCCGCACCCCCAGCGCGACCAGCACCAGCGCCGCCGCCAGGACGGCCGCCCCCAGGGCCGCCGTGGTGGAGTCGAGATCGCCGTCGGTCGACGCGAGCGCCCCGTCCATCGCCTTCTGGTTGACCGCGACGGTGTCGTCCATGGCCGCGCTCAACTGCCCGAACTCGTAGTTGGACTGGCCCTTGGCGAGCCCGGTGTTGAGCGTGATCGCGTCCTTGAGCTTCCCCTCGGCGCGCAGGTCGCGCATCTTGTGGTCGATCACCTGGTACTCCTGGAAGGCGCCCAGGACCCGCTCGGCGGCGTCCTGTTCGCCGGGGAAGGTGATGTTGTGCAGCTCGCTGCCCAGGAAGCCGCCGAAGGGGACGACGGAGTGGTCCGCCCGGTGCCGGCCGGCGGCGTCCTGCAGTTGGGCGGCGTAGCCCGACAGGGTCGCCCCGTCGAGGTGGACGATCGCCTGGCTCTGCTCCAGGTAGGCCTGCTCCCACACCGCGGCGCGCCCCGGGTCGATCAGGTAGCGGCTCTCGTCGGCGTTCATGTCGTAGGCGACGGCGCGGGCCCGGCTGAGCGCTATGACCGAGTCGTAGGCGTCCTTCTTGGCGGTCACCAGGTGGTCGTCGGTGCGGCCCACCAGGTTCAGCCCGGCCACCAGCACCACCCCGGTCAGCAGGGTGACGGCCGCCAGCGCCGGGTTGACCACCCGGCGGTAGCGCACGGCCAGCGCGCGCTGGAGCCCGAACAGCACCACGAGGGCGAGCACGCCGACGGCGAACAGCCACCACCAGCCGGTGCCCAGGGCGTCGCGCTGCTGGGCGTAGGTCCGGTCGACGGTGGCCTCGTTGGCGGCGGTGACCTGGTCGGCGGCCGGCAGCAGCTGGTTGCGCAGCAGGTCGGAGGCCTGCCGGTAGGCGTCCAGGGCGGCCGGCGAGGGCTGGCCGGCCGGGGCCTTGGCCTGCTCCTCCAGCAGCTGGGAGCGGGCCACCAGCGCCTCGTAGCTGCCGAGCCGGCCGAGCACCAGCTGGACGGCGCGCTGCCCGGCCGGGTCGGCGGCCCGGGCGGCCTGCTGGAGGTCGTTGTCGGCCTGGTTGCGGCGCTGCTCGTAGGTGTCCAGGGTCTGCTTGCGCAGTGTCGCGTAGTCCTGGTCGTCGCCGACCAGGAGGAGGTTGGCGGCCTGGGCGTCCATGTCGCTGAGCGCGAAGTAGAGGTCGGCGGCGCGGACGGCCTGCGGGGCCGCCTGGTGGCCGATGGTGTCGGTGCCGTCGCGGGCGCCGCCGAGGACGGCGGTGGCGGTGGCGCCCAGGCCGATCAGGGCGGCCAGGCTCAGCGCGGTGAGGCCGCGGACCAGCCGCGGGGTGGTCCAGTACGAGCGGCTGCCGACCGTCCGCAGGCCCCGGCCGAGCCGGGCCAGGGAGCCGGGCGGGGTCGGCGAGCCGGGTGGGACGTTTGGTCCGGCCGGTGCGGGACCGTCGTCCCCGCCGGCGGCCTCCTCCTCCGAGGTGGCCGCCCTGCCCGCTGTCGAGGTGCTCATGACCGCACGCCCTTTCCCCCGTTGCCCGGCCCGCCGGGGTCCCCGCGGGGAACCTCCCGGTGGGAACCGAACACAGAACCGTTTCTCTCCGCCGCGCGACGCTAGTACCGCGTCACCTGCGCGGAGACGCTTCCTGACGGCTCCTTGACACCGTCGGTCGGGGTTGTTGACACTTCCTTAACGCGGGGGCGCGACGGGGTCGCCGAGGGGGCGCCTCAGAGCCAGTTGCGGCGCTTGAAAACCAGGTACAGCCCGGTGCAGACCAGCGCCATCAGTCCGATCGCGAACGGATATCCGAAGGCCCACTTGAGCTCCGGCATGATCTCGAAGTTCATCCCGTAGACCGTGCCGATCAGGGTCGGTGCGAACAGGATGGCCGCCCAGGAGGAGATCTTCTTGATCTCGTCGTTCTGCGCGTGCCCCGCCTCGGCGAGCTGCTTCATCTCCTCGTTCTGCCGCTGCGAGACCAGCGTGGCGTTCACCGTCAGGATGTTCTGCAGCATCTGCCGGAAGCCGTCCACCCGCTCGGCCGCGTAGGTGGCGTGGTCGGCGACGTCCCGCAGGTAGCGCTGGAGCTCGTCGTCGGTGCCGTACTTGCCGAAGCCCGCCTCCAGGCCGCGCACGATCTCCAGCAGCGGCCGGGTGGCCCGCTGCAGCTCGATCACCTCGCGGGACAGCTCGTAGATCCGGCGGGAGACCTGCGGGTCGCCGCCGAACACCTCGGTCTCGATCTCGTCGATGTCGTGCTGCAGCCCGGCGATGACCGGCGCGTAGCCGTCCACCACGGCGTCCAGCACCGCGTAGAGGACGGCCTCCGGGCCGAGCGCCAGCAGCTCCGGGTCGGCCTCCAGCCGGCGGCGCACCGCGGACAGGTCCGGGGCCTGCGAGTGGCGGACGGTGAGGACGAAGTCGGGGCCGACGAACAGGTGGATCTCGCCGAAGTCCACCTCCTCCGCCTCGTCCAGGTAGCGGGCGGCGCGCAGCACCACGAACAGGGTGTCGCCGTAACGTTCCAGCTTGGGCCGCTGGTGGGCCACGATGGCGTCCTCGACGGCCAGTTCGTGCAGGCCGAAGCGGTCCGCGGCCTCCAGCAGCTGCGCCTCGGCCGGGCGGAACAGCCCGATCCAGGCCATCGTGCCGGGCCGGTCGGGCAGTTCGCGGTAGAGGTCGGCGAGGTCGGCGGGCGCGTCCGTCCGACGGCCGTCCCGGTAGACCGCGGCGTCGACGACGGAACGTTCCAGCGCCACCGGCTCGGCCGGCTGCTCCGGGCGCGGGTCCATCGAGTGCTCGGGCGCCGACCGGGGGTCGACGGGCCGCCGCCCGGTCGGCGGACGGGAGAACGGAAGCTTGCTCGCGCGCACGGCGCGCACTCGCCAGTCGGACATGACGGGGGAACCTCCACGACGGTTGCCCGGCCGCCACCGCGCACGGCACGGCGGGCCGGAGGCGCCCGGCCGGCCGCCACCCGCACGGCGCGACCGGCGGCGCCCCGTTGTCAGCGGGGTCGGTCCTGCGCGGGAGCCGTGAGGGAGGAGGAGTGCCGGGGGCCGCGAATCCTGCGGAACGACCGGGGGCGGGGCCGACTTCGACCCGGACTACTGCACTCCACGGCTCTCACCTCCTGGATTCCGCGCGCCCCGGGGGCGCCGACGCGACCCGGCCGATTTTAGTACCCGCACGACCGACCCCTCCCACCGGGGGCTCCCGGCCGCTCCGGACGCGGCTCCCGCGCCCGCGCGCCGCCGCCCCCTCCCCGCCCTCGGCGCACCTCCCCGCCCTCGGCGCACCTCCTGCCCCCGACGCACCTCCCGGCGTAGCGACCTGCGCAGCGACCGGCGCGAAGTCGCCCGGCGATCCCGAGGGGGCGTCAACCGGGCTTTCCGGTCGGCACGTTCATCCAACAGGGACGATTACGGACGGACGTCGCCACCACTACGCTACGTCGCATGACAATTTCGGACAGGGCCCCCGGGCGGGGCACGGCAGTGGTGATCGGCGGCGGACTGGCCGGCGTGACGGCGGCCTGGGCGCTGCGGGGCTTCGCCGAGCGGATCCTCGTGGTGGAGCGGGACCGCTACCCGGAGGAGGCGGTGTTCCGGGCCGGGGTGCCCCAGGCGCGGCACGGCCACCTGGTGCTGGAGGCGGGCCACCGGGCACTGGAGGAGCTGATGCCCGGCAGCAAGCAGGAGTTGGCGGCCGCGGGCGCGCACCAGGTGCTCGTTTCGGGTGACCTCAAGTGGCTCGGCGCGGCCGGCTGGCTGGCCGACTACCCGGCGCAGATGTCCTTCCTCTCCTGCACCCGCCCGGTACTGGACAAGGTGGTGCTGGACCGGGTCCGCACCGAACCCTCGATCGAGTTCCTGGAGGGCACCGACGTGGTCGGCCTGCTCGGCTCCGCGCAGGCGGTGACCGGGGTGAAGGTCCGCGAGCGCGGCCCGGACCGGGCCGAAGTGCGGGAGATCCCCGCCGAGTTGGTGATCGACGCGGCCGGCCGCTCGACCTCCGTGCCGAAGTGGCTCGCCGAGCTGGGCTGCCGCCCGGCGCCCGAGGAGCGGGTGGACGCGGGCGTCGCGTACAGCTCCCGGCTGTTCCACCGCCCGGCCGGCTCCGACCTCGGCCACAAGGCCGTCTATCTTCAGACCAAGGCCCCCGGCGAGCCGCGGCTGGGCGTCCTGCTGCCGGTCGAGGGCGACCGCTGGATCGTCAGCCTGTCCGGGATGCGCGGCGCCGAGCCCGGGCCCGGCGAGGAGGGCTTCAACCGCCACCTGACCCAGCTGCGCGACCCGCTCCTCCAGGAGATGCTGCAGGGGGCCGAACCGGCCGGCGAGGTGCGCGGCTTCCAGGCCGGCCCGGGCGTGCGCCGACACTACGAACGCAGCTGCCCCGAGGGCCTGGTGGCGGTCGGCGACGCCGCGAGCACCTTCAACCCGGTGTACGGGCAGGGCGTCACGGTGGCGCTGTTCTGCGCCCAGGCGCTGCGCCGCACCGCGACCCGGCACGGCGGCATCGGGCACGCCACGGCCCGCGAGGCCCGGCGGGGCGTCACGGCGGCCTCCAAGGTCGCCTGGATGATGTCCAGCGCCGAGGACGTCCGCTTCCCCGCCACCACGGGCGGCCCCTCCGGTGCCATGACCAGGATCCAGCACCGCTACCTCGACAAGGTGTTCGCGGGCACCACCCGTGACCCGGTGGTCACGGCCGCCTTCCATGAGGTGCTGTCCCTGGTGGCGCCGCCGTCCCGGCTGTTCCACCCCGCCGTGCTGGCCGCCGTCCTGCGCGGCTGACGGCCGCTGCGGGCCTGTACGGCCGGTCGACTCGGACGCGTCCGTTAATTCGGATGCGTCCGTTTCGCCCGGCCGCTACCCTGGCCGACATGTCGACGCCCCGCATCTCCTAGCTGACGGACCCACTCCCACGCCACCCGTGTGTCCGCCAGCTGTTTCGGAGCGTCATCCCATGATCACCACCCGTGGTGTCGACCTGCGCGTCGGTGCCCGCCTGCTGCTGTCCGATGTCACCCTGCACATCGCCCCCGGCGACCGGATCGGCCTGGTCGGCCGCAACGGCGCCGGCAAGACCACCCTGCTCGCCGCCCTCGCCGGGCAGCTGCCGCCCGCCGCCGGCACCGTCACCCGGACCGGCCCGGTCGGCTACCTCCCGCAGGACTCCCGCGCCGCCGACCCGGCCGCCACCGTCACCGATCGCATCCTGTCCGCCCGCGGCCTGGACACCGCGGTCCGCGCGCTGCGCGCCGCCGAGCAGGCGATGGCCCGGGCCGGCTCCCCCGCCGAGGAACGCCGGGCGATGGCCGCCTACGCACGCGCCGACGACCGGTTCCAGTCCCGCGGCGGCTACGCGGCCGAGGCCGAGGCCGCCCGGGTCGCGGCCGGACTCGGGCTGCCCGCCCGGGTGATGGAGTCCCCCGTCGGCACGCTCTCCGGCGGCCAGCGGCGCCGGGTCGAGCTGGCCCGGATCCTGTTCGCCGACCACGGCACCCTGCTGCTGGACGAGCCCACCAACCACCTGGACGCCGACTCGACCGCCTGGCTGCGCGGCTTCCTGGCCGGCCACCAGGGCGGGCTGGTGCTGATCAGCCACGACCTCGACCTGCTGGCGGAGACCGTCAACCGGGTCTTCCACCTGGACCCGCGGCGCGCCGCCGTCGACGTCCACAACACCGGCTGGCAGGCGTACCTGGCCCAGCGCGCGGCCGACGAGCGCCGCCGCACCCGGGAACGGGCCAACGCCGAACGCAAGGCCGCCGCACTGCACGCCCAGGCCGACCGGATGCGGGCCAACGTCGCCACCGCGACCACCGCGCGCAGCATGGCCCGCCGCGCCGACCGGATGCTCGCCGAGCTGGAGCCCGTCCGGCAGGCCGAGCGCACCGCACGGATCCGGCTGCCCGAACCCGCGCCCTGCGGCCGGATGCCGCTCGGCGCGGTCGGCCTCGCCAAGGCCTACGGCGGCCGGACCGTGCTCACCGGCCTGGACCTCGCCGTCGACCGCGGCAGCCGACTGGTCGTGCTCGGCCTCAACGGCGCGGGCAAGACCACCCTGCTGCGCATCCTGGCCGGCCACGAGCGGCCGGACTCCGGCCGGGTCGTCCCGGGCAGCGGTCTGCGGCTCGGCTACTTCGCCCAGGAGCACGACACCCTGGACCCGGCGCGCAGCGTCCGCGACAACCTGGCCGCCGCCGCGCCCGAACTGACCGACGGCGAACTGCGCACCGTCCTCGGCGCGTTCCTGTTCCGGGGCGACGACGCGGACAAGCCGGCCGGGGTGCTGTCCGGCGGCGAGAAGACCCGGCTCGCCCTGGCCGCCCTGGTCCACTCCGGCGCCAACGTGCTGCTGCTGGACGAGCCGACCAACAACCTCGACCCGGCCTCCCGGACCGAGGTGCTGGCCGCGGTCGGCGGCTACCCGGGCGCGATCGTGATGGTCACCCACGACCCGGGCGCCATCCGGGCGTTGCGCCCGGACCGCGTCCTGCTGCTGCCGGACGGCGACGAGGACCTCTGGCACGACGCGTACCTGGACCTGGTCGCCCGGGCCTGAGACTGCCGGTCGCGCTTCCTCCGGACGGAGCCGGAGGAAGCGCGACCGGACCGCACAGGATCCTCACCGGGGGTTCCCGGTAGAACAGTTGATGGGGCGTCGGCTCCGCTACTTGACGAAGCTCTCGACCACCTTGGGCGGCCAGACCCCGACCTTGAGGACGCCCATGGAGTAGGCCCGGGAGACCAGCGCGGCGCGGTTCGGGACCCGCAACTTCCGCAGCAGGCAGGTGACGTGGTACTCGACGCCCTGGCGGCTCAGGTAGAGCCGGGCGGCGAGCGGCACGGTGGAGACCCCGGCGGCTATGCCTTCGAGGATCCTGGCGTCGATCTCGCTCAGCAGCTTCTTCTGGCCGGCCACCACTTCGGATCCGCCCGAGTCCGGGCGGCCGTCCGGCATCATGACCAGGATCGAGGACTCGTCGGGCAGGTCGCCGCGCACCATGACCGCGGTGAGCGGCACCGTGAAGGTCTCGTCGCCCGGGCCGACCGCGATCACGTCGGTGGCGAAGCGGTCGCGCCGGCCCTCGATCAGCCCGGAGAACTGGCGCAGCAGCGGCTGTTGGACGCTCGGGTGGACGAGTTCGCTGAAGGTGCGGCCGCAGAGGTCGGCCGAGGAGCGGCCGAACTGCCAGAAGAAGGCCTCGTTGGCCTGACGGATGGTGAGGGCCCGGTCGAGCTGGGCCATGGTCAGACCGGCCTGGTCGGTCGACCGCTGGTACCGCGCCGCCGTGCCACCGCCTTGCTCCCGCTCGGCCGTGAGGGTCCGGACGGAATTCGGCTGGGCAGAATGGGAAATCACCACGGAAAGTCGGTTCCCTTCGGGGCGAAAGTACGGACGGATAAACGTTCGAAATACCCGGGGCGAAACCCGGGCGATCACGTCCGTACATCGAACTGTTCGCGAAACTTAAGGAATCGGCCGACATTCCGGTCGGCCGCGACCGGCCTGCGGCCGGTCGAATCCCTGAACATGTGACACGAGGGCGGGTGGGGTCCCCGTCCCTCGGTGGAACGGTCGGTGAGGTCGGTCCCTCCGCAGCTCAGCGGCTGCCGAGGAAGGTGCCGTCAGGCTCGGAGGGCCGGTTCCGCGGCAGAGGATCGCCGCTCACCGCCCTACCGGTGGGTGTCCGCCGGGATCTCGACGCCGTCTCCCCGGATCCCCGGTCGGCGGCCGATGCCGGAATTCTCCACACTGACGACACGAACTCCTGCACCTCCCGAGCGCAGACGGATCCGATATCCCGGGGCGATCCCGGTGAGCGAACCGCAAAAGCGACTGACCTGGAATCAGCGTACCCGGGCCGGTCTGAGCAAGAATATATGGGACACGTCAAGAAGCAGGCAAGCATCCGAAGCATCCCGATCCGGATCCGGCCAGGTTCGGACAACCGACCGGTCGCTGTTCGAGCCCCTGGGGGGTTGTCTGGGAATTGCATGAGAAAGCGTTGGAGTCTCTTTGCCCACCGGCCGCCGTCCAAAACAGGACACAAGCGGATGATCAGACCCAACTCCCGGTCAGGACCGGTCAGGACTAAGGAATTCCCGGAACCTGGCATGGGACCAAGGTGGGGTGCAGTCCCAGTCGCCACCCCGCCCCGAGGGAGTCCGATGAACGCCCCGCCACGGCCGAGCACCGCGCGCCGGCCGATCCTGTTTGTCAGCCTCCCGGAGAGCGGCCTGCTCAACCCCCTGCTGGTGCTGGCCGGAGAACTGGCCCGCCGGGGCGTGCCCGACCTCTGGTTCGCCACCGACGAGCCCCGCCGCGGCGAGGTGACGGCCCTCGCCGACCGGTCGGCGGTCGAGTTCGCCTCGCTCGGCGACGTCTTCTCCGAACTGTCGGCGGTCAGTTGGAGCGACGAGGTGTACCGCCGGGTGACCCAGGAGTCCCGGTTCAAGGCGCACCGCGCGGTGATCCACCAGTCCTACCGGCCCGACCTCCAGGCCGAGAAGTACCGCCGGCTCGCCGCCGTGGTGGACAAGTGCGAGCCGGCCCTGATGGTGATCGACTGCGTCAGCGCCTTCGCCGTCGACCTGGCGCTGTCCCGGGGGATCCCCTTCGTGCTCAGCGTCCCGTTCCTGCCGAGCAACGTGCTGACCTCGCACAGCCCGTTCGGGCCCTCCTACACGCCCAAGGACTTCCCCGTCCCGCACTCGGGACTGCCCTACCCGATGTCGGCCGGCCAGCGGCTGCGCAACCGGCTCTTCAAGCTCCGCACGCTCGCGCTCTTCCTCAACCCCACCATGGGCAAGGTGCTCTCCGAGGACGCCCGGCTGCGCAAGGAGCTCGGCCTGCCGAAGCCCAGCCCGATGACCCGGATCGACCGCGCCGAGCTGGTGCTCTGCAACTCCGTTCCGGAGCTGGACTACCCGTTCGACCTGCCGGGGAAGGTCCGGCTGGTCGGGGCGATGGTGCCGCCGCTGCCGGAGTCCACGCCGGCCGACGACGGGACCGGCGTGATGGACTGGCTGGACGCCCAGTCCTCCGTGGTCTACATGGGCTTCGGCACCATCACCCGGCTGACCGCCCCCCAGGTCCGCGACCTGGTGGAGGTCGCCCGCCGGCTGGACGGCCGGCACCAGGTGCTGTGGCGGCTGCCGGCCGAGCAGCAGCACCTGCTGCCGCCGCGCGGCGAACTCCCCGACAACCTGCGGATCGAGAGCTGGCTGCCGTCCCAACTGGACGTGCTGGCCCACCCCAACGTCGACCTGTTCTTCACCCACGGCGGCGGCAACGGCTTCCACGAGGGCGTCTACTTCGGGAAGCCGCTGGTGGTCCGGCCGCTGTGGGTGGACTGCTACGACCAGGCGGTGCGCGGACGGGACTTCGGGATCAGCCTGACCCTGGACCGGCCGCGGGACTTCGACCCCGCCGACGTCGTGGACAAGCTCACCCGGGTGCTCGGCGACCGCTCCTTCCGGGAGCGGGCCGAGCGGATCGGCACCGCCCAGCGCGCGGCGGGCGGCCGGGCCGCCGCGGCCGACCTGCTGCTCGGGCTGCCGGCCCTCGCCTGACCGCTCCCCGTCCGCGGGCTCGTACGCACCCCGTACGTGCCCCCGTAGGTGCCCGCACCACCGCCCGGGTCCAGGGCCTGTCCGGCGGATCCTGCCGGACAGGCCCGAGGCCGCGCCCGCGTCAAGGCCACGCCACGCCATGTCACGCCCACGAGTGAGGACCCATGCCCTTCACCATCCCCGTGTCCCGCCCCAGCCTCGACGGACGCGAGCTGGAGTACGTCAACCGCACGATCGGCGACGGCTGGATCTCGTCCCAGGGCCCGTACGTCCACCGGTTCGAGGAGGCCTTCGCCGAGTACAACGGCTCCGCCCACGGCGTCGCCTGCTCCTCCGGCACCGCCGCGCTCACCCTGGCGCTGCGCGCGCTCGGCGTGGGCCCCGGGGACGAGGTGATCGTGCCGGAGTTCACCATGATCGCCTCGGCCTGGGCGGTCACCTACACCGGCGCCACCCCGGTCTTCGTGGACTGCGCGGACGACCTGAACATCGACGTCGCCCGGATCGAGGAGCGGATCACCCCGCGCACCAAGGTGATCATGCCGGTGCACATCTACGGCCGTCGCTGCGACATGACCGCGATCATGGACCTCGCCCACCAGTACAACCTGCGGGTGGTGGAGGACTCCGCCGAGGCCCACGGCGTCCGCCCGGTCGGCGACATCGCCTGCTTCTCGCTGTTCGCCAACAAGATCATCACCGCCGGGGAGGGCGGCATCTGCCTCACCGACGACCCCCGGCTGGCCGACCAGCTGGCCCACCTGCGGGCCATGGCCTTCACCACCGACCACAGCTTCCTGCACAAGAAGCTCGCCTACAACTTCCGGATGACGGCCATGCAGGCCGCCGTCGCCCTCGCCCAGACCGAACGGCTGGACGAGATCCTCGCCGCCCGCCGGGAGATCGAGCGCCGCTACGACCAGGGCCTCAAGGACGTCCCCGGGATCACCCTGATGCCGCCCCGGGACGTGCTGTGGATGTACGACCTGCGCGCCGAACGCCGCGCGGAGCTGCGCGACTTCCTGGCCGCCGAGGGCATCGAGACCCGGCTGTTCTTCCAGCCGATGAGCCGCCAGCCCGGCTACCTCGACCCGGCCTGGCCCGGCCTCAACGCCACCCGGTTCGCCGCCGACGGCCTCTACCTGCCCACCTACACCTCGCTGACCCCGGCCGACCAGGACCGGGTGATCGACCGGGTCCGCGCCTTCCACGGCGTCGACTGACCCGGGGACGCCGAACCCGCACGTCCTGACCGAACGCCCTGATCCGCACGCCCGAGGGAGACCCGACGACATGACGAGCACCGGACCGCGGGTGGTCGACTTCCCGCTGCGCCGGCCCGGCGAGGCCTTCCCGCCGCCCCGCTACCAGGACTACCGCGGACAACAGGGCCTGGTGGTGTGCCACCTGCCCAACGGCAACCGGGTCTGGCTGGTGACCCGGCACGAGGACGTCCGGGCCGTCCTGACCGACCGCCGGATCAGCTCCAACCCCGACCACCCGGGGTTCCCCAACATCAGCCAGACCATGGGCGTGCCCCGCCAGGAGCAGATCCCCGGCTGGTTCGTCGGCCTGGACTCGCCCGAGCACGACCGCTTCCGCAAGGCGCTCATCCCCGAGTTCACCGTCCGCCGGGTCCGCGAGCTGCGCCCCGCGGTCGAGCAGACCGTCGACCGGTGCATCGACGGCCTGCTGGCCGCCGGCTCCGAGGCCGACCTGGTCGCCGACTTCGCCCTGCCCGTCCCCTCGTTGGTGATCTCCGCGCTGCTCGGCGTCCCGCCGGTGGACCGGGACTTCTTCGAGTCCCGCACCCGCACGCTGGTCGCCATCCGCTCCTCCACCGACCAGCAGCGCGACACCGCCTCGCGCGAACTGCTGCGCTACATCAACCGCCTGGTCGCCATCAAGCAGCAGTGGCCGGGCGACGACCTGATCAGCCGGCTGCTGGCGACCGGCGCGATCGAACCCCGGGAGATGTCCGGGGTGCTGATGCTGCTGCTCATCGCCGGCCACGAGACCACCGCCAACAACATCGCGCTCGGCGTGGTGACGCTGCTCGCCCACCCGGAGTGGATCGGCGACCCCCGGGTGGTCGAGGAGACCCTGCGCTTCCACTCGGTGGCGGACCTGGTCTCGCTGCGGGTCGCCGTCGAGGACGTCGAGATCGGCGGCCAGCCGGTCCGGGCCGGCGAGGGCATCGTGGCCCTGGTGGCCGCCGCCAACCACGACGAACGGGCCTTCGCCTGCCCGCACGCCTTCGACCCGGCCCGCACCGAGCGCCACCACGTGGCCTTCGGCTACGGCGTCCACCAGTGCCTGGGCCAGAACCTGGTCCGGGTCGAGATGGAGATCGCCTACCGCAGGCTCTTCGAACGCATCCCGGACCTGCGCCTGGCGGTGCCGGCCGAGGAACTCCCGTACAAGTACGACGGCGTGCTGTGCGGCCTGCACGCGCTGCCGGTCCGCTGGTGACCACACCCGGTCCTCCTGGACCGCCTCACATTCCTAGGGAACCGACCATGCGCATCACCGTCGACACCGACCGCTGCGTCGGCGCGGGCCAGTGCGTGCTGAACGCCCCCGCGGTGTTCGACCAGGACCACGACGGCGTGGTCGAGGTCCACGACCCCGCGGCCGCCGCGGCCGACCCGGAGGCCGTCGCCCTGGCCGCCACGCTCTGCCCGTCCGCCGCCATCACCGTGCACCGGGACTGAACCGCTTAACGGGACCGAAACCGCCTGCCGGACCGAACCGTCCACCGGGCCGAACCGCCCGCCGGCCCCGACTCCCGCCCCTGAGAGGACCGACCCCATGACCAGTCCCAGCACCCTGTGGCTGCGCCGCTTCCATCCCGCGGACGCGCAACCGGTGCGGCTCGTCTGCTTCCCGCACGCCGGCGGCTCCGCCAGCTACTACCACCCGGTCTCCGCCGCCCTGGCCGCCGACACCGAGGTGGTCGCCCTGCAGTACCCGGGCCGCCAGGACCGCCGCACCGAGCCCTGCCTCGACTCGATAGCCGCCCTGGCCGACCGGATCACCGACGAGCTGCTGACCCTGGACGACCGGCCGACCCTCTACTTCGGCCACAGCATGGGCGCCGTCCTCGCCTTCGAGACCGCCTGGCGACTGGAGCAGAAGGGCAGCCACGCCCCCCGCGGCATCATCGCCTCCGGCCGCCGGGCGCCCTCCACCAGCCGCTCCGAGACCGTCCACCAGCGGGACGACGACGGCGTGCTGGCCGAACTCCGGCTGCTCGACGGCAGCAACGCCCGGGCCCTGGCGAACGAGGAGATCCTGCGGATGTCGATGCCCGCGATCCGCGCCGACTACCGCGCCGTCGAACGCTACGCCTACGAGCCGGGCCGGGTGCTGCGGTGCCCGATCACCGCGCTCACCGGCGACGCCGACCCGCGCACCACCGTCGCCGAGGCCGAGGCCTGGCAGGACCACACCACCGGCGGCTTCCGACTCGAAGTCCTCCCCGGGGGCCACTTCTTCCTGGCCGAGCAGCAGACGGCGGTCCTGCGGGAGATCTCCGCCGAGCTCGCCGGGCTCCGCTGACCAACCGCCCGCCGAACCACGCCCCGCGCGGGCGGCCGCGGCAGGACAAGGACCCCTGATGCGCACTCTCCTGGTCGACAACTACGACTCCTTCACCTACAACCTCTTCCACTACCTCGCCGAGGTCACCGGCCGGGAGCCGGAGGTCATCCGCAACGACGACCCGTCCTGGCGGCCCGAACTGCTCGACGGCTTCGACGCCGTCGTCCTCTCCCCCGGGCCCGGCACCCCGCACAACCCCGCCGACTTCGGCCACTGCGCCGCGATCGCCCGCGAGGGGCGGCTGCCCGTACTCGGCGTCTGCCTCGGGCACCAGGGCCTGGCGCTGGCCCACGGCGCCGCCGTCGGCCGGGCGCCCGCACCCCGGCACGGCCGGACCTCCGCCGTCCGGCACACCGGCACCGGGCTGTTCCGCCGACTGCCCAACCCGCTGGAGGTCGTCCGCTACCACTCGCTGGCCGTCACCGCGCTCGCCCCCGGGCTGGACCCGGTCGCCTGGGCCACCGACGACGGCGTGGTGATGGCCCTCCAGCACCACGAACTCCCTTTGTGGGGCGTGCAGTTCCACCCCGAGTCGATCGGCACCGAGGCCGGGCACCAGCTGCTCGCCAACTTCCGCGACCTCGCCGAGGACTTCAACCGGACGCACCGGCCCGGGCCCCGGCCGCTCCCCTCCGCCGTCCCCGTGCCGGCCGTACCGGCCGTACCGGCCGCACCCGCCACCCGGCGGTTGACCGTGCTGAGCCGCACGGTCGACACCCGGTGGGACGCCGAGGCCGTCTTCGACCGGCTCTTCCGCACCGGCGACCACCCGTTCTGGCTGGACAGCAGCCTCCCGGGCGGCCGGCTCGGCCGGATCTCCGTCATGGGCGACGCCTCCGGCCCGCTCGCCCGGGTGGCCACCGCCGACGTCAACCGCGGCACCGTGACGGTGCGCTCCGGCGACACCGTCGAGGTGGTGCGCGGCGCCTTCCTGGACTGGCTCGACGCCGACCTGCGCTCGCTGCGCACCGAAGTGCCCGAGCTGCCCTTCGACTTCGCGCTGGGCTGGGTCGGCTGCCTGGGCTACGAGCTCAAGGCCGAGTGCGGCGGCGACCGCGCCCACCGCTCGCCCGACCCGGACGCGGTCATGGTGTTCGCCGACCGGGCGGTGGTCGTGGACCACGGCACCGGCGCCGTCCACCTGCTCGCGCTGGTCGAGGAGGGGCGGGACGAGGCAGGCGCGGACGACCGGGAGGACGGCCGGGACCGCTCCGCCGCGGCCTGGCTGAACATGACCGCCGCCCTGCTGGCCGGCCCCGCCGCCGTCCTGCCCGACCCGGCCCCCGTGCGGCCCGGCGAGCCCGTCCCGCTGCGCCTGCGCCACCGCCGCCGGACCTACCTCCAGCTCATCGACGCCTGCCAGGACGAGATCAGCGCGGGCGAGACCTACGAGGTCTGCCTCACCAACATGATCGACGGCCCCGCCCCCGCCGACCCCTGGCAGGCCTACCGGGCCCTGCGCCGGATCAGCCCGGCCCCGTTCGCCGCCTTCCTCGGCTTCGACGGGCTGTCCGTGCTCAGCTCCTCCCCCGAGCGCTTCCTGCGGATCGGCCCCGACGGGGTGATGGAGTCCAAGCCGATCAAGGGCACCCGGCCGCGCGGCGCCACCGCGGTGGAGGACACCCTGCTGATCGCCGACCTGGCGGCCAGCGAGAAGGACCGCGCCGAGAACCTGATGGTCGTCGACCTGGTCCGGCACGACCTCGGCAGCTGCGCCGAGACCGGATCCGTGGTCGCCGAGCCGCTGTTCGACGTCGAGACCTACGCCACCGTCCACCAGCTGGTCAGCACCGTACGGGCGCGGCTGCGCTCCGGGCGCAGCGCGGTCGACGGCGTCCGCGCGGCCTTCCCCGGCGGCTCGATGACGGGCACCCCGAAGCTCCGCACCATGCAGATCATCGACCGGCTGGAGAACGGTCCGCGCGGGATCTACTCCGGTGCGATCGGCTACTTCTCGCTGACCGGCGCGGCCGACCTGAGCATCGTGATCCGCACCGCCGTGCTGAGCGGCGGGCGGCTGCGCTACGGGGTCGGCGGCGCGATCATCGCCTTGTCCGACGCCGAGGGCGAGTTCGACGAGACGGTGGTGAAGGCGCGGCCGCTGCTGGCGCTGCTGGGGACCCCGTTCCCCGGGCAGCAGCCGTCCGCTCCGCCGCGGGCGCGGCGCGGGTCCGGGGTCGGTGCCGGGGCTGCGGCTGCGGCTGCGGCTGGAACTGGAGCTGGAGCTGATGCCGACTCCGGGGCCGGGGCCGGCTCAGCCTCTAGGGCTTTCCCGGCGGCGTCCGGCCGAGGATGACAGCGGTAGCCGCCACCGACCCCGGGAGTGAAGGTGTCCGTCCACAGCGATGACTACGCGATCGATCCGGCCGCGGGCAGTCCCGGGGCCCTGGGCGGGCACACCCTGCCCGGGGTGTTCGCCGCGGCCGCCCGGCGCGCGCCCGACGCGGTCGCGCTGGTGGACGGCGGACGCGAACTGACCTGGCGGCAGTGGCAGGCCGAGGTGGCCGCGCTGGCCCGGGTGCTCCAGGAGCTGGGCACCGGCCCGGGCGACGTGGTCGCGGTCCAGCTCCCCAACTGCTGGGAGTACCCGACCGCGCACGTGGCCATCGCCGCCATCGGCGCGGTCATGCTGCCGGTGCACGCCGGCTACGGGCCCGCCGACGTCCGGGCGTTGCTGGGCCGGGTGGACCCGACCGCCGTCCTGCTCGCGCCGGAGGCGGCGGACACCGCCACGGCGCTGGCGGCCGCCGTGCCCTCGCTGCGGGCGGTCCTGATCGCCGGGGACGACGGGCCGACCCCGGAGGAACTGCCCTCCGGGGCACACTCGTTGGCCCGGGCGATGGCCGAGCGGGCAGGGCTGGAGCCGCACCCGGTGGAGGTCCGGCCGGACCAGCCGCTGGTCCTGATCCCCTCCTCCGGCACCACCTCGGCCCGGCCCAAGATCTGCCTGCACAGCCACGACGGGCTGCTCTCCAACACGGCCCCCATCGCCGCGGAGGGCGGCTCCGCCTTCGCCGGGGCGATCCTGGCGGCCTGCCCGCTCACCCACCTGTTCGGCCTCCAGTCGCTGCACACGGCGCTGTTCCGGGCCTGCCCGCAGGTGCTGCTGCGCGGCTGGGACCCCGAGCGCTTCCTCGCCCTGGCCCGGCGCACCGCGCCGAGCGCGGTCTTCGCCGTCCCGGCGCAGCTGCACGACATCGTCGCCGCGCTGGCCCGCGGCGACGAGCCGGCCGGTTTCCGGCCGCACCAGGTGCGCACCGCCGGGGCGGCCATCCCGTCCGCGCTGGCCGCCGACGTCCGGTCGGTGCTCGGGAGCGAGCTGGTGGTGGTCTGGGGCATGTCCGAACTGGGCACCGGCACCCGGACCCTGCCGAACGAGCCGGCCGTCGCGCGCGGCGTCGGACGGCCGACCCCCGGCGCCCGGGTCCGGATCGTCGACCGGGACGGCGCGGAACTGCCCGCGGGCGAGACCGGTGAACTCCAGTACCGCAGCCCGAGCATGTTCCGCGGCTACCACCGGGAGCCCGAACTGACCGGCGCCGTGATCACGGCGGACGGCTGGCTGCGCACCGGCGACCGGGCCAGCCTCGGCCCGGACGGGCAGCTCTCCTTCCACGGCCGGTCGGCGGAACTGATCAACGTTGGCGGGCGCAAGTTCGACGCCACCGAGGTCCAGGAGCTGCTGGCCGCGCTACCGGGCATCGGGCCGCTGGCCGTCGTCGCGCGGCCGGACGCCCGGCTCGGCGAGATCCCCTGCCTGGTGCTCACCCGCGGGGCCGACCCGGGCATCGGGCTGCGGGCCGTGACCGCCTACCTCCAGGGGCGCGGGACCGCCGACTACAAGATCCCGCTGGAGCTGGTCACCGTCGACGAGCTGCCGCGCACCCCGGCCGGGAAGCTGCACCGGCTGGCGCTGGAGCAGTTGGTGGCGCGGGAGCAGCCGGGGGCGCAGGAGTCGGTCGGGGGTTCGGCGGCGGGTTCGGCGGCGGGTTCGGCGGGTTCGGCGGCGGGTCCATCGATCGGGATGCCGGAGGGTGCGGCCGGGCCGGCCCCGCTCGGTTACGGCGAGGCGCTCGACCTGGTGCGCGGGTGCGCGGCCGAGGTGGCGGGCCGCGGCCCGGCCGAGGAGCCGATCGGCCCGGACACCGCGTTCCGCGCGTACGGGCTCGACTCGGTGCGCACCATTCGGCTGCGCAACCTGCTGGTGGAGGCCATCGGCCGGCCGCTGCCGGTCAGCCTGGGCTTCGACCACCCCACCCCGGCCGCCGTCGCCCTGCTGCTCTCCGGCGCGGCCCCCGAGCGGGCGGCAGAGGAACCGGGCGCCGCCTCCGACGAGCCGGTGGCCATCGTCGGCATGGCCTGCCGGCTCCCCGGCGGCATCGCCTCCCCCGACGACCTGTGGACGCTCCTCGCCGACGGCACCCACACCGACTCGGACTTCCCCGCCGACCGTGGCTGGGACCTCGACGGCCTGTTCCACGACGACCCGGAACACCCCGGCACGTCCTACGTCCGCCGAGGCGGATTCCTGGACGGCGCCGGACGGTTCGACGCCGCCTTCTTCGGGTTCTCGCCGCGCGAGGCGCTGGCCGCCGACCCGCAGCAGCGGCTGCTGCTGGAGACGGCGTGGGAGGCGCTGGAGCAGGCCGGCATCGACCCGACCGGGCTGCGCGGCAGCCGGACCGGGGTGTTCACCGGCGCGATGTACCACGACTACGGCGCGGGCGCCCCGGCCGAGTTGGAGGGACTGCTCGGGATCGGCACCGCCGGCAGCGCGCTGGCCGGGCGGATCTCGTACTCCTTCGGTCTGGAGGGCCCGGCGCTCACCGTCGACACCGCGTGCTCCTCCTCGCTCGTCGCGCTGCACCTCGCCTGCCGCTCGCTGCGCTCCGGCGAGTCCTCGCTCGCGCTGGCCGGCGGCGTCGCGGTGATGGCCACCCCGACCTCGTTCGTCGAATTCTCCCGGCTGCGCGGGCTCTCCCCCGACGGCCGCTGCAAGTCCTTCTCGGACGACGCCGACGGCGCCGCCTGGTCGGAGGGCGTCGGCCTGCTCGTCCTGGAACGGCTGAGCGACGCCCGGCGCAACGGGCACCCGGTGCTCGCCCTCGTACGCGGCTCGGCGGTGAACCAGGACGGCGCCTCGAACGGCATCACCGCGCCCAACGGCCCCGCCCAGCAGCGGGTGCTCCGGCGCGCGCTCGCCGACGCGGGCCTCGGCCCCGGCGACCTGGACGCCGTCGAGGCGCACGGCACCGGGACGGCGCTGGGCGACCCGATCGAGGCCCAGGCGCTGCTCGCCGTCCACGGCGGCGCCCGCCCCGCGGACCGGCCGCTGTGGCTGGGGTCGGTCAAGTCCAACCTCGGGCACGCCCAAGCGGCGGCCGGGGTGGCCGGGGTGATCAAGACGGTGCAGGCGCTGCGGCACGGCCTGCTGCCGAGGACGCTGCACGTCACCGAGCCGACCACCCGGGTGGACTGGTCCTCGGGCGCGGTCCGGCTGCTGACCGAGGACCGGCCGTGGCCCCGGGACGCCGACCGGGTGCGGCGGGCGGGGGTGTCCTCGTTCGGGATCAGCGGGACCAATGCGCACGTGGTGCTGGAGGAGGCGCCCGCCGCGGAGCGGCCGGGGGCGGGGCCGGGCGAGCCTGCCGCGGAGGGGCCGGAGCCGGGCGAGCCGGCCGCGTCGCGCCCCGGGGCCGACGGCCCGGTGCCACTGGTGTTCTCGGCCCGGGACGAGCGGGCCCTGCGGGAGCAGGCCGGGCGGCTGGCCGCACACGTCGCCGCCCACCCCGCGCACCCGCTCCCGGACCTCGCCCACGCGCTGGCCACCACCCGCGCCGTGCACCGGGACCGGGCCCTGCTGGTCGGCACCGACCGGTCCGAACTCGTCGACGCACTAAGGCAGTTCGCCGCCGGGGAACCCGGACCGGTGCTCCCGGCCACCGGCCGCCGGGACAGCGGCGGGCGACTCGCCCTCGTCTTCGCCGGGCAGGGCAGCCAGCGGCCCGGCATGGGGCGCGAACTCGCCACCGCCTTCCCGCGGTTCGGCGCCGCACTGGACGAGGTGTGCGCCGTACTCGACCCCCTGCTCACCCGGCCGCTGCGCGCCGCGCTCCACGACGAGCCGGAACTGCTGGACCGCACCGAGTTCACCCAGCCCGCACTGTTCGCCCACGAGGTCGCGCTGTACCGGCTGTTGGAGTCCTGGGGCGTCCGGCCCGACCTGCTGGCCGGGCACTCGGTCGGCGAGCTCGCCGCCGCCCACGTGGCCGGGGTGCTGTCGCTGGCGGACGCCTGCACCCTGGTCGCCGCCCGGGGACGGCTCATGCAGGCCCTCCCGACCGGAGGCGCGATGCTCGCCGTCCGGGCCACCGAGGACGAAGTCCGGCCGTTGCTCGGAGAGTTCGTCTCGCTCGCGGCGGTGAACGGGCCGACATCGGTGGTCGTCTCGGGCACCGAGGCCGCGGTCGCGGCGATCGAGGCGCACTTCGCGGACCGCCGGACCACCCGGCTGCGGGTCTCGCACGCCTTCCACTCCCCGCTGCTGGAACCGGTGTTGGACGAGTTCCGGGGCGTGGTCGAGGGCCTGGCCTTCGCCGCCCCCGCCGTACCCCTGATCTCCGGCGTCACCGGCCTGCCGCTGACCGCCGACCAGGCCCGCGACCCCGGCCACTGGGTCCGGCAGGCCCGCGAACCGGTCCGGTTCCGGGACGCCGTCCTGCGACTGCGCGCCGAACGCGTCGACGCCTACCTGGAACTCGGCCCGGCCACCGCGCTCGCGCCGATGGTCGGCGAGTGCCTGGCCGCCGAGGACGCGGGCCTCGCGGCCGCCGTCCTGACGACCGGTACGAGCGGTACGAGCGGTGTGCCTGGTGTGCCTGGTGCGACGGACCGGGCCGACGAGACCCGGGCGCTGCTCGCCGCCGTCGGCCGCCTGCATCTGCACGGCGTGCCGGTGGACTGGGACGCCGTACTGCCCGGCGCCCGGCCCGCGCCCCTGCCGACGTACCCGTTCCAGCGGCAGACGTACTGGCTCGCGGCCGCCGCACCGCCGCCCGCGGCCATGCCCGTACCGGACGGGCCGTCGGCGCGGCTTCCGGCCGGCCCCGAGGAGCGGGACGGTGTGCTGCGCCGGCTCGTCCTCGCCGAGACCGCGAGCGTGCTCGGCCGCTCCGCCGCCGAACTGGACGCCGCGCAGCCCTTCGCCGCCCTCGGCGTCACCTCCGTCAAGGCGATCGAACTGCGCGAACGGATCGCCGCCGCCACCGGCACCGTGCTCCCGGCCACCCTGGTGTTCGACCACCCGTCCCCGGACGCCGTGGTCCGCGCCGTCGGCGCCCACCTCGCCCGGGGCACCGGGCAGCCCCGGACCGCGGGCGAACTGGTCGACCTGCTGGTTGAGTTGCTCGCCACCGGCGAGACCCTCGACCCGGCCGACGCCACCCGGCTGCGCGAACTCGCCCGGCGCAGCGGCGCGCTGGGCGGGTCGCTCCGCCGGAACGGCGGTTCCGGGACCGAGGCCGGTTCCGGCGTCGGCTCGGCCACCGACGAGGAGCTGTTCCGGCTGATGGACGCCCTCGACTGACCCGCCGCGCCCCACTCAACCCACCATCGCCCTACGGAGATCCGGCCATGACCCCCACGCCCCCGGGCACCGACGACCGCGTGATCGAGGCGGTCGACGTCGGCATGACCTTCGGCGACGTGCGCGCCCTCGACTCGGTCAGCCTCGCCGTCCCCCGGGGCAGCGTGCTGGCCCTGCTCGGCCACAACGGCGCCGGCAAGACCACCCTGGTCAACGTCCTGACCACCGCCCTCGCACCCACCACCGGCCGGGCCAGCGTCGCCGGGTACGACGTCCGCGAGCGACCCACCGAGGTCCGCCGGCGGATCGGCCTCACCGGCCAGTACGCCACCGTCGACGGACGGCTCAGCGGCCGGGACAACCTGCTCCTGCTCGCCGGACTGCTCGGTGCCGGCCGCCGCGCCGCCCGGGCCAGGGCCGACGAACTGCTCGGCCTGTTCGACCTCGGGCACGTCGCCGACCGGCCCGCCCGCGGCTACTCGGGCGGGCTGCGCCGCCGCCTCGACCTGGCCGCGAGCCTGGTCGGCCGGCCCGAGGTGGTGTTCCTCGACGAGCCGACCACCGGCCTGGACCCGGTCAGCCGGCTCGGCCTGTGGGAGATCGTCGAAGGGCTGGTCGCCGAGGGCACCACCGTCCTGCTCACCACCCAGTACCTGGACGAGGCCGACCGGCTCGCCGACTCCATCACCGTGCTCTCCGGCGGCACCGTCGTCGCCGACGGCACCCCCGCCGAACTCAAGGCCCGGGTCGGCCGGCGCACCGTCACCCTCGTCCTGGAACCCTCCGACGACCCGGACCGCGCCGCCCTCGCCCTGCGCGAGGCCGGCTTCGCACCGGTCACCGGCCGGGAGGGCACCGCACTGGTCGTCCCGATCGAGGCCACCCGCGAGGTCGCGGCGGTCGTCCGGGCCCTCGACGGGGTGGGGATCGAGGCCGCCGAGCTGACCTTCGGCGAACCCGGCCTCGAAGACGTCTACCTCGCCCTGGCCCACCGCCCCGACCGTCTCGACCGTTCGGACCGCTCGGAAGGATCCACCCGGTGACCACCCCGACCACCGCGACCGCACCGCCCCCAGGGGCGACGCCCGTCCTGCCCAACCCGCCCGCCTGGCAGGGCAGTTCGCGGCTCACCCAGATCCGCATCCTCACCGGCCGCTCGCTGCGCGCGCTCGTGACCGACCCCGCTGTGCTGCTGTTCGGGCTGCTGCAGCCCGTCATCACCCTGGTGGTGCTCTCCCAGGTGTTCAGCCGGATGGGCCTGCCCCCGCACTTCCCGCCGGACGTCACGTACCTGGACTTCGTGCTGCCCGCCGTCCTGGTGGACAACGCGGTGCAGTCCGCGGTGCAGTCCGGGGTCGGGCTGGTCGAGGACCTCCAGAACGGCATCGTCGCCCGGCTGCGCTGCCTGCCCGTCGCCCCGGGCTCGCTGCTGGTCGCGCGCAGCCTCACCACTCTGGTGCGCGCCGCCGTGCAGGCCGTGATCATCCTGCTGCTGGGCACCCTCGTGCTCGGCTACCACCCGCGCGGCGGGGTGGTCGCGGTCACCGCCTCGATCGGGCTGACCCTGTTCATGAGCTGGGCCCTCGGCTGGCTCTTCATCGCCGCCGCGGCCTGGCTGCGCCGGGCCGAACCCATCCAGAACCTGGCCATCATCGCCGTGCTGCCGCTGATGTTCGCCTCCAGCGCCTACGTCCCCACCGCCGACCTCCCCGACTGGCTCGCCGCGATCGCCGACGTCAACCCGCTCACCTACGCGATCGACACCACCCGCGCCCTGGCCCTCGGCCTCCCCGGCACCAGCTCAGCCATCCCGGCCCTCCTCCTCGGCACCGCCGTCGCCGCCACCGGCGCCTGGCTCGCCACCCGAGGCTTCCGCCGCCCCCTCACCCCCCGCTGACAGGGCATCGGCCCGCGCCGCGCAGGAAGTCGGCCCACCCGACTTCCTGCGCCCACCCCAACCCCGGCCCACCGCACCCCAGGCGCCACGAGCCGCCGCCCACCCACCGCTGACGCCGCACCACCCAAGGCCGTCCTCCGCAGGAAGTCGACCCGTCCGACTTCCCGCGCCCGCCCCAACCCGGGCATGCCCACACCGTTGCCGAGCGCCACCGAGGCCCGGGGCGGCACCGAACTCGAACCCCTCACCCGCCGGGAACCACCCACCCTCCGCTGACGCCGCACCGCCCAAAGCCGCCCTCCGCAGGAAGTCGACCTGTCCGACTTCCTGCGCACCACACCACCCCGCCTCCCGGCCCGCCGCAGGCTCACCACTGCCCAGTGCCCGGCCCGCAAGCCTCAGTTGCCCACGCCACCCCCGCTCACGCCGCAACGCCCACGACCGCCCTGCATAGGAAGACGACCCCGCCGACTTCCTATGCACCGCCGCACCCGCACTGCTGCTCGGCGCCTGGCCCACCACACTCGGCTTCTGGCGACCGACTGCCCCACAGTGGCGGCTGCGCACAGGAAGTCGGCCCATCCGACTTCCTGCGCACCGCCAGACCCGCGCTCCTCCACAACGCCACGCTGACGCCGCACCTCCCGGCCGCCACCGCGCACAGGAAGTCAGCCCGTCCGACGTCCTACGCAGCACACCACCCACCCCGCTGCCCGGGGACGGCACCCAGCCGGCAACTCTCACACCCCCGGCACCGCATCCCCCACGCTCACGCCGCACCACCCATCGCCGCATGCGCAGGAAGTCGGCCCATTCGACTTCCTGCGCGCCACCCCACCCACCCCGCGGTCCGGGGACGGCGCCCACTTCGCGCGGTGCAGCAGGTGCTGCACGCCGGCCGGGGCGCGTGGCAGGGTTCCCTGCATGGTGAGCAGTGGTGATGTGGCGTTGACGGTATGTCCTGAGCTGGCGGATGACGAGCTCGACGAGTTGTTCGGTGCGTCGTGGCCGGGGCACCGGCCGGGGTCGTTCGGGGCGGTGTTGGCCTGGGTCGCGGCGCGTCGAGGGGATCGGCTGGTCGGGTTCGTGAACGTCGCGGGCGACGGCGGGGTGCACGCCTTCATCCTGGACACGACCGTGCACCCCGATGAGCGTCGGCGGGGGCTCGGGGTGCGGCTGGTGCGGGCAGCCGCCGAGGAGGCGCGGGCGCGCGGTGCCGAATGGCTGCACGTGGACTACGAGCCGCAGTTGGAGTCCTTCTACGCCCGGTGCGGGTTCCGGCCGACCGCCGCCGGACTCATGCGGCTGTGAGCGGGGCCGGCGCCGGCCCGGCGGGCGTCACGTTCTGCGGGCCAAGCCGAAGCGTGCTGCCAGCTGATCGGCGAGATCGGTGGCGGGAGTGCTGCCGTCGACCGTGATGGTGTCGAGGCGGTGGTCGTCGGCCTGTCTGCGGACTTCCTCGTCCCAGAGGGCATCTCGGGTGAGGCGCTTGACCAGCATGGTCGCGGGGTCGTTCCTGCCCCAGGTGGCTCTCGCGCGGGCCGGGTCCGCGTAGCGCGCGCCGAGTGCGGCCTGCCGGAACGGGGGTGCGGGCAGGAGGAAGACCGCCTGGTCGGGTCGGCACAGCAGCGGTGCGAGGTGGTTGGGCAGGATCCCGAAGTAGTCCACCAGGACGATGTGATCGGCGGGCATGGCGAGGAGGTCTTCGACGAGGAAGCCGGTCGTCTCTCCGTGCAGGCTCGCCATCGCCCGGAACACCTCCTGTGCGGTGCGGCCCGCCCACATCCCGCCCGGCGGTATGCCACGCATCGCGGCCAGGCGCGGGTGGCGCTGCGGCGTGCATCGCGTCAGCCAGCTGTGCTCCGCGCGGTCGCCGTTGTAGACCTCGACGTCGTACCGGTCGGCCAGTAGGTGGGCGAGCGTGCTCTTGCCGGAGCCCGTACCGCCGGCGAGCCAGCGGACGTGGGCGAGTCGATCGGACAGTTCTCTGCTGGTCTCGGAGTCCGAGGAAGGAGAGGTCACGCGTGCCATGGTCCCGGTCTCCGCCTGAAAATTGCAGTCTTGTTCTTGGGTGGCAGATGACCGACGCTGGAAGAGAGAGAAGACGATCGACGACGGGGAAGACCCATGCAGCTGCCGGACGAGGTCCATGCCGAGATCACGGAGCTGTGCCGGGAGGGCGACACCCTCGCCGGGATGGGCGAGTTCGTCGAGGCCAAGCAGCGCTACGTCGAGGCGCTGCGGTTGCTGCCGGGCGACCCCCGCGACTGGGCGGCCTCGACCTGGATCTACGTCGCGCTCGGGGACGTGCACTTCCGGCTCGGCGTGCACGACCGGGCGTACCGGTGCTTCCACAACGCCGTCCAGTGCCCGGAGGGGCTCGGCAACCCGTACATCCACCTTCGGCTGGGCCAGACCACCTTCGAGCTGGGCGACCACGACCGGGCCGCGGACGAGCTGGTCAGGGCCTACACGGGCGGCGGAGCCGGGATCTTCGACGAGGACGACCCCAAGTACCTCGGGTTCCTGCGGACCCGCGCGGACCTTGAGCGCGTGGGTGGGACGAACTGACGGGTCGGCAGCCCCCCGACTGCCGCCGCGGGTGCGTCAGGAGGCGGTCCGGACGGCGGAGGAGAACAGCGGCCAGCCGTCGTGGTCCGGGCGGCAGGTCACGTCGGTGAAGCACCCCGACTCGCGGAGCAGGGCCGGGACCGTCGCGCCGTGCAGGTGGCCGTGCTCCACCACCAGGACACCGCCCGGCCGCAGCAGGCCGGCCGCCGCCTCCACCACCTGGCGGACCACCCGCAGGCCGTCGGCGCCACCGAACACCGCCTGCCGGGGCTGGTAGCGGCCGAACTCGTCCGGCACCTCGGCCGCGTCCGGCATGAACGGCGGGTTGGCGAGCACCAGGTCGGCCGCGGCGTCCAGTCCGGTCAGTACGCCCGCCCGGGCCGCCTCGCCCTCGTGGACGGTGACCTCGGTGTCGCCGAGCGCGGCGCGCCGGGCCGCGTTGCGGCGGGTGAAGTCCACGGCGACCGGGTCGAATTCGACCGCGTGCACCCGGGCGTCCGGCCGCACGTGGGCGAGGGCCAGCCCGAGCGCGCCCGAGCCCGCGCACAGGTCCACCACCGTCGGACCGGCGATCCCCTCGACGGCCTTCCGGCCGGCCGCCAGCACCAGCTCGCTGTGCACCCGGGGCACGAACACCCCGGGCCCGACCACGAGTTCGAGGTCCGCGAAGACGGCCCGTCCGGTCAGATGGCCGAGCGGTACGCCCTCGGACCTGCGGCGCACCAGCTCCCGCAACCGCCGCACCGCCCGGCCGTCGAGCAGGAGCGCCGGATCCAGCCCCTCCGGCTCCACCCCGAGCACCCGCCCGGCCAACTCCGCCGCCTCGCGCCGCGCCTCCGCCCGCGCCACGCCCCGCAGGGCCGGCACCGCCTCGTCGAGCACGTCCCCGAGCACTGTCGGTCTCATCCTGCGCCTCCCGGCTGTGTGGAGCGGCACCCTCCGCCGCACGTTGCCGCCCACTGTGCGGCCGGGGAGGCTAGGTGAGCTGCCAGAACTGGCGTCCGGAGGGACCCGCTACACCGCCCTGACCCCTTCGGGGAGGGCGGCGACCACGAGGGCGACGGCCTCCTCCGGCGTCTCGGTGCGTGCGATCAGCTCCTGGCCGTCCCACACCCCGTAGCGCCCCTCGTCGTTCGGGCAGACGATGTACCCGACCCGGGACTTCCAGAACTCCTCGACACCGGTGGAGAACCACAGGTTGAAGTGGCTGTTGACCGGCATCAGCCCGCGCAGCACCGGCTGGGCGTACGCCGCCGCCAGCAGGGCGTGGACCCGCGGGAACCGGTCGTACGGCGGCATGTGGACGCGGTCGAGCTTGAGCTGCCACGTCAATTCGACGGCACCGAAAGGCTCCTGCTCGTGGGCGAGGGCCCAGGGCCTGAACCGGACGAACGGGGCGCGCGCCCGGGTCTCCTCCAGTCCCGCGCCGCCCGTCCAGGCCGCCGTCGCCCTGGCCACCTCCGTCAGGTCCCCGGTCTTCCCGAAGGCCAGGCGCGGGCCGTGCTGCTGGAAGCTCACCTCGAAGGCCCCCCGGCGCTCGTCGGGAGGGCACACCGTCACGCGCCGCCCGCCATCGGCGGCGCGGTACTCCGCGAGGCGCCGCCACTCCCGGTCCGACTCGGGCAGCACCAGCCCGAGTTCCTCCGCCGTACGCCCCAACGCGGCGTGCAGCGCCCCGTCCTCGTCCCAGTCGACCTCGTCGTGACCCACCCCGGTGTTCATCGTCCCAGTCTGCCCGAACCGCTCCCACCGTGCGGCCGCGGCCGGTCTGGAAGTCTTACGGAGGCGACGGCTCGTTCGACCGGTGGCCTCCGGCTGTGGATGTGCCTCGCCTCAGCTCGCCGGCCCGAGCCCCTCCGGGAGGGCGGCCACCACGAGGGCGACGGCCTCCTCCGCCGTCTCGGTGCGCGCGATCGGCTCTCCGCGGTTCCACACCCCGTAGCGCCCCTCGTCGTAGGGGAGGAGGACGTGCCCGACCCGGGCCTTCCCGGGCTCCTCGACACTGGTCGAGAACCACAGGTTGTAGTGGCTGTTGACGGGCATCAGCCGGCGCAGCACCGGCTGGGCGTAGGCCGCCGCCAGCACGGCGTGGGCGCGAGGGTGCCGGTCGAACGGCGGCATGTGGATGCGGTCGAGCTTGAGGCTCCAGGTCAACTCGACCTTCCCGAGGGGTTCCTGCTCGTGCGCGAGGGCCCAGGGCCGGAACCGGACGAACGGGGCACGCGCCCGGGTCTCCGCCAGCCCGGCGCCGCCCGTCCACGCCGCCGTCGCCCTGACCACCTCGGCCAGGTCCCCGGTCTTCCCGAAGGCCAGGCGCGGGCCCTTCAGCCGAAAGCCCACCTCGAAGACCTGTCGCCGCCCGCCCCACGGGTACACCGTCACGCGCCGACCGCCGCCCGCGTCGACGTACTCCGCGAGGCTGCCCGACGTCCCGTCCGGCTCGGGCAGCGCGAGCCCGAGCTCCTCCGCCGTGCGCCCCAATGCGGCGCGCAGCGCCCCGTCCTCGTTCCAGTCGACCTTGCCGTGCCCCACCCCGGTGTTCATCGTCCCAGTCTGCCCGAACCGCTCCCGCCGTGCGGCCGTGACCGCCGCGTGCTCGACATGACCGGGGCACGGGCCCGGCCCCGGTCCCGCGCGGGCGGGGCCGGGGCCGGGCGGGGAACGCGGCGGGCCGGTCAGTCGGACAGGCCCAGTTCGTTGTCCAGGAGGGCGAACATCTCGTCGTCCGAGGCCGAGTCGAAGTCGAAGCCCCCCTCGGCCGCGCCAGCCCGGCCGGCGAGCCACTTGGCGCGCAGTACCTCCAGCCGGGCGGCCACCTGGTCGAACAGTTCCTCATCCGAGCCGTCGACCCCGTTCGCGCCGAACGCCTGCTCCAGGCGGTCGAGTTCGGCCAGCAGTGCGGCCGGGCCGGCGGTCGGTTCGGGGGCCAGGCCGAGTCGGTCGAAGAGGTGGTCGGCCAGGTCCGCGACCGTCGGGTGGTCGAAGACCAGGGTGGCGGGCAGTCGCAGGTCCACCAACGCCCCGAGGCGGTTGCGGAGTTCGACCGCCGTCAGCGAGTCCAGGCCGAGGTCCTGGAAGGCCCGCTGCGGATCGACCGCTGACGGCTCGGTGTGCCCGAGGACGGCGGCCACCTGGCGGCGGACCGCCTCCAGCAGCGCCTCGCCGCGTTCGGCGCCCGGCAGTTCGGACAGCTGCCGGACGAACGCGGCGCCGCCGCCCGGCACGCCGTCCGCGCCTGCGGCCGTACCGCGTCGCACCGGCATCCGGACCAGTCCGCGCAGCAGCGGCGGCAGTTCGCCGCGCTGCCGCAGGGCGGCCGGGTCCAGGCGCAGGGGCAGTACGGCGGGCTCGGGGCTCGCCGTGGTGGCGTCGAACAGCGCCAGCCCCAGGTCCGGGGTGAGCGGCGGCAGGCCGGCCCGGGCCAGTCGTTCGGCCTCGGCCGCGGTGAGGGCGCCGGTCATGCCGTCGGTGCCGGTCCACGGGCCCCAGGCCAGCGAGACGGCGGGCAGGCCGAGCGAGCGCCGGTGCCGGGCGAGCGCGTCCAGGAACGCGTTGGCGGCGGCGTAGTTGGCCTGGCCCGGGTTGCCGAGTGTGCCGGCCGCCGAGGAGAACAGCACGAAGGCGGTGAGGTCCAGGCCCTCGGTGGCGCGGTGCAGGTGCCATGCGGCGTCCGCCTTGGGCCGAAGGACCCCGGAGATCCGCTCGGGCGTGAGGGAGCCGACCGTCGCGTCGTCCAGGACGCCCGCGGTGTGCACCACCGCGCGGATGTCGTGGCGGGCGAACAGGCCGCCGACAGCGGCCCCGTCGGCCACGTCGCAGGCCTCGACCACGGCCTCGGCGCCCAGCCCCGCCAGTTCGGCGACCAGCTCGGCCACGCCCTCCGCGGCGGCGCCGCTGCGGCTGACCAGCAGCAGGCTGCGCACGCCGTGCTCGGCGGCCAGGTGCCGGGCCACCAGGCGGCCGAGACCGCCGGTGCCGCCGGTGACCAGCACCGTGCCGTCGGTCGGCCAGCTCGGGGAGGTGCTCGGGAGCTCCTCCCGGACCAGTCGGGCGACGAACAACTCTCCGTCACGGAGCAGGAGTTGCGGTTCGTCGACACCGAGTACGGCGGGCCGGAACCCGGTCTCGCCGGGGGCGAGGTCGAGCAGGCCGAACCGGCCCGGCTCCTCCGAGGCCGCCGATCGCACCAGGCCCCAGGCGGCGGCCCCGGCGAGGTCGCCGCCGGACACCGCACCCCGGGTGACGAGGACCAGCCGGGCGGCGGCGAACGCGTCGTGCGCGAGCCAGGTCTGCGCCATGTCGAGGACGGCGGCCGTCCGCTCGTGCACCGACTCGGCGCCGCCGACCGGGAGTTCGGCGACCACGACGCCGGGAAGATCGGATCCTGCGGCCTGCAGGGCCAGCTCGGTCAAGGCCTGCGCGGTCGGCTCGACGGAGACGAAGGCGAGCTCCGCCTCGTCCGACGGCTGCACCGGCACCCAGTCGACCCGGAACAGCGCGTCGTGGCCCGCCGGTCGGGCGGCGGCGCCCAGCTGCTCGGCGGTGACCGGCCGGACCGCGAGCGAGCCCACCGAGGCCACCGGGCGCCCGTCCGCGTCCACCGCGGCCAGCGCCAGTCCCCCGGACGCGGACGGCGTCAGCCGGACCCGGAGCGCGGACGCGCCGGAGGCGTGCAGTGCGACGTCCTCCCAGGCGAACGGCACCCCGGCGCCACCGCCGTCGCCGTTCCCGCCGCCCGCGGCGAGCGTGTGCAGGCAGGCGTCGAACAGGGCCGGGTGCAGGCCGTACGCGCCGCCCTCGACGTCCTCGGGCAGGGCGACCTCGGCGTACAGCTCCTCGCCGTGCCGCCAGGCGGCCCGCAGGCCCTGGAAGGCCGGTCCGTAGCCGAAGCCGGCCTCGGCCAGGCCCTCGTACAGGCCGGTCAGGTCCAGCGCCTCGGCACCGGCGGGCGGCCAGACGGAGGCGTCGAACGCCGCCGGTGCCGCGCCCGTCCCGAGGACACCGCTCGCGTGCAGGGTCCACGGCTGCAGGCCGCCCGAGGCCGGGCGGGAGTGCACGGTCACGGGCCGCCGGCCCGCGTCGTCCGGCGCCCCGACGGCGAGTTGGAGCTGTACGGTGCCCGTCCCGGGCAGCACCAGCGGCGCGGCGAGGGTCAGTTCCTCGACCCGGTCGCAGCCGACCTCGTCCCCGGCCCGGACGGCCAGCTCGACCAGCGCCGTGCCCGGCACCAGGACCGAACCCAGCACCACGTGGTCCCCGGCCCAGGGGTGGGAGCGGGTCGACAGGCGGCCGGTGAACAGCACGCCGTCGCTGTCGGCCAGCTCCAAGGAGCCGGTGAGCAGCGGGTGTTCGGCGTTCTTGAGGCCGGCGGACTCGGCTCCCCGGCCGACGGGCAGCCCGGTCGGCCAGTAGTCCCGGTGTTCGAAGGCGTAGGTCGGGAGGTCGGGAAGGTGCCGGGCACCGGCTCCGGCGAGCAGCGCGCGCCAGTCGACCGTCGTGCCGTGCACGTGGAGGTGGGCGAGGGCTTCCACGAGGGTGTGTTCCTCGGCCCGGTTCCGGCGGGCCGCCGGGACGGTGACGGTGTCGTCGGCCTCGGGGAGCGCGCTCGCGGTGAGGGCGGTGAGGACGGCGTCGGGGCCGAGTTCGAGGTACCGGCGCACGCCGGCCTCGTGCAGGGTGCGGATGCCGTCGGCGAAGCGGACGGCCTCGCGGACGTGGCGCACCCAGTAGTCGGGTGTCCGGAGGTCGTGAGCGACCTCGCCGGTGAGGTTGGAGACGACGGGGATCGACGGGGCGTGGTAGGTCAGGCCGTTGAGGACCGTGCGGAAGTCGTCGAGCATCGGGTCCATCAGCGGGGAGTGGAAGGCGTGGGAGACCCGAAGGCGGGTCGTCCGGCGGTCCGAGAAGTGCGCCTCGATCGACGCGACGGCCTCCTCCGTGCCGGAGACGACGACGGAGGTCGGGCCGTTGACGGCGGCGATCGAGACGAACTCGCCGAGCAGCGGTAGGACTTCGTCCTCCGTGGCCTGCACCGCAAGCATCGCCCCGCCGGACGGCAGGGCCTGCATCAGCCGACCCCGCGCCGCCACCAGGGCGCAGGCATCGGCCAGGGCAAACACCCCGGCCACGTGCGCGGCCGCGATCTCGCCGATCGAGTGCCCCGCCACGAACTCCGGCCGCACCCCCAGCGATTCGACGAGTCGGAACAGCGCGACCTCGATGGCGAACAGCCCGGCCTGGGCGTAGTCGGTCCGGTTCAGCAGTTCCTCGTCCTCGCCCCACATGACCTCCCGCAGCGGCAGCTCGAACTGCTCGCACACCGCGTCGAAGGCCTCGGCGAACACCGGGAACCGGCCGTACAACTCCCGCCCCATCCCGAGCCGTTGCGAGCCCTGGCCGGAGAACAGGAACGCACTCCTGCCCTCGGCCGCCGTTCCCCGCGCCACCTCGACACCGTCCACCAGCACCGCGCGGTGCGGGAAGCCCGAGCGCCCGGCCAGCGTGAACGCCACATCGGTGGAGGGGAGTTCGGCCGCCTCGGCGAGCCGGTCCAGCTGGAGGTCGAGCGCCGCCTCCGACTTGGCGGACACCACCCACGGCACCAAGCCGTCGACCGCAGCGGCTTCCGCCGACGCCACCGGCTCCGGCTGTTCCAGGATCACGTGGGCGTTGGTGCCGCTGATCCCGAAGGAGGACACACCGGCCCGACGCGGGTGGTCGGTGTCCGGCCACGCGGCGCCCTCGGTCAGCAGCTCGACCGCGCCCGCCGTCCAGTCGACGTGCGAGGACGGCGCGTCCACGTGCAGTGTGCGGGGAAGCGTCCCGTGCTGCATCGCCAGCACCATCTTGATCACGCCCGCCACACCGGCCGCCGCCTGGGCGTGTCCGATGTTCGACTTGATCGAGCCCAGGAACAGGGGCAGTTCACGGTCCTGGCCGTAGGTGGCGATCAGCGCCTGTGCCTCGATCGGGTCACCCAGCGTCGTCCCGGTGCCGTGCGCCTCGACGGCGTCGACGTCAGCCGTCGACAGCCCGGCACTCGCCAGCGCCTGCCGGATCACCCGCTGCTGCGAGGGCCCGTTCGGCGCGGTCAGACCGTTCGACGCGCCGTCCTGATTGACGGCCGACCCGCGCAGCACCGCGAGCACCTGGTGCCCGTTGCGGCGGGCGTCCGACAGCCGCTCCAGCACGACCATGCCGACACCCTCACCCCAGCCCACCCCGTCCGCCGCCTCCGCGAAGGCCTTGCTGCGACCGTCGGCGGCCAGGCCGCGCTGGCGGGAGAACTCGACGAAGGTCGCCGGGGTGGACATCACCGTGACACCGCCGGCCAGCGCCAGCGAGCACTCGCCGCCGCGCAGGGCCTGAGCAGCCAGGTGCATCGCCACCAGCGAGGAGGAGCACGCGGTGTCGACCGTCACCGCCGGGCCCTCCAGGCCCAGCGTGTACGACACCCGGCCCGAGGCCACGCTCCCCGCGCTGCCGCTGCCCTGGTGGCCTTCGAACTCGCCGCCACCGAGCAGATTGGCGTAGTCGGCGTACATCACGCCCGCGAACACGCCCGTCCGGCTGCCGCGCAGCGACACCGGGTCGATGCCCGCCCGCTCGAACGCCTCCCAGGAGGTCTCCAACAGCAGCCGCTGCTGGGCGTCCGTGGCCAGCGCCTCCCGCGGGCTCATCCCGAAGAAGCCGGCGTCGAACGCGGCCGCCTCGCGCAGGAACCCGCCGGTCCGGGTGTAGGAGGTGCCGGCGTGGTCGGGGTCCGGGTCGTACAGCGTCTCGACGTCCCAACCGCGGTCCGCCGGGAAGTCCGACACCGCGTCCACCCCGTCGGCCACCAGGCGCCAGAGGTCCTCGGGCGAGGCGACGCCGCCGGGGTAGCGGCAGGCCATGCCGACGATCACGATCGGATCGTCCGACGGCACGGGCAGCACGGCCGGGAGTTCCGTCGTCCGCTCGGCGCCGAACATGCCCTCCAGCAGGAAACCGGCCAGGGCGTGGGCGGTCGGGTAGTCGAACACCACCGTGGCCGACAGCTGGAGACCGGTCACCGACCGCAGCCGGTTGCGCAGTTCCACCGCCGTCAGCGAGTCGAAGCCGAGGTCCTGGAACGCCCGCGACGGGTCGACCGTCGACCGGCTCTCGTGGTCCAGCACCAGGGCGATCTGGTCGCGCACCAGGTCGAGGACGGCCGCGTGACGTTCCTCCGCGCCCAGGCCCGAGAGCCGCCGGGTCAGGTCGGTCGCGGCGGGAGCCGCGGCCGCCCGGCGCACCGGGGTCCGGACCAGGCCGCGCAGCAGGGCGGGGACCTCGCCCCGGTCACGCAGGGTGGGCAGGTCGAGCCGGACCGGCAGGACGACCGGCTCGACGGTGGCGACCGCCGCGTCGAACAGTGCCAACCCGTGCTCCGGGTCGAACGGCGGCACCCCGGCCCGGGTCATCCGGACCCGCTCGGTGTCGGTGAGGGTGCCGGTCATCCCGGCGACCCCGGACCACGGGCCCCAGGCCAGCGAGACCGCCGGCCGGCCCTGCGCACGACGGTGCGCCGCCAGGGCATCCAGGTAGGCGTTGCCCGCCGCATAGGCGGCCTGGCCCGCACTGCCGAAGGTGCCGGCCATGGAGGAGAACAGGACGAAGACCTCGGCGCTCTCCGCCGCCCGGTGCAGGTTCCACGCCGCGTCCGCCTTCGGACGCAGCACCGCCGACAGCCGCTCGGGAGTCAGCGAACCGACCACACCGTCGTCCAGCACCCCGGCCGTGTGCACGACCCCACGGATCTCGTGCCGGGCGAACACCTCGGCGACGGCGTCCTCATCGGCCACATCGCAGGCCTCGACGGCCGCCTCAGCTCCCAACTCCGCCAGCTCGGCCAGCAGTTCGTCGACACCCTCGGCGGCCGGGCCGCGCCGGCTCACCAGCAGCAGGCTGCGCACACCGTGCTCGCCCGCCAGATGCCGCGCCACCAGCCGGCCCAGGCCGCCCGTGCCACCGGTGACCAGGACCGTGCCCTCGCTCGGCCACACCGGACGCTCGGAACCGGGGGCCGTCCGAGCGAGCCTGGGGGTGAGCAACTCACCGTCATGGAACAACAGTTGCGGCTCGTCAACGCCCAGGGCGGAGGGCAGGTCCCCCTCCCCCGCAAGGTCCACCAGACCGAACCGGCCCGGCTCCTCCGTCTGCGCCGACCGCACCAGCCCCCACACAGCGGCTCCGGCGAGGTCGTCGCCGCCCACGGCGCCGCGCGTCACGAAGACCAGCCGGGAGGCGGCGAACCGCTCCTCCGCCAGCCAGCCCTGCACCAACTCCAGGGCCCACGCCGACCGCTCGTGCACGCCGGAGCCGGCGTCCGATCGGACCACCACCACCGGCGGCACCTCCCCCGGCACCTCCGCCAGCGAAGCCACCTCCACGAACGAGGCGGACACCGGCTCCACCGGCACCCAGTCCACCCGGAAGAGCTCGTCCCGGCCCACCCGCGGCGCGCCCGCGAGCTGCTCGGCCGCGATCGGCCGCACCGTCAGCGCGCCGACCGACGCGACCGGCCTGCCCTCGGCATCGGCCACGGACAGCGCCGACGCGCCGGTGGCCGTACGGCTCAGCCGCACCCGAACCGCCGACGCCCCGGAGGCGTGCAGCGCCACGTTCTCCCAGGCGAACGGCACTCCGCCGCTCCCCTCGCCCGACCCGGCCAGCGCGAAGCCGTGCAGGCAGGCGTCGAACAGCGCCGGGTGCAGACCAAAACCCGCGCCCTCGGTGCCCTCGGGCAGGGAGACCTCGGCGTACAGCTCCTCACCACGCCGCCAGGCCGCCCGCAGGCCCCGGAACGCCGGACCGTACCCGAACCCGGCCTCCGCCAGCCCCTCGTACAGACCGGACAGGTCCAGCGCCTCGGCACCGACCGGCGGCCACACCGAGGCATCGAACACCACCGGTACCGCGCCCGTCCCCAGCACACCACTCGCGTGCAGGGTCCAGACCGGGTCCGGGCCGGTGTCCGCCGTGGAGTGGATGCCGACGGCGCGACGGCCGGACTCGTCCGGCTCGGCCAGCCGTACCTGGAGGCGGACCGCGCCATCCGCCGGGAGCACCAGCGGTGCGTGCATCGTCAGTTCCTCGACCAGGTCGCAGCCGGCCTCGTCCCCGGCGCGGACGGCCAGTTCCACCAGCGCCGTACCCGGCACCAGCACCGACCCCTGCACCACATGGTCCGCCAGCCACCCGTGCATCGCCGCCGACAGGCGGCCGGTGAACACCAGGCCGGCGGAGTCGGCCAGTTCGAGCGAGCCGGTGAGCAGCGGGTGCCCGGCGTCCCGGAGGCCGGCGGACTCGGCCGAGGGCAGGAACGCCGGGGCGTCCGTCCAGAACCGGCGGTGCTGGAAGGCGTAGGTCGGCAGGGTGATCCGGCGCGCGCCCGTCCCGGCGTGGAGGACGGACCAGTCCACCGGTGCGCCGAGCACGTGGAGACGCGCCAGGGCCTCGACGAAGGTCCGCTCCTCGCCGTGTCCGCGGCGGAGCGTCGCGACCGGGACGGCCTCGCCGTCGGGCAGCGCGCTCGCGGTGAGGGCGGTGAGAACGGCGTCGGGGCCGAGCTCCAGGAACCGGCGGACGCCGGCGGCGTGCAAGGTGCGGATCCCGTCGGCGAAGCGGACGGCCTCGCGGACGTGGCGCACCCAGTAATCGGGCGACTGCAGGTCCTCGGCGATCCCACCGGTCAGGTTGGAGACGACGGGGATCGAAGGCGCCTGGAACGTCAGGCCGTTGAGGACCGCGCGGAAGTCGTCCAGCATCGGGTCCATCAGCGGCGAGTGGAAGGCGTGCGAGACCCGCAGGCGGGTGGTCTTCCGGTCGGCGAAGTGCGCCTCGATCGCCGCGACGGCCTCCTCCGCACCGGAGACGACCACGGAGGTCGGCCCGTTGACGGCGGCTATCGACACCAACTCGTCCAGCAGCGGCCGGACTTCCTCCTCCGTGGCCTGCACCGCGAGCATCGCCCCGCCGGAGGGCAGCGCCTGCATCAACCGGCCCCGCGCCGCCACCAATGCACACGCGTCGGCCAGCGAGAACACCCCGGCCACGTAGGCGGCCGCGATCTCGCCGATCGAGTGCCCGGCCACGAACTCCGGCCGCACACCCAGCGACTCGACCAACCGGAACAACGCCACCTCGACCGCGAACAACCCCGCCTGGGCGAACTCCGTCCGGTTCAGCAGCTCCTCGTCCTCGCCCCACACCACCTCCCGCACCGGCACGTCCAGCACGGCGCACACCGCGTCGAAGGCCTCGGCGAACACCGGGAACCGGCCGTACAACTCTCGCCCCATGCCCAGCCGTTGCGACCCCTGCCCGGAGAACAGGAACGCGGTCCGTCCGCCCGTGGCGACACCGCCCGGCTCCCGGCCGTCGGCGATCGCCCGCAGGCCGGACAGGAGTTCCGCCGCCCCGTCGCCGACCACCGCCGCGCGGTGTTCGAGCGCGGCGCGGGTGGTCGCCAGGGAGTACCCGACGTCCACCGGACGGGCATCGCCGACCGCCGTCAGCAACCGTTCGGCCTGCGCGCGCAGCGCCTCCGGGGTGGCGGCGGACAGCAGCCAGGGGACGGCTGCCGGCTCGACCGGGTTCGACGGGCGGGTGTCGGCCGCCGGCAGCACGGCCGGGGCCTCCTCGATGATCACGTGGGCGTTGGTGCCGCTGATGCCGAAGGAGGACACACCGGCGCGCCGCGGACGGTCGCCCGGCGCCCAGGCCCGGCGCTCGGTCAGCAGCCGGACCGATCCGGCCGTCCAGTCCACCTGGGCACTCGGCTCGTCGACGTGCAGCGTCGACGGCAGTTCGCCGTGGTGCATCGCCAGCACCATCTTGATCACGCCGGCCACCCCGGCCGCGGCCTGGGTGTGGCCGATGTTCGACTTGATCGAGCCCAGCAGCAGGGGCAGTTCACGGTCCTGGCCGTAGGTGGCGAGCAGGGCCTGGGCCTCGATCGGGTCGCCCAGTCGCGTTCCGGTGCCGTGTGCCTCGACCACGTCGACCTGGTCGGCGCCGAGCCGCGCGTTGGCCAGCGCCTGGCGGATCACCCGCTGCTGCGAGGGACCGTTCGGCGCGGTCAGGCCGTTGGAGGCGCCGTCCTGGTTGACGGCGCTGCCGCGCACCACCGCGAGCACCGGGTGCCCGTGCCGCAGCGCGTCCGACAGCCGTTCGACGACCAGGAATCCGGCGCCCTCGGCGAAGCCGGTGCCGTCGGCGGCGGAGGCGAAGGACTTGCACCGCCCGTCGGAGGCGAGCGCGCCCTGTCGGCCGAACTCGGCGAACACCCCCGGCGTGGCCATCACGGTCACGCCGCCGGTGATCGCGAGCGAGCAGTCGCCCTGGCGCAGCGCCTGGACGGCCAGGTGCAGGGCGACCAGGGAGGAGGAGCAGGCGGTGTCCACCGCGACGGCCGGGCCCTCCAGTCCGAGCTTGTACGAGACGCGGCCGGCCACCACGCTGCCGTTGCCGTCGCTGCCCGGGTAGTCGTGGTACATCACGCCGGTGAAGACGCCGGTGCGGCTGCCGCGCAGGCCGGTCGGGTCGATGCCGGCTCGCTCCAGGGCCTCCCAGGCGAGCTCCAGCGTGAGCCGCTGCTGCGGGTCCATCGCCAGGGCTTCGCGCGGGGAGATTCCGAAGAAGTCGGGGTCGAACTCGGCCGCGCCGTCGAGGAATCCGCCCTCCAGGGCGTGGGCGCCGTCCTCGGTGCGGAACGTGGACAGGTCCCAGCCGCGGTCGGCGGGGAAGGGCGAGATCGCGTCCGCGTCGGAGGTCACCAGCCGCCAGAGCTCCTCGGGGGTGGTCACCCCGCCCGGGTAGCGGCAGGACATGCCGACGATCGCGATCGGGTCGTGGTGAACGGCGGCCGGTGCCTCGGCATCCACCGCCGTCACCTGGACGGCGGGACGGACCCGGTCCTCGGCGAGGTCGAGCAGGGCGTCGACCAGGCCCGCGTCGCGGAGCCGGCGGGTCGGGATCGACTGCAGGGCGGCCCGCACCTCGGCCTCGGCGCGCAGCCCGTCGGCGGTCGCGGTTCCGGCGACCGCCGCCAGTTCGGCGAGGATGCAGTCGGTGACCGCCTCGGCGTTGGGGTGGTCGAAGGCGAGGGTGGCGGGCAGCCGCAGTCCGGTGCGGGTGTTGAGCTGGTTGCGCAGGTCGGTGGCGGCGAGGGAGTCGAAGCCGAGTTCCTGGAACGCGCGGTCCGGTTCGATCGCGTCGCCGGACTCGTGGCCGAGCAGGGCGGCCACGTCGGCCCGGACGAGGTCGAGGACGGTGCGTCGCCGGTCGGCCTCCGGCAGCCCGGCGAGTCGGGCGGCGAGGCCGCCGGTCGGCGCGGCCGGTGCCGGGGTGTGGGCCGCCGTGCGGCGAGCGGTCGGGACGAGGGCGCGCAGCAGGGCCGGGACCTGGTCGGTGCGGGCACGCAGCGCGGCCCCGTCGACCCGGATCGGCACCAGCGCGGCTCGCTCGCTGCGCAGTGCGGCGGCGAACAGGGCCAGACCGGCGTCGTGGCCGAGCGGCGGGACGCCCTGGGCGGCCATCCGGTTGCGGTTGAGCTCCCGCAGGTGCTCGCCGAGGCCGGCCCCGACGTCCCACATCGCGTAGGCGAGGGAGGTGGCGGGCAGGCCGAGGGCGTGGCGGTGGGCGGCGAGGGCGTCGAGGAAGACGTTCGCGGCCGCGTAGTTGCCCTGCCCCGCGGTCAGGACCAGCCCGCCGGCGGAGGAGAACAGGACGAAGGCGTTGAGCCGGTGCTCCCGGGTCAACTCGTGCAGGTACCAGGCACCATCGGCCTTCGGAGCGAGGACGGCGTCCATGCGCTCGGGCGTCAGCGCGCCGACCAGACCGTTGTCACCGACCCCGGCGGCGTGGACGACCGCCGACAGGGCCGGGATCGCCTCGACCAGGGCCGCCACGGCCGCACGGTCGGACAGGTCGCACGCACGGACCTCGGCGACCGCGCCCAGCGCGGACAGCTCCGCCACCAACTCGACGGCACCCGGGGCCTCCGGGCCACGACGGCTGGTCAGCACCAGGCTCCGCACACCGCAGTCGGCGACCAGGTACCGGGCCACCACCGCACCCAAGCCGCCCGTACCGCCGGTGATCAGCACCGTGTCCTCGGCACCGACCGGCAACGGCCGCTCCGAAGGCGCGAGTTGAGCCAGTCGCGGCACGAAGACCGCACCGGCGCGTACGGCCGACTCCGGCTCGGCGGTCACCACCACCTCGCCATCGGCGTCCAGATCCAGCAGCGCGAAACGGCCCGGGTTCTCGGCCTCCGCCGAGCGCAGCAGACCCCACACCGGAGCCTGCGCCACCTCCACCGGCTCACCCTCCCGCACCGCCACCGCGCCACGCGTCACCACGACCAACCGCGAAGCCGCGAACCGCTCCTCCGCCAGCCAGTCCTGGACGACACCCAACACGGTGTGGACGTACGTGCGGACCGCCGTCGGGACGTCCGTGGACACCGCGAGGTCGCCGCAGTCGAGGACGACGACGGCCGGCGCGGGCTCCGAGGAGCCGGAGACGTCCTCCCAGCACGCCCAGGAGCCTTCCACCGCAGCCGAGTTCGGCAGCTCCGACCACTCGACCCCGTACAGCGGGTCGGTCGAGCCCAGCCGCTCCGCCGACACCGCCCGGCCCACCATCGAGTCCACGGCGAGCACCGGGCCGCCGGCCGGGTCGACGAGGTCGAGCCGCAGCCCGCCACCGTCGAGCCGGACGATCCGCACCCGGACCGCCGAGGCACCGGCGGCGGACAGCGACACCCCGGTCCAGGCGAACGGGATCATGGTCTCCCGCTCGCCGCCGGCCAGGATCGCGGCGTGCATCGCCGCGTCCAGCAGCGCCGGGTGCACGCCGAAGCCGTCGGCCTCGACGTCCTCCGGCAGCGCGACCTCGGCGAACAGCTCGTCCCCGCGCCGCCAGGCCGCGCGGAGCCCCCGGAAGACCGGACCGTAGCCGAACCCGGCCTCCGCCAGGCGCTCGTACGCGCCGTCCATCGGCAGGGCTTCCGCACCGACCGGCGGCCAGACGGACGCGTCGAACGACCCCGTCCCGATGGCGGATTCGGCCAGCGAACCCGCCGCGTGCCGCACCCACCCGGCCTCCGGATCACCGTCCGGCCGGGAGTGGATCCCCAACTCCCGCCGACCGGCGGCATCCGGCCCACCGACCCGTACGTGCAGTTGGACGGCGCCCTGCTCGGGCAGCAGCAGCGGCGCGGCCAGGGTCAGTTCCTCCAGCAGTTCGCACCCGGCCTCGGCGGCGGCGCGCAGCGCGAGCTCGACCAGGGCCGCACCCGGTACCAGCACGGTGTCCAGGACCTCGTGGTCCGCCAGCCACGGGTGCGAGTCCAGCGACACCCGGCCGGTGAGCAGGAAGCCGTCCGTGTGCGACAGGTCGACGGAGGCGCCGAGCAGCGGGTGCGTCACGGTGTCGACGCCCACCGCGCCCGGGTCACCGAGCGGGGTCGTCGCGTCGAGCCAGTAGCGGCGGTGCTGGAAGGCGTAGGTGGGCAGCTCGACCGTCCGGGCGCCGCGACCGGCGAAGAGGCCGGACCAGTCCACCACCGCCCCGGCCGTGTGCAGCCGGCCGAGCGCGGCGACCAGGCCGGCCGGCTCGTCCCGGTCCGCGCCGCGCAGGGCGGCGACGACGCAGGTGCCGGCGGCGGTCGGGTCGTCGAGGACGCCCTGCACCAGGTTGGTGAGGACGGCGTCGGGGCCGAGCTCCAGGTACCGGCGAACCCCTGCCTCGTGCAGCGTGCGGATGCCGTCGGCGAAGCGGACGGCCTCGCGGACGTGCCGCACCCAGTAGTCGGGGGCTTGGAGGTCGTGGGCGATCCCGCCGGTCAGGTTGGAGACGACCGGGATCGAAGGGGCTTGGTACGTCAGGCCGTTGAGGACCGCGCGGAAGTCGTCCAGCATCGGGTCCATCAGCGGGGAGTGGAAGGCGTGCGAGACCCGCAGCCGGGTCGTCCGACGATCGGCGAAGTGCGCCTCGATGGACGCGACAGCCTCCTCCGCACCCGAGACGACCACGGACGTCGGTCCGTTGACGGCCGCGATCGACACCAACTCACCGACCAGGGGCCGGACTTCCTCCTCCGTGGCCTGCACCGCGAGCATCGCCCCGCCCTCCGGCAGGGCCTGCATCAACCGGCCACGGGCCGCCACCAGTGCACACGCGTCCGCCAGCGAGAACACCCCGGCCACGTACGCGGCCGCGACCTCGCCGATCGAGTGCCCGGCCACGAACTCCGGCCGCACACCCAGCGATTCGACCAGCCGGAACAACGCCACCTCGACCGCTAACAACCCGGCCTGGGCGAACTCCGTCCGGTTCAGCAGCTCTTGGTCCGTCCCCCAGACGACCTCCCGCACCGGAACCTCCAGCGCGGCACACACCTCGTCGAAGGCCGCCGCGAACACCGGGAACCGGCCGTACAACTCCCGCCCCATCCCCAGCCGTTGCGACCCCTGCCCGGAGAACAGGAACGCTGTCGCCCCGCCCGCCCGGGCCGACGAGACGGCCGTGCCGGGGAGGAGTTCACCGCGGCTCAGCGCGTCCAGCCCGGCCAGCAGCTCCGCCCGGTCCGTACCGAGCAGCACCGCCCGGTGCTCCAGCGCGGAGCGGGTGGCCGCCAGGGAGTGCGCGACGTCGAGGGCGTCGAGTTCCGGGCGCGCGCCGAGGAAGGCGGCGAGCCGCCCGGCCTGTGCCCGGAGGGCGTCCGGTGTCGCCGCGGCGAGCAGCCAGGGCAGGGTGCCCGACTCCGGCCGGTCGGCGGTCGCTTCGGGCGCGGGTGCGGGCGCCGCCTCGGGTGCCTGCTCGACGATCACATGGGCGTTGGTCCCGCTGATCCCGAACGCGGACACACCCGCCCGCCGGGGCCGGCCGGTCTCCGGCCAGTCCCGGGCCTCGGCGAGTAGCTCGACCGCGCCCTCGGACCAGTCCACGTGCGGCGAGGGCCGGTCGATGTGCAGGGACTTCGGCAGGACGCCGTGCTGCATCGCCAGCACCATCTTGATCACGCCGGCCACCCCGGCCGCCGCCTGGGCGTGCCCGAGGTTCGACTTGATCGAGCCGAGTAGCAACGGCAGTTCACGGTCCTGGCCGTACGTCGCGATCAGCGCCTGCGCCTCGATCGGGTCGCCCAGCGTCGTCCCGGTGCCGTGCGCCTCGACCGCGTCGACGTCCGCCGTCGACAGTCCGGCACTCGCCAGCGCCTGCCGGATCACCCGCTGCTGCGACGGCCCGTTCGGCGCCGAGAACCCGTTGCTCGCGCCGTCCTGGTTGACGGCCGTGCCACGGATCACCGCCAGCACCCGGTGGCCGTTCCGCCGCGCGTCGGAGAGCCGCTCCACGAGCAGCACGCCGACGCCCTCGGACCAGCCCACGCCGTCCGCCGCACCGGCGAAGGCCTTGCACCGGCCGTCCGCCGACAGGCCGCGCTGCCGGGAGAACTCGATGAACATGCCCGGCGTCGCCATCACCGTGGCGCCGCCCGCGAGGGCCAGCGAGCACTCGCCGCTGCGCAGCGCCTGGACGGCCAGGTGCAGGGCGACCAGCGAGGAGGAGCAGGCCGTGTCGACCGTCACCGCCGGGCCCTCCAGGCCCAGCGTGTACGAGACCCGGCCCGAGACCACGCTGCCGCCGCTGGTGCCCGAGGGGTTCGTGTTGAGCGCGTAGTCGTGGTACATCAGGCCGGCGAAGACGCCGGTCCGGCTGCCCCGCAGCGACAGCGGGTCGATGCCCGCCCGCTCCAGCGCCTCCCACGAGGTCTCCAGCAGGAGCCGCTGCTGCGGGTCCATGTAGAGGGCCTCGCGCGGGGAGATCCCGAACAGGCCGGGGTCGAAGTCGCCGGCGTCGTGCAGGAAGCTGCCGTGGCGGGTGTAGCTGCGGCCCTCCTTGCCGGGCTCGGGGTCGTAGAGGCTCCCGAGGTCCCAGCCGCGGTCGGTCGGCAGCTCGGTCACCGTGTCGACGCCGTCCGTCAGGAGCTGCCACAGCGCCTCGGGCGAGGCCGCGCCGCCGGGGTAGCGGCAGGCCATGCCGACGATCGCGATCGGGTCGTCGGAGGTGTCCGGCCGGGGGTGTGTCCCGTCCGTCGGCGCCGGTTCCTCGCCCGCCCCGGCCAGGTCGAGGAGGTGGGCCGCCACGGCCCGGGCGTTGGGGTGGTCGAAGGCGAGGGTGGCGGGCAGCCGCAGTCCGGTGCGCTGGTTGAGGCGGTTGCGCAGGTCGGTGGCGGCGAGGGAGTCGAAGCCGAGCTCCTGGAACGCGCGCTCGGGCGTGACCTCCTCGGCGGAGGCGTGGCCGAGCACGGCCGCGACCTCCGTCCGCACGAGGTCCAGCGCCAGGCGGCGGCGCTCGCTCTCCCCCAGCCCGGCGAGGCGCTGGGCGAGACCGGTCCCGGCGGCGCGGCCGCTCGCGGGGAGCGCGGGCCGGCGGCGCGGGGCGGCGAGGCCGCGCAGCAGGGCGGGCAGCTCGTCGGTGCGGGCGCGCAGGGCGGCCCGGTCGACCCGGATCGCGGCGACGGCGGCGCGCTCGGTGCGCAGGGCGGCGGCGAACAGGTCCAGACCGGCGTCGTGGTCGAGGACGGGGACGCCCTGGACGGCCATCCGGTGGCGGTCGACCTCGGCGAGGTCGCGGCCGAGGCCGGCGCCGACGTCCCACAGGCCGTAGGCGAGGGAGGTGGCGGGCAGGCCGAGCGCGTGGCGGTGGGCGGCGAGGGCGTCGAGGAAGACGTTCGCGGCCGCGTAGTTGCCCTGGCCGGCGGTCAGGACGAGACCGCCGGCGGAGGAGAAGAGGACGAAGGCGTTGAGGCGGCGGTCCTGCGTCAGCTCGTGCAGGTACCAGGCGCCGTCGGCCTTCGGGGCGAGGACGGCGTCCATCCGCTCGGGCGTCAGCGCCCCGACCAGACCGTTGTCACCGACACCGGCGGCGTGCACCACGGCCGACAGTGCCGGGATCGCGTCGACCAGCGCCGCGACGGCCTCTCGGTCAGCCATGTCACAAGCACGGACCTCAACGGACGCGCCGAGCGCGGACAACTCCGCGACCAACTCCGCCGCACCCGGAGCCTCCAGGCCCCGGCGGCTCGTCAGCACCAGACTCCGCACGCCACGCTCGGTGGCCAGGTAACAGGCCACGACGGCGCCCAGGCCGCCGGTGCCGCCGGTGATCAGCACCGTGTCCTCCGCACCGACGGACAACGGACCGTCCTGCGTGGGGAGCTGGGTCAGGCGCGGCACGAGGACCTCACCGGCACGGACGGCGGACTCCGGCTCGGCGGTGACCACCACCTCGCCGTCCGTGTCCAGCAGCGCGAAACGACCCGGGTTCTCGGCCAGCGCCGACCGCAGCAGACCCCACACCGGCGCCTGCACCACATCCACCGGCTCGCCTTCGCGCACCGCCACCGCGCCACGCGTCACCACGACCAACCGGGAGGCCGCGAACCGCTCCTCCACCAGCCAGCTCTGCACCACGCGCAGGACGCGGTCCGTCACCTCGCGGACGGCGGCAGGGACATCGTCCGCAGATACGGTCACGGTCGAGCAGTCCAGGACGACCGTGGCGGGCGCCGGGCCCTCGGTGGGCAGATCATTCCAGGCGGTCCACGCCGTGGCCGGCTCCGGGGCGGCCGGCAGCTCGGACCAGTCGACCGCGTAGAGCGGATCGGCCGAGCCCAGCTGCTCCGCCGACACGGCGCGGCCCTGTACGGCGTCCACCGTCAGCACGGGAGCGCCCGCCGGGTCGGCGAGGTCGAGCCGCAGCCCGCCACCGTCGAGCCGGACGATCCGCACCCGGACCGCTGAGGCACCGACGGCGCGGAGCGCCGCGCCCGTCCAGGCGAACGGGACCACGGTGTCGTCGCTCCCGGCGTCCACGATGGCGACGTGCAGGGCCGCGTCGAGGAGGGCGGGGTGCACGCCGAAGCCCTCCGAGCCGACGCCGTCGGGGAGTTCGACGTCCGCGAACAGCTCGTTCCCACGACGCCAGGCCGCGCGGAGCCCCTGGAAGGCGGGGCCGTAGCCGAACCCGGCCTCGGCCATCCGCTCGTACGCGCCCTCCAGCGGCAGGGTCTCCGCACCGGTCGGCGGCCAGACCGAGGCGTCGAACTCCCCCGTCCCGACTGCGGATTCGGCCAGCGAACCCGCCGCGTGCTGCACCCACCCGGCGTCCGGATCACTGTCCGGCCGGGAGTGGATACCCAACTCCCGCCGACCGGCCGCATCCGGTCCACCGACCCGCAGTTGCAGTTGGACGGCGCCCTGCTCGGGCAGCAGCAGCGGCGCGGCCAGGGTCAGTTCCTCCACCAGCTCGCAGCCGACCTCGGCGGCGGCGCGCAGCGCGAGTTCCAGCAGGCCGGCGCCGGGCAGCAGGACCCGGCCCTGGACGACGTGGTCGGCCAGCCACGGGAAGGAGGCCGTCGACAGGCGGCCGGTGAGCACCAATCCGTCCTCGTCGGCCAGGTCGACCGCAGCGCCGAACAGCGGGTGCGTGCTGGCCGCAAGGCCGGCGGCGCGGACGTCGCCGCCGTGGGCGGGTCGCGGGGCGGGCCAGAAGCGGCGGCGCTGGAACGCGTAGGTCGGGAGGTCGACGCGCCGGGCGCCGGTGTCGGCGAACAGGGCGGCCCAGTCGACCTTCGTGCCGTCAACGTAGAGGTGGGCGAGGGCCTCCACGAGGGTGTGTTCCTCGGGGCGGTTCCGGCGCAGGGCCGGGGCGGTGACGGCGTCGTCGGCCTCGCCGTCTGGCAGCGCGCTCGCGGTGAGGGCGGTGAGGACGGCGTCGGGGCCGAGCTCCAGGAAGCGGCGGACGCCGTGATCGTGGAGGGTGCGGATGCCGTCGGCGAAGCGGACGGCCTCGCGGACGTGGCGCACCCAGTACTCGGGCGACTGGAGGTCCTCGGCGATGCCGCCGGTGAGGTTGGAGACGACGGGGATCGAAGGCGCCTGGAACGTCAGGCCGTTGAGGACTGCGCGGAAGTCGTCGAGCATCGGGTCCATCAGCGGCGAGTGGAAGGCGTGCGAGACCCGCAGGCGGGTCGTCCGACGATCGGCGAAGTGCGTCTCGATCGCGGCGACGGACTCCTCCGCGCCCGAGACGACGACGGCCAGAGAACCGTTGACGGCCGCAATCGACACCAAGTCACCCAGCAGCGGCCGGACTTCGTCCTCCGTGGCCTGTACGGCGAGCATCGCGCCGCCGGACGGCAGCGCCTGCATCAGGCGGCCACGAGCCGCGACCAGCGCGCAGGCGTCCGCCAGCGAGAACACCCCGGCGACGTGTGCGGCCGCGATCTCGCCGATCGAGTGACCGGCCACGAACTCCGGCCGCACCCCCAGCGATTCGACGAGTCGGAACAGCGCCACCTCGACGGCGAACAGCCCGGCCTGGGCGTAGTCCGTCCGGTTCAGCAGCTCCTCGTCCGCACCCCACATCGCCTCCCGCAGCGGCAGCTCGAACTGCTCGCACACCGCGTCGAAGGCCGCCGCGAACACCGGGAAGCGAGCGTACAACTCCCGTCCCATCCCGAGCCGTTGCGATCCCTGCCCGGAGAAGAGGACTGCGCTACGACCCTCCGTAGCCGCACCCCGAGCCACCTCGACACCGTCCACCAGCACCGCGCGGTGCACGAAGCGCGACCGACCGGCGAGCGTCAGACCCACGTCCAGAGCCGACACGCCGTCGAGCTCCGCGAGTTGCGCGGCCTGGCCGTCGAGTGCGGCCTCGGACTTGGCCGAGACCACCCAGGGCATCGCCGCCGGGGCGACCGAAGCCTCCTGCGCGGCCTCGGGTTCGGCCTGCTCCAGGATCACGTGGGCGTTGGTGCCGCTGATCCCGAAGGAGGAGACGCCCGCCCGACGCGGACGGTCGGTGGCCGGCCACGCGGTGCCCTCGGTCAGCAGTTCCACCGCGCCCGCCGTCCAGTCCACGTGCGAGGACGGCGCGTCCACGTGCAGGGTGCGGGGAAGAGTCCCGTGCTGCATGGCGAGGATCATCTTGATCACGCCGGCCACACCGGCCGCCGCCTGGGCGTGCCCGATGTTCGACTTGATCGAGCCGAGGAGCAGGGGCAGTTCACGGTCCTGGCCATAGGTCGCGAGGAGCGCCTGTGCCTCGATCGGGTCGCCCAGCGTCGTCCCGGTCCCGTGCGCCTCGACGGCGTCGACATCGGCCGGTGAGAGTCCGCCACTGGCCAGCGCCTGCCGGATCACCCGCTGCTGCGAGGGCCCGTTCGGCGCGGTCAGACCGTTCGACGCGCCGTCCTGGTTGACCGCACTGCCACGCAGAACGGCCAGTACGCGATGCCCGTTGCGCCGGGCGTCCGAGAGGCACTCCAGCACGACCATGCCGACGCCCTCGCCCCAGCCGACCCCGTCCGCCGCCTCCGCGAACGACCGGCACCGCCCGTCCGCCGACAACCCGCCCTGCCGCGAGAACTCCACGAAGGTGTTCGGGGTGGACATCACCGTCACACCGCCGGCCAGCGCCAACGAGCACTCACCACTGCGCAGGGCCTGGGCGGCCAGGTGCATCGCCACCAGCGAGGACGAGCAGGCGGTGTCGACCGTCACCGCCGGGCCCTCCAGGCCCAGCGTGTACGACACCCGGCCCGAGGCCACGCTCCCCGCACTGCCGCTGCCCTGGTACCCCTCGAACTCGCCACCGCCGAGCAGGCTCGCGTAGTCGGCGTACATCACGCCCGCGAACACACCGGTCTTGCTGCCGCGCAGCGACACCGGGTCGATGCCCGCCCGCTCGAACGCCTCCCAGGACGTCTCCAGCAGCAGCCGCTGCTGCGCGTCCGTGGCCAGCGCCTCCCGCGGGCTCATCCCGAAGAACTCGTGGTCGAACTCCCCGGCCGTGTACAGGAATCCACCGGAGCGCGTGTACGACGTGCCGGTGTGGTCCGGGTTCGGGTCGTACAGTGCTCCGACGTCCCAGCCGCGGTCGGTCGGGAAGTCGGACACCGCGTCCACGCCGTCGGCCACCAGCCGCCAGAGGTCCTCGGGCGAGGTCACCCCGCCGGGGTAGCGGCACGCCATCCCCACGAGCACGATCGGGTCGTCCGACAGGGGCGGCAACGTCTCGGGGACGTCGACCACGCTCTCGGTGCCGAACAGGCCGTCCAGCAGGAAACCGGCGAGGGCGAGGGCGGTCGGGTAGTCGAACACCACGGTCGCCGGGAGCCGGAGGCCGGTCACGGTCCGCAGCCGGTTGCGCAGTTCCACCGCCGTCAGCGAGTCGAAGCCGAGGTCCTGGAACGCCCGCGACGGGTCGACCGCCGCACCGCCCTGGTGCCCGAGCACCACCGCGATCTGCTCGCGCACCAACTCCAGCACCGCCGAGCGCCGCTCCTCGCCACCGAGGGCGGCCAGGCGCTGCGCCAGGCCCGCCGCCACGGCCGATCCGGCGACCACCGCGCGCCGCACCCGTCCCCGGACCAGGCCCCGCAGCAGCGCGGGCACCTCGCCGTGCGCGGCCATCGCGGCCGGGTCGAGGCGGACGGGCAGGACGGCCGGGTGGCCGGTGGAGAGCGCGGCGTCGAAGAGGGCGACGCCCTGGTCCGGGGAGATCGACGGCAGGCCGAGTCGGGCGATCCGTTCGGCCTCGGCGTCGGTGAGGGTGCCGGTCATCCCGGCCACGCCGGACCACGGTCCCCAGGCCAGCGAGACCGCCGGCCGGCCCTGCGCACGACGGTGCACCGCCAGAGCGTCCAGGTAGGCGTTGCCCGCCGCGTAGGCGGCCTGACCCGCGCTGCCGAAGGTACCGGCCATGGAGGAGAACAGGACGAAGACCTCGGCGCTCTCCGCCGCCCGGTGCAGGTTCCACGCCGCGTCCGCCTTCGGACGCAGCACCGCCGACAACCGCTCGGGAGTCAGCGAACCGACCACACCATCGTCGAGCACCCCGGCCGTGTGAACGACCCCACGGATCTCGTGCCGGGCGAACAACTCCGCCACGGCGGCCTCATCGGCCACATCGCAGGCCTCGACGGCCGCCTCGGCACCCAACTCGGCCAGATCGGCCAGCAGTTCGTCGACACCCTCAGCTGCCGGGCCGCGTCGGCTTACCAGCAGCAGGCTGCGCACGCTGTGCTCGCCCGCCAGATGCCGCGCCACCAACCGGCCCAGGCCACCCGTGCCGCCGGTGATCAGGACCGTGCCCTCGCTCGGCCACACCACCGGTTCCGTCGCCGGTTCCGTCCGGACCAGCCGGGCGGCGGACAACTCGCTCTGCCTGAGGAGTAGTTGTTGCTCATCCAGGCCCAGGGCGGAGGACAGGTCGCCCTCGCCGACCAGGTCCACCAGACCGAACCGGCCCGGCTCCTCCGACTGCGCCGACCGCACCAGACCCCACACCGCTGCGCCCGCCAGGTCCTCCCCGGCGACCACGCCACCCGTCACGAAAACCAACCGGGAGGCGGCGAAACGCTCCTCCGCCAACCAGCCCTGCACCAGCTCCAGCGCCCGGGCCGTCCGCTCGTGCACCTCCCCGGCGACGGACCGGACCACCACCACCGGCGGCACCACGGCCGGCACCTCGGCCAGCGAGGCCACCTCCACGAACTCCGCCGCGACCGGCTCCACCGGCACCCAGTCCACCCGGAACAGGTCGTTGCGGCCGACCGTCGCCACCGCACCCGTCGCCACCGGCCGGACGACCAGCGACCCGACCGAGGCCACCGGGCGCCCCTCGGTGTCGGCGACCGCCAGCGACATCCCGCCACCCGCCGTCGGCGTCAGCCGCACCCGGACCGCCGAAGCCCCCGAGGCGTGCAGCGCCACGTCCTCCCAGGCGAACGGCACACCACCGTCCCCGCCCGAGTCCGCCAGCGCGAAGCCGTGCAGGCAGGCATCGAACAGCGCCGGGTGCAGGCCGTAACCGGCCCCCTCGGCCCCTTCCGGCAGGGCCACCTCGGCGAACACCTCGTCCCCACGACGCCAGGCCGCCCGCAGACCCCGGAACGCCGGACCGTACCCGAACCCGGCCTCCGCCAGGCCTTCGTACAGACCCGTCAGGTCCAGCGCCTCGGCACCGACCGGCGGCCACACCGAGGCATCGAAGGCCACCGGCGCCGCACCCGTCCCCAGCACACCACTCGCGTGCAGGGTCCAGTCGGCCCCCTCCTCGCCGTCCGGCCGGGCGTGCACGGTGACGGCGCGCCGTCCGGACGCGTCCGGCTCACCGACCCACACCTGCACCCGGACCCCGCCCCGCTCGGGCAGGACCAGCGGCGCCGCAAGGGTCAGTTCCTCGACCAGGTCGCAGCCGACCTCGTCGCCGGCCCGCACCGCCAGCTCCACCAGCGCTGTGCCCGGCACCAGCACCGACCCGTGCACCACATGGTCCGCCAGCCACCCGTGCATCGCCACCGACAGGCGGCCGGTGAACAGGTAGCCGTCGGTGTGGACGAGCTCGACGGCGGCGCCGAGCAGCGGGTGCTCGGCCGCACCGAGGCCCGCGAGCCGGACGTCGCCGCCACGGGTGAGCGTGACCGCCGGCCAGTACGGGCGGTGCTGGAAGGCGTACGTCGGGAGGTCGACGTGCCGGGCGGCGGTGCCGGTGAACAGCGCGGACCAGTCGACGGGCGCGCCGGAGACGTGCAGGTGGGCCAGGGCGGTCAGGATGGTCGTGTCCTCGGGCCGGCCCTTGCGGAGCGCCGTGGCCAGTACGGCGTCACCGGAGAGCGAACCGGCGGCCATGCCGGTGAGCACACCGTCCGGGCCGAGCTCCAGGAAGCGGGTGACTCCCGCCGCCTCCAGCGCGCGGACGCCGTCGGCGAAGCGGACGGCCTCGCGGACGTGCCGCACCCAGTACTCCGGCGCCCGAAGGTCCTCAGCAATCCCGCCGGTCAGGTTGGAGACGACCGGGATCGAAGGAGCCTGGTATGTCAGGCCGTTGAGAACGTCCCGGAAGTCGTCCAGCATCGGGTCCATCAGCGGCGAGTGGAACGCGTGCGAGACCCGCAGCCGGGTGGTCTTCCGGTCGGCGAAGTGCGCCTCGATCCCGGTCACCGCCTCCTCCGTGCCCGAGACGACGACGGACCGAGGGCCGTTCACGGCCGCTATCGACACCAACTCGCCGAGCAGCGGCCGAACTTCCTCCTCCGTCGCCTGCACCGCGAGCATCGCCCCACCGGACGGCAGCGCCTGCATCAGCCGGCCACGGGCGGAGACCAACGCACAGGCGTCCGCCAGCGAGAACACCCCGGCCACATGCGCCGCCGCGACCTCGCCGATCGAGTGCCCGGCCACGAACTCCGGCCGCACACCCAGCGACTCGACCAACCGGAACAACGCCACCTCGACCGCGAACAGCCCGGCCTGGGCGTAGTCGGTCCGGTTCAGCAGCTCCTCGTCCTCGCCCCACACGACCTCCCGCAGCGGCAGCTCGAATTGCTCGCACACCGCGTCGAAGGCCGCCGCGAACACCGGGAACCGGCCGTACAACTCCCGGCCCATCCCGAGCCGCTGCGAGCCCTGCCCGGAGAACAGGAACGCACTCCTGCCCTCCGCCGCCGTCCCCCGTGCCACCTCGACACCGTCCACCAGCACCGCGCGGTGCGCGAACCGCGACCGCCCCGCCAGGGTGAACGCCACATCCGCAGCCGGGAGTTCACGAGGCTCAGTCAACCGCACCAGCTGCGCTTCCAGTGCCTCCGGCGTCTTCGCCGATACCACCCAGGGCATCGATCCCGCCACGACCGCAGCGTCTGGTACGGCCTCGGATTCGGCCTGCTCCAGGATCACGTGCGCGTTGGTGCCGCTGATCCCGAAGGAGGACACGCCCGCCCGACGCGGACGGTCGGTGGCCGGCCACGCCGCACCCTCCGCCAGCAGCTCGACCGCACCCGCCGTCCAGTCCACGTGCGAGGACGCCGCATCCACGTGCAGCGTGCGCGGCAGCGTCCCATGCTGCATCGCCAGCACCATCTTGATCACGCCCGCCACACCGGCCGCCGCCTGGGCGTGCCCGATGTTCGACTTGATCGACCCCAGCAGCAACGGCAGTTCACGGTCCTGCCCGTACGTCGCCAGCAGCGCCTGCGCCTCGATCGGATCACCCAGCGTCGTCCCGGTCCCGTGCGCCTCGACGGCGTCGACGTCCGCCGTCGACAGCCCCGCACTCGCCAACGCCTGCCGGATCACCCGCTGCTGCGAAGGCCCGTTCGGCGCCGTCAGCCCGTTGGACGCACCGTCCTGATTGACGGCCGAGCCGCGCAGCACCGCCAGCACCCGGTGCCCGTTGCGCCGGGCGTCCGACAGCCGCTCCAGCACCACGACCCCGACGCCTTCGCCCCAGCCGACCCCGTCCGCCGCCTCCGCGAACGACCGGCACCGCCCGTCCGCCGACAGCCCGCCCTGCCGCGAGAACTCCACGAAAGTGCCCGGCGTCGACATCACCGTCACGCCGCCGGCCAGCGCCAACGAGCACTCGCCGCCGCGCAGCGCCTGGGCCGCCAGGTGCATCGCCACCAGCGAGGACGAGCACGCCGTGTCCACCGTCACCGCCGGACCCTCGAACCCGAAGATGTAGGAGACCCGCCCGGAGGCGACGCTCGGGGCGCTGCCGTTGCCCCGGAAGCCCTCGAACTCCTCGCCGTCCAGCAGCGCGCGGTAGTCGGTGTACATGACACCCGCGAACACACCGGTCCGGCTGCCGCGCAGCGACACCGGGTCGATGCCCGCCCGCTCGAACGCCTCCCAGGAGGTCTCCAGCAGCAGCCGCTGCTGGGCGTCCGTGGCCAGCGCCTCGCGCGGGCTCATCCCGAAGAACTCGGGGTCGAACTCCCCGGCGTCGTGCAGGAAGGAGCCCATCCGGGTGTACGAGGTGCCCGGTGCCGACCGGTCCTCGCTGTGCAGCGCGTCGAGGTCCCAGCCGCGGTTCGTCGGGAACTCCGACACGGCGTCCACGCCGTCCGCCACCAGCCGCCACAGCTCCTCGGGCGAGCGCACCCCGCCCGGGTAGCGGCAGGCCATACCGACGATCACGATCGGATCCTCCGACGGCGCGAGCACCGCCCGGGGAGTCTCCATCACGGTCTCGGCGCCGTACAGGCCCTCCAGCAGGAAGCCGGCCAGCGCGCCCGCCGTCGGGTAGTCGAACACCACCGTCGCCGGCAGCTGGAGACCGGTCACCGATCGCAGCCGGTTGCGCAGCTCGACCGCCGTCAGCGAGTCGAAGCCGAGGTCCTGGAACGCCCGCGACGGGTCGACCGCCGCGCCGCCCTCGTGTCCCAGCACCACCGCGATCTGGTCACGCACCAGCTCCAGCACCGCCGAGCGCCGCTCGTCACCGCCCAGCGCGGACAGCCGCTGCGCCAGCGCCGCCGACCCGGCCGACCCCGCGACCACCGCGCGTCGGACCCGGCCGCGCACCAGGGCGCGCAGCAGCGCGGGCACCGGCTCCTGGGTCCGCAGCACGGCGAGGTCCAGGCGCACGGGCAGGATCGCGGGCTCGCCGGTCGCGAGCGAGGCGTCGAAGAGAGCCGCGCCCTCGGCGGGGGTGAGTTCCGGCAGGCCCGAGCGGGCGATCCGGTGCAGGTCGACCTCGGCGAGGGTGGCGGTCATGCCGCCGTCGCGGGTCCACGGGCCCCAGGCCTGGGAGACGGCGGGCAGGCCGAGCGAGCGGCGGTGCACGGCCAGGGCGTCCAGGTAGGCGTTGCCCGACGCATAGGCGGCCTGGCCCGGGCCGCCGAACACGCCGGAGACCGAGGAGAACAGCACGAAGGCCGCCAACTCGCGGTCTTCGGTGGCCTGGTGGAGGTTCCAGGCGGCGTCCGCCTTCGGGCGCAGCACGGCCGACAGCCGGTCGGGGGTGAGCGAGCCGATCACGCCGTCGTCGATGACCCCGGCCGTGTGGACCACCGCACGGATCTCGTGCCGGGCGAACAGCTCCGCGACGGCCGTCCGATCGGCCACGTCGCAGGCCTCGACGGCCGCCTCGGCTCCCGACTCGGCCAGCTCGGCGAGCAGTTCGTCGACACCCTCGGCGGCCGGGCCGCGTCGGCTCACCAGCAGCAGGCTGCGCACGCCGTGCTCGGCCACCAGGTGCCGGGCGATGACCCGGCCCAGGCCGCCCGTCCCGCCGGTGATCAGGACGGCGCCCGCACCGGCCCAGGCCACCGGCTCGTCCGTGCCGCGGGCGGCACGCGCCAGCCGGGCGGCCAGCACCCGGCCGTCCCGGAGCAGCAGTTGCGGCTCGTCCAACCCGAGGGCGGCAGGCGTCAGTTCGCCCTCCCCCGCGATGTCCACGAGCCCGAACCGGCCCGGCTCCTCCGACTGCGCGGATCGCACCAGGCCCCACACAGCAGCTCCGGCGAGGTCCTCACCAGCCACCACGCCACGCGTCACAAACACCAGCCGGGACCCGGCGAACCGCTCCTCCGCCAACCAGCCCTGCACCAACTCCAGGGCCCACGCCGACCGCTCGTGCACCCCCTCGACAACCGGTCGCACGACCACCACCGGCGGCACCTCCCCCGGCACCTCCGCCAGCGAGGCCACCGCCACGAACTCCGCCGCGACCGGCTCCACCGGCACCCAGTCCACCCGGAACAGCGCGTCCCGGCCCGCGGCCGTCGCCGCCCCGGCCGGGGCCGCCGCCCGCAGGGCCAGCGACCCGACCGAGGCCACCGGCAGTCCCTCGGTGTCGGCGACCGCCACCGCGACGGACTCCTCACCGGTCCGGGTGACCCGCACCCGCACCGCGGAGGCTCCGGAGGCGTGCAGCGACACCTCCTCCCAGACGAAGGGCACCACGCCGTGCGGCATGCCGTTGACGGCCGTCACATGCAGGGCGGCATCCAGCAGCGCCGGGTGCAGGCCGTAGCCGGCGCCCTCGGTGCCCTCCGGCAGCGCGACCTCGGCGAAAACCTCGTCGCCACGGCGCCAGGCCGCCCGCAGGCCCTGGAACGCCGGGCCGTAGGCGTACCCGCCGTCCGCCATGCCCTCGTACAGGCCGGTCAGGTCGACCGCCTCGGCGTCCATGGGCGGCCAGGTCGAGGTGTCGAAGGCCGTGCGGGTGTCGCCCACGGCCAGGGCGCCGGTCGCGTGCTGGTCCCAGCCGCGGCCGTCGGCGCCCTCGGAGCGGGAGGCGATCACGAAGGTGCGCCGGCCGTTCTCCTCGGCCGCGCCGACGCGCAGTTGCAGCTGGACGCCGCCGTGCTCGGGCAGCACCAGCGGCGCGGCCAGGGTGAGTTCCTCGACGCGGTCGCAGCCGGCCTCGTCGCCCGCCCGGACGGCGAGTTCGAGGAAGGCGGTGCCGGGCAGCAGGACCTCGCCGCGGACGACGTGGTCGGCGAGCCAGGGGTGGGTCTGCCGGGAGAGCCGGGAGGTGAACAACAGGCCGCCGTCGTCGGAGAGTTCGAGGGCGGCGGCGAGCAGCGGGTGGTCGGCGGCGGCCAGGCCGGCGGCGCCCAGGTCGCCGGTGCCGGTCGGCGCGGGGGTGGGCCAGTAGCGGCGGTGCTGGAAAGCGTAGGTGGGCAGGTCCACGGTGCGGACGGCGGTGCCGGTGAACAGGGCGGCCCAGTCGACGGTCGCGCCGGTGACGTGCAGTCGGGCGAGCGCGGTGAGGACGCCGGGCTCCTCGGGCCGGTCCTTGCGGAGGACGGAGGCCAGCACGGCTTCGCCGGTGAGGGAGTCGGCCGCCATCGCGGTGAGCACACCGTCCGGGCCGAGTTCCAGGAAGCGGGTGACGCCGGCCGCCTCCAGCGCGCGGATGCCGTCGGCGAAGCGGACGGCCTCGCGGACGTGCCGCACCCAGTACTCAGGCGACTGGAGGTCGCGGGCGATCCCGCCGGTCAGGTTGGAGACGACCTGGATCGAAGGGGCCTGGTACGTCAGGCCGTTGAGGACCGTACGGAAGTCGTCCAGCATCGGGTCCATCAGCGGGGAGTGGAAGGCGTGCGAGACGCGCAGCCGGGTGGTCTTCCGGTCGGCGAAGTGCTGACGGATCGCCTCGACGGCCTCCTCCGTGCCGGAGACGACGACGGACCGAGGGCCGTTCACGGCCGCGATCGACACCGACTCGCCCAGCAGCGGGCGGACTTCCTCCTCCGTGGCCTGCACGGCGAGCATGGCCCCACCGGAGGGCAGGGCCTGCATCAACCGGCCCCGGGCCGCCACCAGGGTGCAGGCGTCCGCGAGCGAGAACACCCCGGCCACGTGCGCCGCCGCCACCTCGCCGATCGAATGCCCGGCCACGAACTCCGGCCGTACGCCCAGCGATTCGACCAGCCGGAACAGCGCCACCTCCACCGCGAACAGCCCCGCCTGGGCGAAGGAGGTCCGGTTCAGCAGTTCCGCGTCGTCGCCCCACACCACCTCGCGCACCGGCAGGTCCAGCGCGGCACACACCTCGTCGAAGGCCGCCGCGAACACCGGGAACCGTTCGTACAACTCCCGTCCCATGCCCAGCCGTTGCGAGCCCTGACCGGAGAACAGGAACGCCGTCCCGCCACTTCGCACCACACCCTCGACGACCCCGGCCGCACCCGTACCCGCCGCCGTACCCGCCGCCACACCCGCCGCGAGTGCGCCGAGCCCGCGCAGCAGCTCCTCCCGCCCCGAACCCACCACCACGGCCCGGTGGTTGAGCAGCGACCGGCTGGTCGCCAGCGACCACGCCAGGTCCCCGGTCGGCTGTCCGGCCGCACCGGCGTCCAGCAGCCGTGCCGCCTGGGCGCGCAGCGCGTCCCCGGTCCGGCCGCTCAGCACCCAGGGCAGCACGCCCGGCGCCGGTGCCGCGTCCTCGGGAGCCGCCACGTCGGCCGCCTCCTCGGCCTGTTCCAGCACCACGTGCGCATTGGTCCCGCTGATCCCGAACGCCGACACCCCGGCCCGGCGCGGGCGGCCGGTCTCCGGCCAGTCCCGGGCCTCGGCCAGCAGTTCGACGGCCCCCTCCGTCCAGTCCACGTGCGAGGAGGGCTCGTCGACGTGCAGGGTGCGCGGCAGCACCCCGGCGCGCAGGGCCATCACCGTCTTGATCACGCCCGCCACGCCGGCCGCCGCCTGGGCGTGCCCGAGGTTGGACTTGACGCCGCCGAGGTACAGCGGCCGGTCGGCGGGCCGGTTCCGGCCGTAGGTGGCCAGCAGGGCCTGGGCCTCGATCGGGTCGCCCAGGGTGGTGCCGGTGCCGTGCGCCTCGACGGCGTCGACCTGGTCGGGGGTGAGCCGGGCGTTGGCCAGGGCGGCCTGGATGACCCGCTGCTGGGAGGGTCCGTTGGGGGCGGTCAGGCGGCTGCTGGCGCCGTCCTGGTTGACGGCGGTGCCGCGGACCACGGCCAGCACCTCGTGCCCGAGGCGTCGGGCGTCCGAGAGCCGTTCGACCAGCAGGACGCCGACGCCCTCGGCCCAGGAGGTGCCGTCGGCCGCCTCCGCGAAGGGCTTGCACCGGCCGTCGGGGGCGAGCCCGCGTTGCCGGGAGAACTCGGTGAACAGCCGGGTGGTGGGCATGACGGCGACGCCGCCCGCGACGGCCAGCGAGCATTCGCCGGCCCGCAGCGCGCGGACGGCGAGGTGGAGGGCGACCAGGGCGGAGGAGCAGGCGGTGTCGACGGTGACGGCCGGGCCCTCCAGGCCGAGGGTGTAGGAGATCCGGCCGGAGAGCACGCTGACGGCTCCGCCGGTGAGCAGGTGGCCCTCGGTCTCCTCGGCCTGCCGGGCCAGCGAGCCGTAGTCGGTGTCGGCGCCGCCGATGAACACACCCGTGTCGCTGCCGCGCAGCGCGGCGGGGGCGATCCGGGCGCGTTCGATCGCCTCCCAGGCGGACTCCAGCAGGAGCCGCTGCTGCGGGTCCATGGCGAGGGCCTCGCGCGGGGCGATGCCGAACAGTTCGGCGTCGAAGTCGGCCACGCCGTCGAGGAATCCGCCGTGCCGCACATAGCTCTTGCCGGGGGTGCCGGGGGTGGGGTCGTAGAGCGCCTCGGTGTCCCAGCCGCGGTCGGCGGGGAGTTCGCCGATGGCGTCGGCGCCGTCGGCGACCAGCCGCCACAGGTCCTCCGGGGTGCGCACGCCGCCGGGGTAGCGGCAAGCCATCCCGATGATCGCGATCGGCTCGGCGTCCCTGGCCTCGACGGACTCCAGCCGCAGCCTGGTGCGCCGCAGGTCCGCGGTGACCTTCTTGAGGTAGTCGCGGAGCCTGTCCTCGGAGGTGCTGGCCATGGGTGGGAAACCTCGCAGTTCGGAAGGGTGGTACGGGTCGGCGGCCGGTGGCGCGGGGCGGGGCGGGTGCTGCCGCGCCGGTCAGGCGAGTCCGAGTTCGCGGTCGATCAGGTCGAACATCTCGTCGTCGGTGGTGCCGTCGAGTCCGGTGTCCGGGTCGGCGGCGGCGTCGGCCGGTTCCGCCGCGCCGTCGTCGAGCCGCCACTGGAGGCTCTTGAGGCGGCTGAGCAGCCGGGCGCGGGAGTCCGGGTCGAGCTCGGCGGCGGAGAGCGCGGCCTCCAAGCCGTCCAGTTCGGCGAAGACGGGCCGCTCCGGTGCCGTGGCGCCGGCCGGTGCACCGGTCGGTGCGCCGAGCAGTTCGCGCAGCCGGCCGGCCAGGGCGACGGGTGACGGGTGGTCGAAGATCGTGGTGGTGGGCAGCCGCAGCCCGAGTTCGGCGTTCAGCCGGTTGCGCAGTTCGACGGCGGCCAGCGAGGACATCCCGTGGTCGAGGAAGCCCCGTTCCGGTTCGACCGCCTCGGGGGTGGCGTGGCCGAGGACGGCGGCCAGGTGGCCGACGACCAGGCCCTGGAGCAGCTGCTCCTGCTGGGCGGCGCCGAGCCCGGCGAGCCGGTCCAGGACGCCCCGCTCGCCGGTGGCCGCCGCGGTGGCGGCGGCCGTGCGCCGGACGGTGGCGCGCCGGGGCAGCAGGTCGGCGAAGAGCGGCGGTGCGCCGGCCGTGGCCAGGGCGTGCCGGTCGAGCCGGACGGCCGCCAGGTGCGGGCGGGGCACGGTGCTCGCGGCGTCGAGCAGGGCGAGGCCCTGGGCGGCCGGGAGCGGCAGCATGCCGGAGCGGGCGAAGCGGGCGATGTCCACGGCGTCCAGGGTGGACGTCATCGCACTCGATTCTCCCCAGTATCCCCAGCCGAGCGAGACGGCCGGCCGGCCCTCGGCTCGGCGGCGGTGGGCCAGGGCGTCCAGGAAGGCGTTGGCGGCGGCGTAGTTGGCCTGGGCCGGTCCGCCGGCGGTGGCGGCGAAGGAGGAGAACAGCACGAAGGCGGACAGGTCCAGGTGGGCGGTCGCCCGGTGCAGGTGCCAGGCCGCGTCGGCCTTGGGGCGCAGCACGTCGGTGAGCTGCCGGTCGGTCAGGTTGGCGAGCAGGCCGTCGTGCAGGACGCCTGCGGCGTGCACGACCCCGGTGAGCGGGTGCTCGGCCGGGACGGTGGCGAGCAGGGCGGTCAGGGCGGCCGGGTCGGCGGTGTCGCAGGCGGCGAGGGTGACGGTGGCGCCGAGGGCGGTGAGCTGCTCGCTCAACTCCCGTGCCCCGGGGGCCTGGTCGCCGCGCCGGCTGGTGAGCAGCAGGTGGCGGACGCCGTGTGCGGTGACCAGGTGGCGGGCGACCAGGGCGCCGAGGGTGCCGGTGCCGCCGGTGATCAGGACGGTGCCGTCCGGGGTCCAGGACCACACGGGGAGCTCGGAGGACACCGGCAGCGGGCGCAGCCGGGGGGCGGTCGGTTCGCCGCGCCGGAGGGCGAGCCGGGGCTCGTCGGGGACGGCCAGGGCGGCGGGCAGGGCGGCCGCGGAGGCCGGGTCGTCGTCGAGGTCGAGCAGCAGGAAGCGGCCGGGCTCCTCGGACTGGGCGGAGCGGATCAGTCCGTGCACGGCGGCCTGGGCGAGCGCGGTGACGTCCTCGTCGGGGGTGGTGGCTTCGGCGCCCCGGGTGAGCAGGGCGAGCCGGGAGCCGGCCAGCCGGGGTTCGGCGAGCCAGTCGCGGGCGAGGCGGTGGGCGGCCCGGACGGCCTGGTGGGTGGCGGTGACGGGGTCGTCGCCGTCGACGGCGGTGAGGCGGGTGAGGACGGTGTCGGGGGCGGGCTCGCCGGCGTCCAGGGCGGCGGTGAGGGCGGCCAGGTCGGCGTAGCGGGGGAAGCCCGGCACGTCGTCCGGTCCCAGGACCGCGACGCTCCCCTGCGGTGCGCCGGGGGTCACGGGGAGCCACTCGACCGCGTACAGGGGGTCGGTCGCCGGGCCGAGGTCGTCGGCGGCGATCGGGCGGACGGTGACGGCCTCGGCGGTGAGCACGGGGGCGCCGTCGGCGTCGACGGCGCTGAGCGCGTGGCTGCCGTCGGGGCCCGGGGTGAGCCGGACCCGGAGCAGGGCGGCGCCGGTGGCGTGCAGGGTGACGCCGCGCCAGTCCGCGGTGGCCGCGGCGCCGTCCCGGGTGGCGGCCAACAGGCCCTGGAGCAGGGCGGGGTGGAGGCGGAAGCCAACCGCCTCGGCCCGGTGCTCCTCGGGCAGGGCGACCTCGGCGTACAGCTCGTCGCCGTGCTGCCGGAGCGCCCGGACGGTGCGGAAGCGCTCGCCGTGGTCCGCCGGCTCGACGTCCAGCGGCAGGGCGTCCTCGGACGGCCAGTCGCCCAGCGGCGTGCCGGCGACCCTGCCGGTCGTGAGGGTGCCGGTGGCGTGCCGGGTCCACGGGGTGTCGGCGGGCGCGTCCGTCGGGCGGGCGTGGACGGTGAGCGGCCGTCGGCCCTCGCCGTCGGCCGGGTCGACGGTGAGCTGGAGGTCGAGGGTGCCGTGCTCGGGCAGGACCAGCGGGTCGTGCGCGGTGAGTTCGGCGACGGTCGGGCAGCCGACCTCGTCGCCGGCCCGGACGGCCCAGTCCAGCAGGGCCGTGGCGGGGACGACGGCGGCGCCGCGGACCCGGTGGTCGGCGGTCCACGGGTGGGTCGCGGTGCCGATCCGGCCGGTGAGCAGCACGGTGTCGCCGCCCGCGAGGTGGACGGCGCGGTCGAGCCCGGACGGGTCGCTCGCCCCGGCGACGGCGGTGGACCGGTCGAGCCAGTAGCGGCGGCGCTGGAAGGCGTAGGTGGGCAGGTCCACCGGGCGGCCGCCGGCCAGGGCGGGGCTCCAGTCGATCCGCACCCCGTGCACGTGCGCCTCGGCGAGCGAGGTGAGCAGCCGGGCGGAGCCGCCGTCCTCGCGCCGGACGGTGCCGAGCACCACGGCCCGGGCGCCGGCGTCGGCGGCGGTGTCCTCGACGGCCATGGCCAGCACGGGGTGCGGGCTGCATTCGAGGAAGGCGTCGTGGCCCTGGGCGAGCAGGGCGCGCACGGACTCCTCCAGCCGGACGGTCCGGCGCAGGTTGCGGTACCAGTAGGCGGCGTCCAGCGGGGTGTCGCCGAGCCAGTCGGCGGTGACGGTGGAGAAGAACGGGATCCGGGCGGCCCGGGTGGTGATCCCGTCGAGTTCGGTGAGCAGGGTCCGCTCGATCCGCTCGACCTGGGCGGAGTGCGAGGCGTAGTCGACCGGGATCCGCTTGGCCCGTACGCCGTCGCGCTCGCAGTCGGCCAGCAGGTCGTCGAGGGCCTCGGGTTCGCCGGAGACGACGACTCCGGCGGGGCCGTTGGCGGCGGCGACCGAGATCCGGCCGCCGTACGGCTCGATCCGGGCCAGCACCTCGGTGTGGGCCTGCGGCACGGACACCATGCCGCCGTGGCCGGAGAGTTCGCGGGCGATGGCCTGGCTGCGCAGGGCGACCACCTTGGCGCCGTCCGCCAGGGAGAGCGCGCCGGCCACGCAGGCGGCGGCGATCTCGCCCTGGGAGTGGCCGAGGACGGCGGCGGGGGTGACGCCGTGGGCCTGCCAGCAGGCGGCCAGCGCGATCATGGTGGCCCAGAGCGCGGGTTGGGCGACGTCGACCCGGTCCAGTGCCGGGGCGTCGGGTGCGCCGCGCAGGACGGCGCTCAGCGACCAGTCCGTCCAGGGTGCCAGGGCCTGTTCGCAGGCGGTCACGGCGTCGGCGAACTCCGGCGAGCTGTCGAGGAGTTCGGCGCCCATGCCGATCCACTGGGAGCCCTGGCCGGGGAACAGCAGGACGGCCCGGCGGTCCCGCCCGGCGGCGTGCCGGCCGGTGACCACGCCCGGGGCGGGGGTGCCCTCAGCCAGGGCGGCCAGGGCGGCCCGCAGCTCCTCGGGGCCGGTGCCGATCACGGCGGCGCGGTGCTCCAGCAGGGCGCGCCGGGTGGCGAGCGAGTGGGCGAGGTCGAGCGGCGCGGGGGCGCCGGCGGCGTCGGGGTGCCCGAGGCGGTCCAGGTGGTCGAGCAGGGCGCGGGCCTGGCCGCGCAGCGCCTGGGCGCTGCGGGCGGAGAGCAGCCAGGGCGGCGTCACCGGCGCGTCGGCGACCGGCTCGGGAACGGAGGTCCCGGGGACGGACCGCTCGGGAACGGAGGTCCCGGGGACGGACGGCTCGGCGGCCGCTTCGAGCAGCACATGGGCGTTGGTGCCGCTGAGCCCGAAGGAGGAGACGCCGGCCCGGCGCGGCCGTCCGGTCTCCGGCCAGCGGCGCGCCTCGGTGAGCAGTTCCACCGCGCCCTGCGACCAGTCCACATGGCTGGTGGGCCGGTCGATGTGCAGGCTCGGCGGGAGTTCGCCGTGCCGCAGCGCCAGGACCGTCCGGATCACCCCGGCGACCCCGGCGGCGGCCTGGGTGTGGCCCAGGTTGGACTTCACCGAGCCCAGCAGCAGCGGGAGTTCACGCTGCTGCCCGTAGACGGCCAGCAGCGCCTGGGCCTCGATCGGGTCGCCCAGCCTCGTCCCGGTGCCGTGCGCCTCGACGGCGTCCACCTCGGCGGGCGTCAGTCCGGCGTCGGCCAGGGCGGCCCGGATGACGCGCTGCTGGGCTGGGCCGTTGGGGGCGCTGAGCCCGTTGGAGGCGCCGTCCTGGTTGACGGCCGAGCCGCGCACCACCGCGAGCACCGGGTGCCCGTTGCGGCGGGCGTCGGAGAGCCGTTCGACCAGCAGCACGCCGACGCCCTCGGAGAAGCCGGTGCCGTCGGCGGCCTCGGCGAAGGGCTTGCAGCGGCCGTCGGCGGCCAGCCCGCGCTGGCGGGCGAAGTCGACCGGGATCATCGGGGTGGACATCACCGTGACGCCGCCGGCGAGGGCGAGGGTGCACTCGCCGCCGCGCAGCGCGCGCACGGCCAGGTGCAGTGCGACCAGCGAGGAGGAGCAGGCGGTGTCCACGGTGACCGCAGGGCCCTCCAGGCCGAGGGTGTAGGCGACCCGGCCGGAGACGACGCTGAAGGCGTTGCCGGTGCTGATGTACGGGGCGGCCTCCTCGGGGACGCGGGCAACCCGGTCGAGGTAGTCGCCGGAGGACAGGCCGGCGAACACCCCGGTGCGGCTGCCGCGCAGGGTGCCGGGGTCGATGCCGGCGCGTTCGATCGCCTCCCAGGAGGTCTCCAGCAGCAGGCGTTGCTGCGGGTCCATGGCGAGGGCCTCGTTGGGGCTGATGCCGAAGAAGTCGGCGTCGAACCCGGCGACGCCGTCCAGGAAGCCGCCCTCGCGGGTGCGCGAGGAGTCGGGGTGGTCGGGGATGCCGTCGTAGAGCCGGTCGAGGTCCCAGCCGCGGTCGGCGGGGAAGTCGGCGACGGCGTCGGTGCCGGTGGCCAGCAGGGTCCACAGCTCCTCGGGGGAGCTGACGGCGCCGGGGAAGCGGCAGGCCATCCCGACGATCGCGATCGGCTCGTCGGTGCCGACCGGCGCGGCGCCGGCCGCCGGGCCGGCGGCGTTCCCGGCGCCGAGGCCCTCGGCCAGGTGCTCGGCGAGCGCCCCGGGGGTGGGGTGGTCGAAGACCAGGGTGGCGGGCAGCCGCAGGCCGGTCGCGGTGTTGAGGCGGTTGCGCAGTTCGACGGCGGTCAGCGAGTCCAGGCCGAGGTCCCGGAACGGCCGTGCGGCGTCGACCTGTTCGGCCGAGCTGTGGCCGAGGACGGCCGCGGTGCAGCCGCTCACCAGATCGAGCAGCGCCGCGTGGCGGTCGGCCGGGGCGAGCGCCGCCAGCCGGGCGGGCAGCCCGTCGGCGGCCGGACCGCTCTGGGCGGTGCGGCGCACCCGGGTGCGGACCAGTTCGCGCAGCAGCGCCGGGAGTTCGGCCGGTCCGCGGCCGCGCAGCGCGGCGGTGTCCAGGCGGACGGGCACCAGCAGGGCGCGCCGGGCGGCGAGGGCGGCGTCGAACAGGGCGAGGCCGTCGGGGGTGCCGAGGGTGAGCGCGCCGGACTGCCGGGCGCGGGCGCGGTCGGTCGCGCCGAGGTGGGCGGTCATGGTGCTGGCCTGGGCCCACAGGCCCCAGGCCAGCGAGGTGGCGGGCAGTCCGTCGACCCGGCGGTGCTGGGCGAGGGCGTCGAGCCAGGCGTTGGCGGCCGCGTACGCGCCCTGGCCGGGTGAGCCGAACACGTTAGCGGCGGAGGAGAACAGCACGAAGTCGGCGAGGTCGAGGCCGCGGGTGAGCTCGTGCAGGTGGTGGGCCGCGTCGACCTTGGGCCGCAGCACGGCGGCGAGCCGGTCGGGGGTGAGGCCGTCCACCACGCCGTCGTCGAGGACGCCGGCGGCGTGCACCACGGCGGTCAGCGGGTGCTCGGCGGGCACGGCGGCGAGCAGGGCGGCGAGTGCGGCGCGGTCGGCGGTGTCGCAGCCGGCGACCGTGACCCGGGCCCCGAGGGCGGTCAGTTCCGCGCTCAACTCCCCCGCCCCGGGCGCCTGGAGGCCTCGACGGCCGACCAACAGCAGGTGCCGCACGCCGTGCCGGGTGACCAGGTGGCGGGCCAGCTCGGCGCCGAGGGTGCCGGTGCCGCCGGTGATCAGCACGGTGCCCTCCCGGCTCCAGGGGCGCGGCACGGTGAGCACGATCTTGCCGGTGTGCCGGGCCTGGGCCATGTACCGGAAGGCCTCCCGGGCCCGGGTGACGTCCCAGCAGGTGAGCGGGAGGGGCTGCAGCGCGCCCTGCTCGAACAGTTCGACCAGGTCGGCGAGCATCTGCCCGATCCGCTCCGGGCCGGCCTCCTGGAGTTCGAAGGCGCGGTAGCGGGCGCCGCCGTGGGCGGCGGCGACCTCCGCCGGGTCGCGGACGTCGGTCTTGCCCATCTCGATCAGCCGGCCGCCGGGGGCGAGCAGCCGCAGCGAGGCGTCGACGTACTCCCCCGCGAGGGAGTTGAGGACGACGTCCACGCCCGCGCCGCCGGTGGCGGTGCGGAAGCGGTCCTCGAAGTCCAGGGTGCGGGAGGAGGCGACGGCGCTGCCGGGCAGGCCGTCGGCGTGCAGCAGGTGCTGCTTGGCCTCGCTCGCGGTGCCGTACACCTCGGCGCCCCAGTGCCGGGCGAGCTGGACGGCGGCCATGCCGACGCCGCCGGTGGCGGCGTGGACCAGCAGGCGTTCGCCGGGCCGGAGCCCGGCCAGGTCGCGCAGCGCGTAGTAGGCGGTGAGGAAGACGACGGGGACGGCGGCGGCCCGGGCGAAGGTCCAGTCCTGCGGGACGCGGGCGAGCAGCCGGTGGTCGGTGACGGCGAGCGGGCCGAAGCCGCCCGGGACCATGCCCATCACCCGGTCGCCGACGGCGAGTCCGGTGACGCCCGGCCCGGTCTCGCGGACGATGCCGGCCGCCTCGGAGCCGAGGTGCCGGGCCCCGCCCGGGTACATGTCGAGGGCGTTGAGGACGTCGCGGAAGTTGAGGCCGGCGGCCCGGACCTCGATCCGGACCTGGCCCTCGGCGAGCGGTTCGGCGGCGTCCGGGCAGGGCAGCAGTTCGAGGTTGTCGACGGTGCCCTTGGTGCGGATGTCCAGGCGCCACGGGCCGTCCGGGACGGGCAGCGGCGCCGCGGTGTGGGCGCGGGCCAGCCGGGGGGCGTGGGCGGTGCCGTGGCGCAGGGCCAGCCGGGGTTCGCCGTCGGCCAGGGCGGTGGCGAGGGCGGCGGGCAGGGCGCGCCAGGAGGCGGGGTCGTCGTCCAGGTCGGCGAGCACGATCCGGCCGGGGTGCTCGTTCTGGGCGGAGCGGACCAGGCCGTGCACGGCGGCGGCGGGCAGGTCGTGGACGTGTTCGGCCGGGTCGACGGCGAGGGCTCGGCGGGTGACGACGAGCAGGGTGGCGTCCGCGTCCTCGGCGAGGTGGTCCCGCAGGACGGTGAGGGCGCGGTTCAGCGCGGCCTGCGGGTTCGGCCCCGTGGCCTGGTACAGCAGGACGTCGCCGCCGTCGGCCAGGGTCACCCCGGCCTCGGCGAGGGCGGCCGCCTGGACGGGCGGTTCGCCGAGGACGGTCCAGCGGGCGGCGGCCGGGGCCGCCGCGGGGGCGGGCAGGGCCGGCCAGTCCAGGTGGTGGAGCGCCTCGCGGGCCACCCGGGCGGCCGGGTCGAGGGCGGCCTCGCCGAGCGGGCGCACGGCGAGGGCCTCGACGGTGGCCACCGGCCGGTCGGCCGGGTCGGTCATCCGGACGGACACCGCGTCAGGCCCGGCCGGGGTGAGCGTCACCCGCAGCGCGGTGGCCCCGGTGGCGTGCAGGGTGACGCCGCTCCAGGCGAACGGCAGCCCGGGGCGGCCGCGCAGCGGGCCGAGTCCGGCCGGGTGGAGGGCGGCGTCGAGCAGGGCCGGGTGCAGGCCGTAGCGGGGGGCGTCGGGGCGGGCCGACCCGGGCAGCTCCACCTCGGCGTGGACGGCGTCGCCGAGCCGCCAGGCGGCGCGCACGCCCTGGAACACCGGGCCGTAGCCGTAGCCGTCCGCGCGCAGGGCCGGGTACCAGCCGTCGAGGTCGACCGGTTCGGCGCCGGCGGGCGGCCAGGCGGCGGGCGCCGGTTCGGGGTCGGCTCCGGCCGGGCCGACCCGGCCCTCGGCGTGCCGGGTCCAGGGCTCGGTGGCGTCCGCCTCCGCCGGGCGGGTGTGCACGGCGACCGGGCGCAGGCCGGTGTCGTCCGCGGCGCCGAGCTCGATCTGCACCTGGAGGGCGCCGCGTTCGGGCAGCAGGACGGGCGCGTGCAGGGTCAGTTCGTCGATCCGGCCGCAGCCGAGTTCGTCGCCGGCCCGCAGCACCGCCTCGACAAGCGCCGCGCCGGGGACGACCAGGGTGTCGGCGACGGTGTGGTCGGCGAGCCAGGGGTGGGTGTGCAGCGACCACCGGGCGGTGGCCAACAGGCCGCCGTCCCGGGCGAGTTCGACGGCGGCGCCGAGCAGCGGGTGTTCCGGTGCGGCCAGGCCGGCGGTGGTGACGTCGCCGCCGGTGGCGCCGGGGCGCGGCCAGTAGCGCTGCCGCTGGAAGGGGTAGGTCGGCAGTTCGACGGGCCGGGCCCGGGTGCCGGCGAAGCAGCGCTCCCAGTCCACCCGGGCGCCGTGCACCCGGGCCTCGGCCAGGGCGAGCAGGAAGCGGGCGGGCCCGCCCTCGTCGCGACGCAGGGTGCCGAGGGCGGCGGCGGGCAGGCCGCTGTCCTCGATGGTCTCCTGGAGGCCGGTGGTGACCACCGGGTGCGGGCTGACCTCGACGAACAGCCGGTGGCCGGCGTCCAGCAGGGCGCGGGTGGCCTGTTCGAACTCGACGGTCCGGCGCAGGTTGCGGTACCAGTAGGCGGCGTCGAGCTGGGAGGTGTCGATGAAGGTGCCGGTGACGGTGGAGCAGAACGGGATCTCGGCGGCGCGCGGGGTGATCGGGGCCAGCAGGTCGAGCAGCTCGCCTTCGATCCGCTCGACCTGGGCGGAGTGCGAGGCGTAGTCGACCGGGATGCGGCGGGCCCGGACTCCGGCGCGCTCGCAGCCGGCGAGCAGCTCGTCCAGGGCGTCGGGCTCGCCGGAGACCACCACCGAGCCGGGGCCGTTGACGGCGGCGACGGAGATCCGCTCGTCCCAGCGGGTCAGCCGCTCCCGCACGGCCGCGACCGGTTCGGCCACGGACACCATGCCGCCGAGTCCGGCGAGTTGCCGCAGCGCCCGGCTGCGCAGCGCGACCACCCGGGCGGCGTCGTCGAGCGAGAGCGCTCCGGCAACGCAGGCCGCCGCGATCTCGCCCTGGGAGTGGCCGAGCACGGCCGCCGGCCGGACGCCGTAGGAGCGCCACAGCTCGGCCAGCGACACCATGACGGCGAACAGCACCGGCTGCACCACCTCGACCCGGTCCAGGCCGGGGGCGTCGGCGGCGCCGCGCAGCACCTCGGTGGCCGACCAGCCGGTCCACGGCGCCAGCGCGGCCTCGCACTCGGCGAAGCGGCGGGCGAACTCCGGTGCGGTGTCGAGGAGTTCGAGGGCCATTCCGGCCCACTGGGAGCCCTGGCCGGGGAACACCAGGACCGGGTCGCCGTCGCCCGGGCTCCGGCCCTCCAGCACCCCGGGGACGGCCCGGCCCTCGGCCAGCGCGTCCAGGCCGTCCAGGAGTGCGGCCCGGTCGGGCGCGACCACGGCGGCCCGGTGCTCCAGGCTCGCGCGGGTGGTGGCGAGGGCGAGGGCGACATCGTCGGGGGCGGGTTCGGCGGCGCGCACCCGGGCGGCCAGTCGGCGGGCCTGCGCGCGCACCGCCTCGGGGGTGCGGGCGGACAGCAGCCAGGGCAACGGATGGGCGGGCAGCGGACGTTCGGGCGCGGAGTCCGCGGCGGGCTCCCCAGCAGGCTCCGACGCGGGCTCCCCAGCGGGCTCCGACGCGGGCTCGGGTGCCGCCTCCAGGATCACGTGGGCGTTGGTGCCGCTGACCCCGAAGGAGGAGACCCCGGCCCGGCGCGGCCGTCCGGTCGCGGGCCACGCCCGGGCCTCGGCCAGCGGTTCCACGGCGCCGGCGGTCCAGTCCACCTGCGGGGTCGGGGCGTCGATGTGCAGCGACTTCGGCAGCTCGCCGTGCCGCATCGCCAGCACGGTCTTGATCACCCCGGCGGCCCCGGCAGCGGCCTGGGTGTGGCCCAGGTTGGACTTCACCGAGCCCAGCAGCAGCGGGAGTTCACGGTCCTGGCCGTAGACGGCCAGCAGCGCCTGGGCCTCGATCGGGTCGCCGAGCCGGGTGCCGGTGCCGTGCGCCTCGACGGCGTCCACCTCGGCGGGCGTCAGCCCGGCGTCGGCCAGGGCGGCCCGGATCACGCGCTGCTGGGACGGGCCGTTCGGCGCGGTCAGGCCGTTGGAGGCACCGTCCTGGTTGACGGCGGAGCCGCGGATCACCGCGAGCACCGGGTGCCCGTTGCGGCGGGCGTCGGAGAGCCGCTCGACCAGCAGCACGCCGACGCCCTCGGCCCAGCCGGTGCCGTCGGCGGCCTCGGCGAAGGGCTTGCAGCGGCCGTCGGGGGCCAGGCCGCGCTGCCGGGAGAACTCGACGAACACCTGCGGGGTGGCCATCACCGTCACCCCGCCGGCCAGGGCGAGGGCGCACTCGCCGCGGCGCAGGGCCTGGGCGGCCAGGTGCAGGGCGACCAGCGAGGAGGAGCACGCGGTGTCGACGGTGACCGCCGGACCCTCCAGGCCGAGGGTGTAGGCGATCCGGCCGGACAGTACGCTCGCCGCGTTGCCGGTCATCACGTGCCCGGCCACACCCTCCCGGGCCGGGTCCAACAGCACCTGGTAGTCCTGGAAGTTGGAGCCGACGAACACGCCGGTCCGGGAGCCGCGCAGGGTCCCGGCGTCGATGCCGCCCCGCTCGACGGCCTCCCAGACGGTCTCCAGCAGCAGCCGCTGCTGCGGGTCCATGGCCAGCGCCTCGCGCGGCGAGATCCCGAAGAAGGCGGCGTCGAAGTCGGCGACACCGGTGACGAAGGCGCCCTCGGCGACGTAGCTGGTGCCCTCGTGGTCCGGATCCGGGTGGTGCAGCCGCTCGGTGTCCCAGCCGCGGTCGGCCGGGAACGGGCCCACCGCGTCCCGGCCCTCGGCGAGCAGCCGCCACAGGTCCTCCGGCGACTCCACCCCACCGGGGAGGCGGCAGGCCATCGCGACGATCGCGATCGGCTCGTCGGCGGCCGCCGAGGACGCCGGCCCGGACGCCAACCCGGACGCCGATTCCGCTGCCGCGCCCGCGAGTTCGGAGCACAGCCGGGCGGCCAGGGCGGTCGGCGTCGGGTGGTCGAACAGCAGGGTCGCGGGCAGCCGCAGACCGGTGGCGGCGGCGAGGCGGTTGCGCAGCTCGACGGCGGTCAGCGAGTCGAAGCCGAGGTCCCGGAACGCCCGGGCGGCGTCCACCGTGACCGGGCCGGTGTGCCCCAGCACGGCCGCCGCCTCGGTGCGGACCAGCTCCAACAGCAGCCGCTGCCGCTCGGCCGTCTCCCGGCCGGACAGCCGCTCGGCCAGCGGGGAACCGCCGGTGGCGCCGACGGCGGGGGCGGCGGGGGCGGCGGCCCGCCGGACCTCGGGCAGGTCGGCGATCAGCGCGCTCGGCCGGGCGGCGGTGAGCACGGGGGCGAGCGCGCTCCAGTCCACGTCGGCCACGGTCAGGCCGGACGCGCCCGAGCCGAGCGCGCGGACCAGCGCGGCCACGGCCCGGTCCGGGTCCATCGGGGTGAGCCCGCTGCGGCGCATCCGCCCGGTCAGGTCCGGGTTCTCCCCCGCCATGCCGCCGCCCGCCCACGGGCCCCAGGCGAGGCAGGTGGCGGGCAGGCCGGCGGCGCGGCGGTGCTCGGCCAGGGCGTCCAGATAGGCGTTGGCGGCCGCGTAGTTGGCCTGGCCGGGGTTGCCGAGGACGCCGGTGATCGAGGAGAACAGCACGAACAGGGCGAGGTCCTGGCCGGCCGTCAGCTCGTGGAGGTGCCGGGCCGGGAGGGCCTTGGCCCGCAGCACGGAGGCGAACCGCTCGACGGTCAGGCCCGCCAGCACGCCGTCGTCCAGCACCCCCGCCGCGTGCACCACCCCGGTCAGCGGCTGCTCGGCGGGCACGGCGGCCAGGACGGCGGCCAGCGCCTCCCGGTCGGCCGCGTCGCAGGCGACGACGGTGACCCGGGCGCCCAGCGCGGCCAGCTCCGCGCTCAACTCCGCCACGCCGGGCGCCTGCCGACCCCGGCGGCCGAGCAGCAGCAGGTGCTCGGCACCGGCGCCGGCCAGCCGGCGGGCGACATGGGCGCCCAGCGCGCCCGTCCCGCCGGTGATCAGGATCGTCCCGGCGGGCGCGGTCCAGTCGGGCCCGTCGGGCTGCGCGGGGGCGTGGGTCAGTCGACGGGCATGGGCGCCGGAGGCACGCAGGGCGAGCTGGTCCTCGGTCGTCCCGTCGGCCAGCAGGCCCGCCAGCCGGGCCGCCGTCCGGGCGTCGGCCGTCCCGGGCAGGTCGATCAGACCGCCCCAGCGCTGCGGGTGCTCCAGCGCGGCGACCCGCCCCAGGCCCCACAGCTGGGCCTGCTCCGGCCCGGGCACCCGGTCCGCGTCGTCGACGGCGACGGCGCCCCGGGTGAGGCACCAGAGCCGGGCCGGGCCGTCGGCCGCCTCCAGGGCGCGCAGCAGCTCGACGGTCGCCGACAGATGCCCGGGGACCGCGGGGAACTCCGGGTGCGGGCGGCCGTCGGCGGCGAGGAAGGAGAGGACCCCGGCGACCGGTTCGGCCGTGCCGTCGGCGAGCCGTGCGGCCACCGCGCCGACCCCGGCCACCGGCTCGGCCCGCAGGCCGCGCTCGGCCAGGGCGGCGAGGACGGCGGCGGGCCAGTCGGCCTCGCCGTCTTCCGCCCCTTCCGCCCCTTCCGGCAGGACGGCGAGCCAGCGCCCGGTCGGCACGGTGTCGGCGCGGCCGGACAGCGGCACCCAGCCGGTCCGGTAGGTCCAGGCGTCGAGGGCGTTCAGCAGCCGCCGCTGCCCGCGCCAGGAGGCCAGCACCGGGAGCAGACGGTCGAGCGAGGCCTCGGCGGCCTCCTCCGCGATCCCCAGCACCGCCGCGGCCTCCCGCAGCTCCCCGGCCTCGACGGCGGTCCAGAAGGACTCCTCGACCGGGTCGGCCGTGGTCGTGCCGGTGTCGCGCCGCTGGAGTTCGGGCAGCCAGTAGCGCTGCCGCTGGAAGGCGTAGGTGGGCAGTTCGATGCGGCGGGCCCCGGCACCGGCCGGCACCGCCGTCCAGTCCGGTCCGGCGCCGCGCACGTACAGCCGGGCGAGGGCGGCCAGCAGGGCGGGCTCCTCGGGGCGGTCCTTGCGGAGGGCGGCGACCAGGACCGGGTCGGCGACCGGGGCCGCGTCGGCGGGCAGGGATTCGGCCGCCATGGCGCTGAGCACGCCGTCGGGGCCGAGTTCGAGGAAGCGGGTGACGCCGGCGGCGTGGAGGGCGTGGATGCCGTCGGCGAAGCGGACGGTCTCGCGGACGTGGCGCACCCAGTACTCGGGCATCCGGAGGTCCTCGGCGATCCCGCCGGTGAGGTTGGACACGACGGGGATCGAAGGGGCCTGGTACGTCAGCCCGTTGAGGACGGTACGGAACTCGTCCAGCATCGGGTCCATCAGCGGCGAGTGGAAGGCGTGGGAGACGCGCAGCCGGGTGGTCTTCCGGTCGGCGAAGTGCGCCTCGACCGCCGCGACGGCCTGCTCCGCGCCCGAGACGACCACGGAGGTCGGGCCGTTGACGGCGGCTATGGAGACGAACTCGCCGAGCAGCGGCCGGACTTCCTCCTCGGTGGCCTGTACGGCGAGCATGGCCCCACCGGCGGGCAGGGCCTGCATCAACCGGCCCCGGGCCGCCACCAGGGTGCAGGCGTCCGCGAGCGAGAAGACGCCGGCCACGTGCGCCGCCGCGATCTCGCCGATCGAGTGCCCGGCCACGAACTCCGGCCGCACACCCAGCGATTCGACCAGCCGGAACAACGCCACCTCGACCGCGAACAGCCCCGCCTGGGCGAAGTCGGTCCGGTTCAACAGCTCCGCGTCCTCGCCCCACACCACCTCCCGCACCGGCAGCTCGAACCGCTCGCACACCGCGTCGAAGGCCGTCGCGAACACCGGGAACCTGGCATACAACTCCCGCCCCATCCCCAGCCGTTGCGAGCCCTGCCCGGAGAACAGGAACGCGGTCGCGCCCTTGTCCACCGCGCCCAAGACGACACCGGCTCCCGCGTCCCCACCCGCGAGGGCGTCCAGGGCGCGCAGCCGCTCCTCCGGGTCGGCGGCCAGGACGACCGCCCGGTGCCCCAGGGCCGCCCGGGTGGTCGCGAGCGAGTGGGCGACGTCCGCCGGGGCGAGCGGGCCGTGGCTCCGGAGGTGGGCGGCCAGCCGTCCGGCCTGGGCGTGCAGGGCGGTGGCGCTGTGCGCCGACAGCACCCAGGGCAGGACGGCCCCGGGCTCGTCCACCGTCGATCGCGACTCCCCGGGTTCCTCCGCGGGCTCCTCCACCGCCTCCAGCACCACGTGGGCATTGGTCCCGCTGACCCCGAAGGAGGACACTGCGGCCCGCCGGGGCCGGCCCTCGACGGCCGGCCACTCCCGGGCCTCGGCGAGCAGTTCGGCGGACCCGGCGGTCCAGTCCACGTGCGGGGTCGGCGCGTCGAGGTGGAGGGTGCGCGGCAGCAGGCCGTACCGCATGGCCAGCACCGTCTTGATCACCCCGGCCACCCCGGAGGCGGACTGGGTGTGCCCGGTGTTGGACTTCAACGCGCCGATCAGCACCGGCCGTTCACGGTTCTGACCGTAGGTGGCGAGCAGCGCCGCGGCCTCGATCGGGTCGCCGAGCCGGGTGCCGGTGCCGTGCGCCTCGACCACGTCGACCTCGCGCGCGGGCAGCCCGGCGTCGGCCAGGGCGGCCCGGATGACCCGCTGCTGGGACGGACCGTTCGGTGCGGTCAGGCCGTTGGAGGCGCCGTCCTGGTTCACCGCCGAGCCGCGGACCACGGCCAGCACCGGGTGCCCGTTGCGCCGGGCGTCCGAGAGCCGCTCGACCAGCAGCACGGCCGCGCCCTCGCCCCAGGCGGTCCCGTCGGCCGCCGCCGCGAACGGCTTGCACCGACCGTCGGCGGCCAGGCCGCCCTGGCGGGAGAACTCGGTGAACATCTGCGGGGTGGACATCACCGTCACCCCGCCGGCCAGGGCGAGCGAGCACTCCCCGCGGCGCAGCGACTGCACGGCCAGGTGCAGGGCGACCAGCGAGGAGGAGCAGGCGGTGTCCACGGTGAGGGCCGGGCCCTCCAGGCCGAGGACGTAGGAGATCCGGCCGGAAGCGATGCTGACGGTGTTGCCGGTGAGCAGGTGTCCGGCGGCCGCGTCGTCGACCCGCCCCCGGGCGGTGGCGGCGGCGGCACTGTCGTAGCCGCCGTGGCCGGCGCCGACGAACACCCCGGTCCGGGTGCCGTGCAGCGAGCCGGGGTCGATGCCGGCCCGTTCGACGGCCTCCCAGGCGGTCTCCAGCATCAGCCGCTGCTGCGGGTCCATGGCCAGCGCCTCGCGCGGCGAGATGCCGAAGAAGTCGGCGTCGAACTCCCCGGCATCGTGCAGGAATCCGCTCCGCCGGGCGGTGACCGAGCCCTCGGGGAGGTCCCAGCCGCGGTCCGCGGGGAAGTCGGAGACGGCGTCGACGCCGTCCCGGACCAGCTCCCACAGCTCCTCGGGCGAGGAGACCCCGCCCGGCAGCCGGCAGGCCATGCCGACCACGGCGATCGGTTCCCGCTGCTGCTCGGTCACCTCGTGCAGTTGCTCGCGGGTCTCCTGGAGATCCGCGATCGCCCGCTTCAGGTAGTCGCGGAGCTTGTCTTCGTTCGACATCGGGACGTCAGCCTCTCCGGGGGTCTGCCAGGAACACCGCGCCCGGGAGGGCCCTGCCGCGCGCCCGTCCGGGGCGCCGACCGCCGACACCTGACGTCAGGTCCGACCCGTGGCCCGCCCAGTCTCGCCACGCTCGGCCCCGGTTTTCCCTAGAGCCCCGAGCGGACCGACTCCGGACGCGGGCGGGCCCGGCACCCGCAGGTGCCGGGCCCGCCCCTGCCGGACCGCGCTCACTCCCGGCCGCGCAGCCACTCCTCCACGATCCGCGCGGTGTCGGCCGAGTCCTCCCGGATCATCGACAGGTGGTCGGCGTCCACCCCGACCACCTGGGCGCCGGGCACCAGCGGTTCGGCCTGGGCGCGCTGCTCGATCGGCGCCTCGTCCGCGCCCGTGAGGGCCCGTTCGCAGCTGACCAGCAGCACGGGTGCCGAGGTGTGCTGGACCTCCAGCCGGTTGAGCAGCACCATCCACCGGCCCATCGCGGACAGCCGGGAATTGGTCAGCCGCACCGGCGAGTCGGCGCCGGTGAAGTTGAGCCGCATCATGCCGGTGTAGTCGGTGCCCTCGTCGGCGTTGTGCTGGAAGCTCAGCGTGTCGAAGAGCACCACGCCGGCCGGGCGGATGCCCCAGGTGTGCTCCAGCAGGCCGGCCGCGGCGTAGGCGAAGGAGCCGCCGGAGGAGTGGCCGGCCAGCACGAACGGCCGGCCGTCGGCGGCCCGCAGGGCGCTCTCGGCGATCACCCGGGTGGCGACCTCCGGGGTGGCGGGCAGCCGCTCGCCGGTGGCGAAGCCGACCAGCGGGAGTGCCGACACCTCGCGCTCGCCCCGGAAGTGGGCGGCGAGCCGGGAGTACTGGTGCACTCCCGCGTTGGCGGTGGGCGCGCTGACGCAGATCAGCCGGGTCGGGCGCGGCCCCTCGGCGAGCCGGGCCGCCCAGGGCAGGTCCTCCAGTTCGGCGGTGGCCTCGAAGGTGGGGCGCAGCGCCGCGACGGTGGCCAGCATGCGCTGGGCCTCGGGCACCTTGCCGTTGGCCAGGGCGTCGGTGAACAGCCGCTCCAGGGAGTCGAGTTCGGGTTCGCCGCCGGGCACCAGCACGGCCCCGTCCGGGTCGTCGGCGCTGCGCTGGTCGGCGAGTTCGCCGCGGATCCAGGTGGCGAGCTCGCCCGGCGAGCGGCTGTCGAAGACGACGGTCGCGGGCATCCACAGGCCGGTGGCAGTGGCCAGCCGGTTGCGCAGTTCGACGGCGGTGAGCGAGTCGAAACCGAGCTCGTAGAAGTCCCGTTCGGCGTCGACGGCCTCCGGGCCGGGGTGGCCGAGCACGGCGGCGGCCTCGGCCCGGACGGTGTCGACCAGGTACCGCATCCGGTCGCGCTCGCCGAGTTCCAGCAGCTGCCGGGTGAGGTCGGCGGCCGCGTCGGCCCCTACGGCGGCGCCGGCCGCGGTGCGCCGGGCGGCGCGGACCAGTCCGCGGAACAGCGGCGGCACATCGCCCTGGGGGCGCATCCCGCCGGTCGCCAGCCCCATCGGGACGACCAGCGGTTCGACCGAGCCGAGCGCGGCCTCGAAGAGGTCGAGGCCCTGCTCGACGGAGAGCGGCGGGATGCCGCCGGACTGCATGCGCCGCATGTCGGTCTCGCTGAGTTCGCTGGTCATACCGGCGTCCTGGGCCCACGGGCCCCAGGCGAGCGAGGTGCCAGCCAGGCCGAGCGAGCGGCGGTGGTCGATCAGGGTGTCCAGGAAGGCGTTCGCGGCCGCGTAGTTGCCCTGGCCGGGGCTGCCCATGATGCCCGCGATGGAGGAGAAGGTGACGAAGGCGGCCAGGTCGTGGTCGCGGGTGAGTTCGTGCAGCCGCCAGACCGCGTCGACCTTGGGCCGCAGCACGGCGGAGAGCCGCTCGGGGGTGAGCGAGGTGATGATGCCGTCGTCCAGCACGCCGGCGGTGTGGACCACGGCGGTGAGCGGGTGCTCGGCCGGGATGTCCGCGAGCAGCCGTTCGGTGGCGGTCCGGTCCGAGGTGTCGCAGGCGACCACCCGGGTCTCGGCCCCGAGAGCGGCCAGTTCGGCGGCGAGTTCGGCGGCGCCGGGCGCGTCGGGTCCGCGCCGGCTGGTGAGCAGCAGGTGGCGGGTGCCGTTGGTCGCCAGGCGGCGGGCGAGGTGGCGGCCGAGGGCGCCGGTGCCGCCGGTGATCAGCACCGTGCCGTCGGGGTGCCAGGCGCGCGGCGCGGTGCGGGCGGCGGGCTCCCCGGTCTGGGTGTCGACCTCGGTCGCGGTGTCGACCCCGGTCGTGGCGTCGACCTCGGTCGCGGTGTCGACCCCGGTCGCGGTGTCGACCTCGGTCGCGGTGTCGACCCCGGTCGTGGCGTCGACCGCGGGGTCCGTCAGCCGGGCCAGTCGGCCGACCCGCAGCTCGCCGCCGCGGACGGCGAACTGGGCCTCGCCGTCGGCCAGCTGGCCGGGCAGCAGCGGCAGGACCGCCGCCACGTCCTCGACGCTCTCGACGTCGAGCAGGGCGAAGCGGCCGGGGTGCTCGGAGTTGGCCGAGCGGACCAGGCCCCAGGCGGCGCCGCCGGGCAGGTCCCGGACGGTGTCGCCGGCGGCGGCCCGGACCGCGCCCCGGGTGACGAAGACCAGCCGGGCGGCGGCGGCCCGGTCCTCGGCCAGCCACTCCTGGACCAGGGCGAGGACGCGCCCGGTGTGGGCGTGCACGGCCTCGGGCACGTCGCCGTCCGGGCCGCGCAGGGCGACCAGGACCAGGTCGGGTACCGGGCGGCCGAGGTCGGCGAGCGCCGCGACCGAGGAGCCGGTGCCGTAGTCGTCCGGGCCGAGCGCGGTGCAGCGCGGCGGCACGGCGGCGGTCGGTGCGGCGGGGGCGGGGATCCAGTCGACCCGGAACAGCGGGTCCCGGCCGGTGCGGGCGTCGGTCGAGATCTCCTGCGGGGCGCGTAGGGCGACCGAGCCGACGGTGAGCACGGCCCCGCCCTCGGGGTCGGTCGCGGTGACGGACACGGTGGCCTCGTCCAGGCGGACCAGACGCACCCGCAGGGCGGCCGCTCCCCCGGCGTGCAGGGCGAGGCCCTGCCAGGCGTACGGCTGCGGGAGCTGCTCCTCGCTGCCGACGCCGAGCAGGACGGCGCCGTGCAGCACGGCGTCCAGCAGGGCGGGGTGCAGGCCGAAGTAGCGGGCGTCCTCGGCGGGTTCGCCGTCCAGTTCGACCTCGGCGAAGACCTCCTCGCCGCGCAGCCAGGCCGTGCGCAGGCCGTGGAAGGCCGGGCCGCGACCGGGCTCGCGGTAGAAGCCGTCCAGGTCGACGGCGAGCGCCCCGGCCGGCGGCCAGACCGGCGGCGCGAGGTCGGGCAGGTCGCTCTCCTGGGGCAGCAGGGTGCCGGTGGCGCAGCGCGTCCACGGCTCGTCGGGGGCGGCGTCGCCGGGGCGGGCGTAGCAGGCCAGCGGTCGGGCGCCGGTGTCGTCGGGTGCGCCGACCCGGACCTGGACGACGGGTTCGTCGTGCTCGGCCAGCGGCAGCGGGTCGCCGAGGGTCAGTTCCCCGATCCGGCCGCAGCCGACCTGGTCGCCGGCCCGGACGGCCAGTTCGACGAAGCCGGCGGCGGGGAAGGCGGGGCGGCCGGCGATCCGGTGGTCCAGCAGCCACGGGTGGACGCGCAGCGCCAGGCGGCTGGTGAACAGCACGCCGTCGGCGTCGGCGAGCGGGACGGCGGCGCCCAGCAGCGGGTGTTCCGCCGAGACCAGTCCGACCGAGCCGACGTCGCCGGAGAGCGCCGCGGGGCGCGGCCAGTAGCGGCGGTGCTGGAAGGCGTAGGTGGGGAGTTCGACGCGGCGGGCGCCGGTGCCCTCGAACAGCGCCGCCCAGTCGACCGGGACGCCGGCCGCGTACAGTCCGGCCAGCGCGGTCAGCAGGGTGCGCTCCTCGGCGCGGTCCCTGCGCAGGGCGGCGGTGCGGACGCAGTCGTTCGCGTCCTCGTCGAGGCTCTGCTCGGCGAGGGCGGTGAGCACGCCGTCGGGGCCGAGTTCGAGCAGGGCGGTGGCGCCGGCCGCGCGGAGCGTGCGGATGCCGTCGGCGAAGCGGACGGCCTCACGGACGTGCCGCACCCAGTACTCGGGCGACTGCAGGTCCTCGGCGATCCCGCCGGTCAGGTTGGACACCACCGGGATCGACGGGGCGTGGTACGTCAGGCCGTTGAGCACCTCCCGGAAGTCGTCCAGCATCGGGTCCATCAGCGGCGAGTGGAACGCGTGCGAGACACGCAGCCGACTGGTCTTCCGATCGGCGAAGTGCGCCTCGACCGCCGCGACGGCCTGCTCCGCGCCCGAGACGACCACGGAGGTCGGACCGTTGACGGCGGCTATCGAGACGAACGCGCCCAGCAGCGGCCGGACTTCCTCCTCCGTGGCCTGCACCGCGAGCATCGCCCCACCGGAGGGCAGCGCCTGCATCAACCGGCCCCGCGCCGCCACCAGCGCACACGCGTCCGCCAGCGAGAACACCCCGGCCACGTGCGCGGCCGCGACCTCGCCGATCGAGTGCCCGGCCACGAACTCCGGCCGCACGCCCAGCGATTCGACCAGCCGGAACAGCGCCACCTCCACCGCGAACAGGCCCGCCTGCGCGAACTCCGTCCGGTTCAGCAGCTCCTGGTCCATCCCCCAGACCACCTCCCGCAGCGGCAGCTCGAACCGCTCGCAGACCTCGTCGAAGGCCGCCGCGAACACCGGGAACCGGTCGTACAACTCCCGTCCCATGCCGAGCCGTTGCGAGCCCTGACCGGAGAACAGGACGGCCGTCGACCGCTCCGCCGCCCGGCCGCGCGCGACCTCCGTCAGCCCTTCGCTGCAGGCCAGCAGCACGGCCCGGTGCTCGAAGCCGGAGCGGCCGGCGGCGAGCGAGAACCCGATGTCCAGCGGGGAGAGTTCGAGGGCCGAGGCCCGGGTGAGGTGGGTGTCCAGCGCCGGGCCGGAGCGGGCGGAGAGCACCCAGGGGACGACGGCCGGCAGCAGCCGCTGCTCGTCGCCGTCCTCCTCGGCGCCCCCGGCCGGGACCGGCGCCTGTTCGAGGATCACGTGGGCGTTGGTGCCGCTGATCCCGAACGAGGACACCCCGGCCCGCCGGGGGCGCTCGACCTCGGGCCAGGGCCGGGCCTCGGTGAGCAGGTCGATGGCGCCGGCCGACCAGTCCACGTGTCCGGACGGCCGGTCCAGGTGCAGCGACTTCGGCAGTACGCCGTGCCGCATGGCGAGCACCGTCTTGATCACCCCGGCGACCCCGGCGGCGGCCTGGGCGTGGCCGATGTTGGACTTCAACGAGCCGAGCAGCAGCGGCCGTTCACGGTCCTTCCCGTAGGTGGCCAGCAGCGCCTGGGCCTCGATCGGGTCGCCGAGGGCGGTGCCGGTGCCGTGGCCCTCGACCGCGTCGACGTCGGCTGCGGACAGTCCGGCGCTCGCCAGGGCCTGGCGGATGACGCGCTGCTGGGAGGGGCCGTTGGGGGCGGTCAGGCCGTTGGAGGCGCCGTCCTGGTTGACGGCGGAGCCGCGGACCACGGCGAGCACCGGGTGCCCGTGCCGTTCGGCGTCCGAGAGCCGCTCCAGCACCAGCACGCCCACGCCCTCGGACCAGTTGGTGCCGTCCGCGGCGTCCGAGTAGGCCTTGCAGCGGCCGTCCGCGGCTAGCCCGCCCTGCACCGTGAACCCGGCGAAGCTCACCGGGGTGGTCATCACCGTCACGCCGCCCGCCAGCGCCAGCGAGCACTCGCCGGCCCGCAGCGCCTGGGCGGCCAGGTGCAGGGCGACCAGCGAGGAGGAGCAGGCGGTGTCCACGGTGACGGCCGGGCCCTCCAGGCCGAGGGTGTAGGAGATCCGGCCGGACAGCACGCTGGAGGCCAGGCCGGTGCCGGAGTGGCCGCCGATGTCCTCGCGGGAGTTCATCATCAGGGTGGCGTAGTCCAGGCCGTTGGTGCCGACGAAGACGCCCGTCCGGCTGCCGCCGAGCTGCTCGGGGTCGACCCCGGCACGCTCCAGCGCCTCCCAGGAGGTCTCCAGCAGCAGCCGCTGCTGCGGGTCCATGGCGAGGGCCTCGCGCGGCGAGATGCCGAAGAACCCGGCGTCGAAGTCGGCGACGCCGTCGATGAAGCCGCCCTCCAGGGTGGCGCTGCGGCCGCGGCCGTCCCGGTCCCCGGCCAGCAGGGTCCGCAGGTCCCAGCCGCGGTCCTCGGGGAAGCCCGCGATGCCGTCACCGCCCGCGGCGACCAGCCGCCACAGCTCGTCCGGCGAGGTCACCCCGCCGGGCAGCCGACAGGCCATGCCGACGATGGCGATCGGGTCGCCGTCCACCGCCGGTCCGCCGGTGGCGGGCAGGGACGGCGCGGCGGGCGTGTCCAGGAGCTCGGCCAGCAGGTGTTCGGCCAGCGCCTGGGCGGTCGGGTAGTCGTACACCGAGGTGGCGGGCAGCTTCAGGCCGGTGGCCGCGCCGAGCCGGGCGGGCAGTTCGACGGCGGTGAGCGAGTCGAAGCCGAGGTCGCGGAACTTGCGGTCGGCCGGGACGGCGGAGCGGTCGGGGTGGCCGAGCACCGCCGCGACCTGGGTGCGCACCAGGTCGGTGAGCAGGGCGGTGCGCTCGGCCGGGGCGAGCGCGCGAAGCCGGCCGGTGAGTTCGGAGGCGGCGGTGGCGAAGCCCCGGCGGGCCTCGGCGGCGGCCTCCAGCACCGGGCGGGCGGCGGGGAGGTCGCGCAGCAGCGGGTTGCCGCGCAGGCCCACCAGGCTCTCCAGGACCTGCGGCTGGGCCAGGTCCAGCAGCACCAGTGCCGGGGCCGGTCGGCTGACGGCCTGGCGCAGCGCGGCCAGCGCGAGGTCGGGGTGCAGGGCCGGGACGGCCGCCCGCGGGGTGCGGCCGTCGGTGTCGGCCGGGGCGGTGTACTCGGCGCCGACCCAGGCGCCCCAGGCGACGGCGGTGGCGGGCAGGCCCTCGGCGCGGCGGCGCCGGGCCAGCGCGTCCAGGACGGCGGCCGGGGCGGCGAGCGCGGCCCGGCCGGGGGTGCCGACGGCGCCGGCGACGGCGGAGCAGAGCACGAACGCGGTCAGGTCGAGGCCGCGGGTCAGCTCGTCCAGGTGGCGGGCGCCGAGCGCCCGGGCGTGCTGGGCGGCGGCGAGGCGTTCGGGGGTCAGGTCGTCCAGCACGCCGTCGTCGACGACGCCCGCCGCGTGCACGACGGCGGTCAGCGGGGCGTCCGCGGGCAGGTCGGCGAGCAGGGCGGCGAGCGCCGCGCGGTCGGTGACGTCGCAGGCGGCGACGGTCACCCTGGCGCCCTGGGCGCGCAGTTGCGCCGCGAGGTCCACCGCGCCGGGGGCGTCCGGGCCCCGAAGGCCGGTCAGCAGCAGGTGCTCGGCGCCCTCGGCGGCGAGCCAGCGGGCCACGGCGGCGCCTCGGCCGTCGGTGCCGCCGGTGACCAGCACCGTGCCCCGGGTCCCCCCCGGGGTCCAGCCGGCGTCCGGGGAGCCGGCCGGGGCCGGGACGAGCCGACGGGCGTGCACGGCGGTGGCCCGGATCGCGAGCTGGTCCTCGCCGTCGGTCGCGGCGAGGACGGCGGCGAGCCGGCGCACCGCGGCCGGGTCCGGGGTCTCGGGCAGGTCGACCAGGCCGCCCCACTGCTGCGGGTGCTCCAGCGCGGCGACCCGGCCGAGGCCCCAGACGGCGGCCTGCTCGGGCGCGGTCGGCGCCTCGGTGCGGGCGACCGCGACCGCACCCCGGGTCAGGCTCCACAGCGGGGCGGTGAGCCCGGCGTCGCGCAGCGCCTGCAGCAGGACGAGCGTCCCGGCGGCGGGCAGCTCACCGGGGCCGAGCGCCAGCAGCGACAGCACACCGGCGAACGGCCGCCCGGTGGTGGGCAGTTCGCGCAGCAGCGCGGTCAGCTCGGCCCGCTCCGGGGTCCGTACGGACAGGAGCAGGGCGTCCGGGCCGACCGCCTCGCAGGCGGCCGCCGCCCACGCCTCGTCGCCGCCCTCGGCCGGGGTGACGACCAGCCACGGGCCGGACGGGCGGGCCGACGAGCCGCCCGGCAGGGCGGGCCAGGCCTCGTGGAAGCGCAGCGCGTCCAGCAGGGACTGGTCCCGGTGGTGGCGCCGCCAGGCGGACAGTGCGGGCAGGACCGTGCCGAGCGCCGCGCCGTCCACGGCGAGGTCGGCCGCGAGCGCGTCCAGGTCCTCGCCCTCGACGGCGGCCCAGAAGCGGGCGTCCAGCGGGTCCTCCGGCCGGGCTGCGCCCGGGCGGACGGCCGGGGCGTGCGTCCGGGGCCAGTAGCGTTCGCGCTGGAAGGCGTAGGTGGGCAGGTCGACCCGCCGGGCGCCGGTTCCCTCGAAGACCCGGGCCCAGTCGACGGGGACGCCGACGACGTGCAGCCGGGCGAGCGCGGTCAGCAGGGCGGCCTCCTCCGGGCGGCCGCGACGGCAGGCCGGTGACACGACGGCGTCCGGGGCGTCGGTGAGCGTCTGGCGGACGGCCGGGGACAGGGCCGCGTCGGGGCCGAGCTCCAGGAAGTCGGTGGCGCCGGCGGCGTGGAGGGTGCGGAGGCCGTCGGCGAACCGGACGGTCTCGCGGACGTGCCGCACCCAGTACTCGGGCGACTGGAGGTCTTCGGCGATCCCGCCGGTGAGGTTGGAGACGACGGGGAGCGAAGGGGCCTGGTAGGTCAGGCCGTTGAGGACGTCCCGGAACTCCGCCAGCATCGGGTCCATCAGCGGGGAGTGGAAGGCGTGCGAGACGCGCAGCCGGGTGGTCTTCCGGTCGGCGAAGTGCTGACGGATCGCCTCGACGGCCTCCTCCGTGCCGGAGACGACCACGGAGGTCGGGCCGTTGACGGCGGCGATCGATATGAACTCGCCGAGCAGCGGCCGGACTTCCTCCTCCGTGGCCTGCACCGCGAGCATCGCCCCACCGGAGGGCAGTGCCTGCATCAACCGGCCCCGGGCCGCCACCAGGGTGCAGGCGTCCGCGAGCGAGAAGACACCGGCCACGTGCGCGGCGGCGATCTCGCCGATCGAGTGACCGGTCACGAACTCCGGCCGCACACCCAGCGATTCGACCAGCCGGAACAGCGCCACCTCGACCGCGAACAGGCCGGCCTGGGCGAACTCCGTCCGGTTCAAGCGCTCCTCGTCCTCGCCCCAGAGCACCTCCCGCAGCGGCAGCTCGAACTGCTCGCACACCGCGTCGAAGGCCGCCGCGAACACCGGGAACCGGTCGTACAACTCCCGTCCCATGCCGAGCCGTTGCGAGCCCTGACCGGAGAACAGCAGGGCCGTCCGGCGCTCGCCGTCGGCGACCGTGCCCCGGGCCACCTCGATACCGTCCAGCAGCACCGCCCGGTGGGCGAACCGCGACCGTCCGGCGGCCAGCGACAGGCCGATGTCCAGCGGCGAGCCGGCCACGCCCGCGAGCCCGGCCAGCTGCGCGTCCAGCGCCGGTTCCGACTTGCCCGCCAGCACCCACGGCACGGCGGCGGACCGTACCGGCCGCTCCTCGCCGCCCTCGACACCCTCGACCGGGAGCGGCGCCTGCTCGACGATCACATGCGCATTGGTGCCGCTGATGCCGAAGGCGGAGACGCCCGCCCGACGCGGCCGACCGGTCTGCGGCCAGTCCTCCGCCCGGGTGAGCAGCCGGATGTCACCGGCCGTCCAGTCCACGTGCGAGGACGGCGCGTCCACGTGCAGGGTGCGCGGCAGCACCCCGTGCCGCATCGCGAGCACCGCCTTGATCACGCCGGCCGCACCGGCGGCGGCCTGGGTGTGGCCGATGTTGGACTTCAACGAGCCGAGCAGCAGCGGCCGTTCACGGTCCTGCCCGTAGGTGGCCAGCAGCGCCTGGGCCTCGATCGGGTCGCCGAGGGTGGTGCCCGTGCCGTGGCCCTCCACGAAGTCGACCTCCGCCGCCGAGAGCCGGGCGTTGGCGAGGGCCTGGCGGATCACCCGCTGCTGGGCCGGGCCGTTCGGCGCGGTCAGCCCGTTGGAGGCGCCGTCCTGGTTGACGGCCGACCCGCGGACGATGGCCAGCACCGGGTGCCCGTTGCGCCGGGCGTCGGAGAGCCGCTCCAGCACCAGCACGCCCGCGCCCTCGGACCAGCCGGTGCCGTCCGCCCCGTCCGCGAAGGCCTTGCAGCGTCCGTCCGGGGCCAGCCCGCCCTGCCGGGTGAAGCCGGGGAAGCCCAGCGAGGAGGACATCACCGTCACGCCGCCGGCCAGGGCGAGGGTGCACTCACCGCTGCGCAGCGACTGCGCGGCCAGGTGCATCGCCACCAGCGAGGAGGAGCAGGCCGTGTCGACGGTGACCGCCGGGCCCTCCAGGCCGAAGGTGTACGAGATCCGGCCGGACACGACGCTCGCCGCCAGGCCGGTGCTCGCGTGCCCCTCGATGTCCTCCGCGGAGTTCATCACCAGGGTCAGGTAGTCCTGGCCGCCGGTGCCGACGAACACGCCGGTCCGGCTGCCGCGCAGGGCCGTCGGGTCGATGCCGGCCCGCTCGACCGCCTCCCAGGAGGTCTCCAGCAGCAGCCGCTGCTGCGGGTCCATGGCGAGGGCCTCGCGCGGCGAGATGCCGAAGAACCCGGCGTCGAAGTCGGCCACCCCGTACAGGAAGCCGCCCTTGGCGGTGGCGCTGCGGCCCCGGTCGCCGGGGTCGCCGCCGAGCAGGGTGTCGAGGTCCCAGCCGCGGTCGGTGGGGAAGTCGGAGATGCCCTCGCGCCCTTCGGCGACCAGCTCCCACAGCTCCTCGGGGGTAGCGATCCCGCCGGGCAGCCGGCAGGCCATGCCGACGATCGCGATCGGGTCGTCGGTGGCGGCCGCGGTGAGCGCCGCGGCGGCGGGTTCGGGCCGGCCGCCGAGCAGCTCGGCGAGGAGGAGGTCCGCGATCGCGGTGGGGGTCGGGTGGTCGAAGACCAGGGTGGCGGGCAGGCGGAGGCCGGTGGCGGCGGTGAGGCGGTTGCGCAGCTCCAGCGCGGTCAGGGAGTCGACGCCGAGGTCGTGGAAGTCCCGCTCGGGGGCGACGGACTGGGGTCCGGGGTGGCCGAGCACGGTGGCGGCCTCGGTACGGACCAGGTCGAGGAGGTGGCGCGGCCGGTCGGCCTCGCGCAGGGCGGCCAGGTGCCCGGCGAGCGCGGCGCCCGTGCCGGTGGTGGCACCGGAGGCGGTACGGCGGCCCGCGGGCAGCAGGGCGCGGAACATGGTCGGCACCTCGCCGCGCGGGCGGGCCCCGGCGGCCATCCGGCCGGTCGCGACCAGGAAGGGCTCGTCGACGGCCATGGCGGCGTCCAGCAGGGCGAGGCCCTGGGCCTCGGTCAGCGGGGGGACGCCGGAGGAGCGGATGCGGTGCAGGTCCGCCTCGGCGAGGGTTCCGGTCATGCCGGACGTGGGCACCCAGGCGCCCCAGCCCAAGGACTGGGCGGGCAGGCCGAGTTGACGGCGCCGGGAGGCGAGGGCGTCGAGGAAGACGTTCGCCGCCGCGTAGTTGCCCTGGCCCGCGCTGCCCATCACCCCGGAGACGGAGGAGAACAGCACGAACGCCTGCAGATTCTGACCAACCGTCAACTCGTGCAGGTGCCAGGCCGCGTCGACCTTGGGCCGCAGGACGGCGGACAGCCGCTCGGGCGTCAACGCCGTCACCACGCCGTCGTCCAGCACACCGGCCGCGTGCACCACACCCGTGACCGTCCGGTCCTTGAGCGCCTTCGCGAGCGCCTCCCGGTCGGCCGCGTCACAGGCCAGCACCTCGACCCGGGCGCCCGACGCCGCCAGCTCGGCCACCAGGTCCTCGGCGCCGCCGCGTCGGCTCAGCAGCAGCAGGTCCCGCACGCCGTGCTCGGCTATCAGGTGCCGGGCGACCAGCCGGCCCAGGCCACCGGTACCGCCGGTGACCACCACCGTGCCGTCGCCCCAGCCGGCGGAAGGCCCGGCGGAGGGCCCGGCGAGGGCGGTGCGGGCCAGCCGGCCGACGCGCACCTCGCCGTCGCGCACCATCACCTGGGACTCCCCGACGGCCAGCGCGGCATCCAGCGGCAGGTCACCGTCCGTGTCCACCAGGACGAAACGGCCCGGGTTCTCGGACTCCGCCGCCCGCACCAGACCCCACACGGCGGCCCCGGCCAGATCCGACACCTCGCCCACCGCGCCCACCGCGCCCCGGGTGACGAACACCAGGCGCGAACCGTCGAAGCGCGGCTCGGCCAGCCACTCCTGCAGCACACCCAGCGCCCACGCCGTCACCTCGTGCACGGCCTCCGGGCCCTCGGCACCGCCCGGCACCGGCGCCACCACGACCTCCGGCACCTCGACGAGCGCCGCCAGCGAGGCCAGCGAGGCCAGCGAGGCAGGCTCCCCGTCCAGGGTCACCGCCGACACCCGCCCACCCGTACGCGAGGGCGCGGGCACCCACTCCAGCCGCAGCAGCGAACCACCCGCCCCGGCGCCCTGCGCCACGGCCGGGGGCTCACCCAGCGTCAGCGACTCCGCCGACAGCACCGGCTCCCCGGCGGCGTCCGCCACGGCGAGCGCCAGCGTCTCCGCGCCCGTCCGCACCAGCCGCGCCCGCACCACGGTCGCCCCCGAGGCGTGCAACGACACCCCGGACCAGCCGCTCGGCACCAGGCCACGGCCGTCCGCCCGCACCACCGCCGCCAACAGCGCCGGGTGGAGACCGAACCCGGCCGCCTCCGTCGGCAGCACCGCCTCGACGAAGGTCTCCTCGCCGCGCCGCCAGAGCGAGCGCAGGCCGTCGAAGGCCTCGCCCAACTCGGCCTCCTCGCGCACCGCCGCCGGGTCGGCCACCACCGCACCCTTGGGCGGCCAGACCGAGGCATCGAACGCGGCCGACCGCTCACCCCGGACGAGCTCGCCCGCAGCGTGCTCCACCCACGGCGCGTCGGGGTCGGCGTCCGTACGGGAGAAGATCCGCACCGGGCACGCGCCGGAGCCCTCCGGCGCGCCCACCTGGATCTGGACCACGACCGAGCCGTCCTCGGGCAGCACCAGCGGCTCGGCGAGCGTCAGCCGCTCGACCCGGTCGCAGCCCACCTGGTCCGCGGCCCGCACGGCCAGCTCCAGGTACCCGGTCGGCGGGAACACCGCGACCCCGTCCACCCGGTGGTCACCCAGCCACGGCTGGGCCGCCAGCGACAGGCGCCCGGTCAGCAGGGTGCCCTCGGCGTTCGCCAGGGCGACGGTCGCGCCCAGCAGCGGGTGTTCGGCGGAGGCCAGACCGGCACCGGTCAGGTCCCCGAGCCGCCGGGCCGGGCGCGGCCAGTAGCGCTCGTGCTGGAACGGGTACGTGGGCAGGTCGACCCGGCGGGCGCCGGTGCCGTCGAACAGCCGTGCCCAGTCCACGGGTACGCCGGCGACGTGCAGCCGGGCCAGGCCGGTGACCAGCGCGCTCTCCTCCGCACGGTCGCGGCGCAGCAGCGGGACGGCCGGGGTGTCGGGGTCCTGGACCAGGGCCGACAGGACACCGTCCGGGCCGAGCTCGACGAAGGCCGTGGCCCCGGCCTCGCGCAGCGCGCGAAGGCCGTCGGCGAAGCGGACCGTCTCGCGGACGTGCCGCACCCAGTACTCCGGGGACCGGAGGTCCTCGGCGATCCCACCGGTCAGGTTGGACACGACGGGGATCGAAGGCTCGCTGTACGAAAGGCCGTTCAGCACCTCATGGAAGTCCGCCAGCATCGGATCCATCAACGGCGAGTGGAACGCGTGCGAGACCTGCAGCCGGGTGGTCTTCCGCCCGGCGAAGTGTTCACGGATCGCCTCGACGGCCTCCTCCGCACCCGAGACCACGACGGACTCGGGGCCGTTCACCGCCGCGATCGCCACCAAGTCGCCCAGCAGCGGCCGGACTTCCTCCTCGGTGGCCTGCACGGCGAGCATCGCCCCGCCGGACGGCAGCGCCTGCATCAACCGGCCACGGGCGGAGACCAGCGCACACGCGTCCGCGAGAGAGAACACCCCCGCCACATGCGCGGCCGCGACCTCACCGATCGAGTGCCCGGCCACGAACTCCGGCTCCACACCCAGCGATTCGAGCAGCCGGAACAGCGCCACCTCGACCGCGAACAGGCCCGCCTGGGCGAAGTCCGTCCGGTTCAGCAGCTCCTGGTCCGTCCCCCAGACCACGTCCCGCAGCGGCAGCTCGAACCGCTCGCACACCGCGTCGAACGCCGCCGCGAACACCGGGAACCGGCCGTACAACTCCCGGCCCATGCCCAGCCGTTGCGACCCCTGCCCGGAGAACAGGAACGCCGACGACCGCTCGACCGCCGCACCCCGCGCGACCTCACCGCCGTCCACCAGCACCGCCCGGTGCCGCAGCCGCGACCGCCCCGCCAGCGACAGCCCCACGTCCACCGGCGAGCCGTCCAGCCCGACGAGGCCGGCCAGTTGCGCGCCCAGCGCAGCCTCCGACTTCGCCGAGACCACCCACGGCACCACCCCCGGCACGACGACCGGCACGGCCGGCGGCTCCTCGGGCGATTCCGCCGCCGCCTCCGCCGGTTCCTCCTCCGGCGCCTGCTCCACGATCACGTGCGCGTTCGTCCCGCTGATCCCGAAGGCCGAGACGCCCGCCCGGCGCGGCCGGCCCGTCTCCGGCCAGTCCCGGGCCTCGGCGAGCAGTTCCACCGCGCCCGCCGACCAGTCCACCTCGCCGGACGGCGCGTCCACGTGCAGGGTGCGTGGCAGGACCCCGGCGCGCATCGCCAGCACCGTCTTGATCACGCCCGCGACCCCGGCGGCCGCCTGGGTGTGTCCGATGTTGGACTTCAACGAGCCCAGCAGCAGCGGCCGTTCACGCTCCTGCCCGTAGGTCGCGAGCAGCGCCTGCGCCTCGATCGGGTCGCCGAGCGGGGTGCCCGTGCCGTGGCCCTCGACCGCGTCCACCTCGGCGCCCGACAGTCCGGCGGCCGCCAGGGCGGCCCGGATGACGCGCTGCTGGGACGGTCCGTTCGGCGCGGTCAGGCCGTTGGACGCACCGTCCTGGTTGACGGCCGATCCGCGCACGACGGCCAGCACCGGGTGTCCGTTGCGGCGCGCGTCGGACAGCCGCTCCAGCACCAGCACGCCCGCACCCTCGGCCCAGCCCGTCCCGTCGGCGGCGTCCGCGAAGGCCTTGCACCGCCCGTCCGGGGCCAGTCCGCCCTGGCGGCTGAACCCGGCGAAGCTCATCGGTGTGGACAGCACGGTGACGCCGCCCGCCAGGGCGAGGGTGCACTCACCGGCCCGCAGCGCCTGGGAGGCCAGGTGCATCGCCACCAGCGAGGAGGAGCAGGCGGTGTCGACGGTGACCGCCGGGCCCTCCAGGCCGAAGGTGTACGACACCCGGCCGGAGAGCACGCTCGCCGTCAGGCCGGTGGTCGCGTGGCCCTCCATGTCCTCCTCGGCGTTCATCACCACGCCGACGTAGTCGACGCCCGCCGTGCCCACGAAGACGCCGGTCCGGCTGCCGCGCAGGCCCGCCGGGTCGATGCCGGCCCGCTCGAAGGCCTCCCAGGAGGTCTCCAGCAGCAGCCGCTGCTGCGGGTCCATGGCGAGGGCCTCGCGCGGCGAGATCCCGAAGAAGTCGGCGTCGAAGTCGGCCGCGGCGATGAAGCCGCCCTCGATCGCGGCGCTGCTCCCGGCCCCCTCGCCGAGCAGCGCCGCCATGTCCCAACCCCGGTCGGCGGGGAAGGCGGTGACGCCGTCCCGCCCGTCCGCGACCAGCCGCCAGAGCTCCTCGGGGGTGGTCACCCCGCCCGGCAGGCGGCACGCCATGCCGACGACGGCGATCGGCTCGTGCCGGCCGGACTCGACTTCCAGCAGCCGTTGGCGGGTCTGGTGCAGGTCGGCCGTGACCCACTTGAGGTAGTCAACGAGCTTGCTGTCGTTCGACATGGGAGGTGGTGCCTTCCTGTGTTGGAGCGGGTGCGGTCAGCGGTCGCTGAGACGGCCGAGCTCGTTGTCGATGAAGGCGAGGACCTCGTCCGCGCTCGCCGCTTCGAGTCGCTCCGCGACGCCGTCCTCGGCATTCTCCGCGTCGAGGATTCGCAATTTCTCCAGCATTCGGCGCAGCCGGAGGGAGACCGCGTCCCGGGTCGCCCGGTCGGTGTCGCCGGTCGCCAGAGCCTCGTCGAGCCGGTCGAGTCGGCCGAGCAGTTCGGCGCCGTCGGCGGCGTCCCGCTGGTCCAGGAGCACGCCGAGGAGGTGGGCGGCCAGCACGCCCGGGGTGGGGTGGTCGAAGACCAGGGTGGCGGGCAGGCGGAGGCCGGTGACGGCGGTGAGGCGGTTGCGCAGTTCCAGTGCCGTCAGGGAGTCGACGCCGAGGTCGTGGAAGTCCCGGTCGGCCGCGACGGCTTGCGCCGAGCCGTGGCCGAGCACGGCCGCCGCCTCGGTGCGGACCAGGCCGGTGAGATGCCGGAGCCGGTCGCCCTCGCGCAGTCCGGCCAGCCGGGTGGCCAGCGCGGTGGCCGTCCCGGTGCTGCCGCCGCCCGACGCGGCCGCCCGGCGGGCGCCGCGGACCAGGCCGCGCAGCAGTGCCGGGACGGTGCCGGGCATCCTCGCCGGGCCGGTGGCGCGGCCGATCGGGACCAGGTGCGGCGCGTCGACGGCCATCGCGGCGTCGAGCAGGGCCAGTCCCTGCTCCTCGGTGAGCGGCGGGACCCCGGTGGCGCGGATGCGGTGCAGGTCGGCCTCGCTCAGTTCCCCCGTCATACCTGCGGTGGGCACCCAGGCGCCCCAGCCCAAGGACTGGGCGGGCAGGCCGAGTTGACGGCGCCGGGAGGCGAGTGCGTCCAGGAAGACGTTCGCCGCCGCGTAGTTGCCCTGGCCCGCGCTACCCAGCACACCGGAGATCGAGGAGAAGAGGACGAACGCCTTCAGGTCCTGGCCCGCGGTCAACTCGTGCAAGTACCACGCGGCGTCGACCTTGGGCCGCAGGACGGAGGACAGCCGCTCGGGCGTCAACGCCGTCACCACGCCGTCGTCCAGCACACCGGCCGCGTGCACCACGCCCGTGATCCTCCGATCCTTCAGCGCCTCGGCGAGCGCCGCCCGGTCGGCCGCGTCACAGGCCAGCACCTCGACCCGGGCGCCCAGCTCCGCCAACTCGCCCACCAGCTCGGCCGCTCCACCGCGTCGGCTCAGCAGCAGCAGGTCCCGCACGCCGTGCTCCACGACCAGGTGCCGGGCGACCAGCCGGCCCAGGCCACCCGTACCGCCGGTGACCACCACCGTGCCGTCGCCCCAGCCGGCGGACGTCCCGCCGCCGGTCACCCGGGCCAGCCGGCCGACCCGGACGGCACCCCGGCGGGCCACGAACTGGAAGTCACCGCCCGCCGGTTGGGCGGCGAGGACGGGGAGCGCGGCCGTGGTGTCCGCGTCGGCCCCGACGTCCAGCAGGGCGAACCGGCCCGGGTTCTCCGCCTCGGCCGCCCGCACCAGACCCCACACGGCGGCACCGGCCAGGTCCGACACCTCACCCGCCTCGCCCGCCGCGCCCCGGGTGACGAACACCAGCCGCGAGCCGTCGAAGCGCTCCTCGGCCAGCCACTCCTGCACCAGACCCAACGCCCACGCCGCCGCCTCGTGCACCGCCACCGGCCCCTCGGCGCCACCCGGCACCGGCACGAGCACGACCTCCGGCACCTCGACCAACGCCGCCGGCTCCCCGTCGAGGGTCACCGAGCGCACGGGCCCGCCCGCCGACGGCGTCGCGTCCACCCAGTCCAGCCGCAGCAGCGCCCCGGCGGGCCTGGCGGCCGCGGTCACGGCGGCCGGTTCGCCCAGCGTCAGCGACCCCGCCGACAGCACGGGCCCGCCCGCCGCGTCCACCGCCTCGACCGACACCGACCCCGCACCCGCCCGGGCGACGCGCAGCCGCACCACCGCCGCGCCGGTCGCGTGCAGCGCCACCTCCTGCCAGTCCACCGGCACCAGCCGCTCGCCGTCCTCCGGCCCGAGCAGACCGGCCGCCTGGACGGCCGCCTCCAGCAGCGCCGGGTGCAGACCGTACGGGGCCGCGTCCTCGGCCCGGCCCGGCAGGACGGCCTCGGCGAACACCTCCTCGCCGCGCTGCCAGACCGCCTGGAGGGTGCGGAACGCCGGACCGTGGTCCAGCGGGTCGTGGCAGCTCTCCGGCTCGACGGCCGACGCGTCCGCCGGGGGCCACACCGAGGTGTCGAAGCCGCCCTCGCGGCCGCCGACGGCCAGGGTGCCGGCGGCATGGCAGGTCCACGGATCCTCCTCCCCGGCGGCCTCCGGGCGGGCGTAGCAGCCCAGTCGGCGCGTCCCGGCCTCGTCGGGGGCGCCCACCACCAGCTGGACCACGACGGCACCGTCCTCCGGCAGCACCAGCGGTTCGGCGGGCGTCAGCCGCTCGACCCGGTCGCAGCCCACCTGGTCCGCGGCCCGCAGGGCCAGCTCCAGGAGGCCGGCGGCCGGGAGGACCGCCGCCCCGCCGACCCGGTGGTCGCCCAGCCACGGCTGGGCCGTCAGCGACAACCGACCGGTCAGCAGGACGCCCGCCGAGTCGGCCGGGGAGACCACCGCCCCCAGCAGCGGGTGCTCGGCCGGCCGCAGGCCCGCGCCGGTCACGTCGCCGGTACGGGCGGCCTGGGCGGGCCAGTAGCGCTCGCGCTGGAAGGCGTAGGTCGGCAGGTCGACGCGCCGGGCGCCGGTGCCGTCGAAGACCCGGGCCCAGTCGACGGGCACGCCGACGACGTGCAGCCGGGCGAGCGCGGTCAGCAGGGCGAGCTCCTCCGGGCGGTCCGCGCGCAGCGCCGGGGTGGTGACGCGATCGGCGCCCTCGGCGGGATTCGTGTCGCTGCGGTTCGGCTCGGCGAGGCTCGGCTCGGCGAGGTTCCGTTCGGCGAGGGCGGTGAGCACGCCCCCGGGGCCGAGCTCCAGGTGGTCGGTGGCACCCGCTTCGGCGAGGGCGCGGATGCCGTCGGCGAAGCGGACCGTCTCCCGGACGTGCCGCACCCAGTACTCGGACGACTGCAGATCCTCGGCGATCCCGCCGGTCAGGTTGGAGACGACCGGGAGCGAAGGCGCGTGGTACGTCAGGCCGTTGAGGACCTCCCGGAACTCCGCCAGCATCGGGTCCATCAGCGGCGAGTGGAAGGCGTGCGAGACCCGCAGCCGGCTGGTCCGCCGCTCGGCGAAGTGCGCCTCGACCGCCGCGACGGCCTGCTCCGCACCGGAGACGACCACCGAGCTCGGCCCGTTGACGGCGGCGATCGAGAGGAACTCGCCCAGCAGCGGCCGGACCTCCTCCTCGGTCGCCTCGACCGCGAGCATCGCCCCACCGGACGGCAGAGCCTGCATCAGGCGGCCCCGGGCGGAGACCAGCGTGCAGGCGTCGGCCAGCGAGAACACCCCCGCCACGTGCGCGGCGGCGACCTCACCGATCGAGTGCCCGGCCACGAACTCCGGCCGCACACCCAGTGATTCGAGCAGCCGGAACAGCGCCACCTCCACCGCGAACAACCCGGCCTGGGCGTAGTCCGTCCGGTTCAGCAGCTCCTCGTCCGCACCCCACACCACCTCCCGCAGCGGCAACTCGAACCGCTCGCACACCTCATCGAAGGCCGCCGCGAACACCGGGAACCGGCCGTACAACTCCCGCCCCATCCCCAGCCGTTGCGAGCCCTGCCCGGAGAACAGCAGCGCGAGCCGCCGTTCGCCGGCCGCGCCCCGGGCCACCTCGGTGCCGTCCAGCAGCACCGCCCGGTGCCCGAACCGGGCCCGGCCGGTCAGCGACAGCCCGATGTCCAGCGGCGAGCCGTCCACGCCGGCGAGCCCGGCCAACTGCGCGTCCAGAACCGGTTCCGCGGCACCCGAGACCACCCACGGCACCACGCCCGGCACGACGGACGGCGGTTCGACCGCCGACTCGACCGGTGGCACCTGTTCGAGGATCACGTGCGCGTTCGTCCCGCTGATCCCGAACGAGGAGATCCCCGCCCGCCGGGGCCGCTCGCTGTTCGGCCACTCCCGGGCCTCCGTCAGCAGTTCCACGGCGCCCGCCGACCAGTCCACGTGCGAGGAGGGCGCGTCCACGTGCAGCGTCTTCGGCAGCAGCCCGGCGTGCATCGCCTGCACGGTCTTGATCACCCCGGCGACGCCGGCGGCGGCCTGGGTGTGGCCCAGGTTGGACTTCACCGAGCCGAGCAGCAGCGGGAGTTCACGGTCCTGGCCGTAGGTGGCCAGCAGCGCCTGGGCCTCGATCGGGTCCCCGAGCGGGGTGCCCGTCCCGTGGGCCTCGACCACGTCCACCTCGGCGGGCGACAGCCCGGCGTTGGCGAGGGCCTGGCGGATCACCCGCTGCTGGGACGGCCCGTTCGGCGCCGTCAGCCCGTTGGAGGCGCCGTCCTGGTTGACGGCACTGCCGCGCACCACCGCCAGCACCGGGTGCCCGTTGCGCCGGGCGTCGAAGAGCCGCTCCAGCACCAGCACGCCGACCCCCTCCGACCAGCCGGTGCCGTCCGCCCCGTCCGCGAAGGCCTTGCAGTGCCCGTCCGGGGCCAGGCCGCCCTGGCGGGTGAAGCCGAGGAAGCTCATCGGCGTGGACAGCACGGTGACGCCACCGGCCAGGGCGAGGGTGCACTCACCGCTGTCGAGGGACTGCGCGGCCAGGTGCATCGCCACCAAAGAGGAGGAGCAGGCGGTGTCGATGGTGAGCGCGGGCCCCTCCAGGCCGAGGCAGTACGACACCCGGCCGGAGATCACGCTGTTGGCCAGCCCGGTGCTCGCGTGGCCCTCCACCTCCTCCCGCGAGTTCATCACCAACGAGGCGTAGTCCTGGCCGGTGGTGCCGACGAAGACGCCGGTCCGGCTGCCGCGCAGCGCCGTCGGGTCGATGCCGGCCCGCTCGACCGCCTCCCAGGAGGTCTCCAGCAGCAGCCGCTGCTGCGGGTCCATGGCGAGGGCCTCGCGCGGGGAGATGCCGAAGAAGCCCGCGTCGAACTCGCCCAGGCCGGTGAGGAAGCCACCCCGGCGGGTGGCGCTGACGCCGTGGCCGCTGCCGAACAGCGCGTCCAGGTCCCAGCCGCGGTCGGCCGGGAAGCCGGAGATGCCGTCGCGGCCCTCGCTCAGCAGCCGCCACAGGTCCTCGGGCGAGGCGACACCGCCGGGGAAGCGGCAGGCCATGCCGACGATCGCGACCGGTTCGCCGGCGGCGGGGGTGGCGGCGGCGGCCGGGGTGGCCGATTCGCCGGTGTCGTCCAGGAGTTCGCCGAGCAGGTGGGTGGCGAGGGCCTGCGGGGTCGGGTGGTCGAAGACCATGGTCGCCGGGAGCCGCAGCCCGGTGGCGGCGGTGAGGCGGTTGCGCAGTTCGATCGCGGTGAGGGAGTCGAAGCCGAGCTCGCGGAACTCCCGTCCGGGGTCGACGGCCCGGCCGGAGGGGTGGCCGAGCACGGTGGCGGCCTCGGTACGGACCAGGTCGAGGAGGTGGCGCGGCCGGTCGGCCTCACGCAGGACGGCCAGCCGCTCGGCGAGCGCGGCGCCCGTGCCGCTGGTGGCGCCGGAGGCGGTGCGGCGACCGGCCGGCAGCAGGGCGCGGAACAGGGCCGGCACCTCGCCGCGCGGGCGGGCCCCGGCGGCCATCCGGCCGGTCGCCACCAGGTAGGGCGCGTCCACGGCCATCGCGGCGTCCAGCAGGGCCAGGCCCTGGTCCTCGGTCAGCGGCGGGACCCCGGCGGAGCGGATCCGCTGCTGGTCGGCCTCGCTCAGCGTCCCCGTCATACCTGCTGCGGGCACCCAGGCACCCCAGCCCAAGGACTGTGCGGGCAGGCCGAGTTGACGGCGCCAGGAAGCGAGTGCGTCCAGGAAGACGTTCGCCGCCGCGTAGTTGCCCTGGCCCGCGCTACCCAGCACCCCGGAGATCGACGAGAAGAGGACGAACGCCTTCAGGTCCTGGCCCGCGGTCAACTCGTGCAAGTACCACGCAGCATCGACCTTGGGCCGCAGCACGGCGGACAGCCGCTCGGGCGTCAACGCCGTCACCACACCGTCGTCCAGCACACCGGCCGCGTGCACCACACCGGTGACCGTCCGGCCCCGGAGCGCCTCGGCGAGCGCCGCCCGGTCGGCCACGTCGCACGCGACGACCTCGACCTCGGCGCCCAGCTCGCGCAACTCCTCCACCCAGGCGCCGAGTCCGCCCCGGCGGCTCAGCAACAGCAGCTCCCGGACGCCGCGTTCGGCCACCAGGTGGCGCGCCACGAGCCGGCCCAGGCCGCCGGTGCCGCCCGTGACGACCACCGTGCCGTCGCCCCAGCCGTCGGACGAGCCACCGCCCGGGGCCCGGGTCAGCCGGCCGACCCGGACGACGCCGTCGCGGACCACCACCTGCGACTCGCCGACGGCCAGCACCTCGGCCAACGGCACCCCGCCGTCGGTGTCCACCAGGACGAACCGACCCGGGTTCTCCGTCTCCGCCGCCCGGACCAGACCCCATACGGCGGCCCCGGCCAAGTCCGACACCTCGCCCACCGCGCCCCGGGTGACGAACACCAGGCGCGAGCCCTCGAAGCGCGGATCGGCCAGCCACTCCTGCACCAGGCCCAGCGCCCACGCCGTCACCTCGTGCACGGCCTCCGGGCCCTCGGCACCGCCCGGCACCGGTACGAGCACGGCCTCCGGCACCTCCACCAGGGAAGCCAACTCCCCGTCCAGGGCCACCGACCGGACCTCCGACACCCGGCCGAGCGGGGCCGCGACCCAGTCCAGGCTCAGCAGCGACCCGTCGACCGCACGCGAGGCGGCGACCGGCTCGGCCAGCTCCACCGACTCCGCCGAGAGCACCGGATCCCCCGCCGCGTCGGCCAGGGCCAGCGCCAGCGTCTCCGCGCCGGTCCGCACCAGCCGCGCCCGCACCACGGTCGCCCCCGAGGCGTGCAGCGACACCCCGGACCACGCCACCGGCACCAGCCCGCGCCCGTCCGCCCGCACCACCGCCGCCAGCAGCGCCGGGTGCAGACCGAAGCCCGCGACCCCGTCCGCCGACTCCACCTCGACGTAGGTCTCCTCGCCCCGCTGCCAGACACCCTCGCCCTGCGCGACCGCGCCGGCCGGCGGCCAGACCGAGGCGTCGAAGTCTGCGGTGCGCGCCCCGGTGGTCAGCCGGCCGGTGGCGTGTTCGGTCCAGGGCTCGTCGAGGGAGCCGTCCGGGCGCGCGAAGAAGGTCACCGCCCGGGCTCCGGTCCCGTCCGGCGAACCCGCCCGCACCTGGACCGTCGTGGCGCCGCCGGTACCCAACGGCAGCGGCCGGGTGACGGTGAGCCGCTCGACCCGGTCGCAGCCGACGTGGTCGCCGACCCGGAGCGCCAGCTCCAGGAACCCGGCCGCCGGGAAGACCTCCGTGTCACCGTCCCAGGCCGCCGTGTCGGGCGAGAGCCGGCCGGTGAAGACCACGCTGTCCGTACCGGCCAGCGGCACGGCGGCGCCGAGCAGCGGGTGGTCCGCCGCCAGCAGCCCGGCGGAGGCGATGTCCCCGGCCAGGCTGCCGGGGGCGGGCCAGTAGCGCTCGTGCTGGAACGGGTACGTCGGCAGGTCGACGCGGCTGGCGCCGGTGCCGTCGAACAGCCGCGCCCAGTCCACCGGTACACCGGCGACGTGCAGCCGGGCGAGCGCGGTGACGAGCGCACTCTCCTCCGGACGGTCGCGGCGCAGCAGCGGGACCGCCGGGGCGTCGGTGTCCTGGACCAGGGCCGACAGGACGCCGTCCGGGCCGAGTTCGACGAAGGCCGTGGCCCCGGCCTCGGTCAGGGCACGCAGACCGTCGGCGAAGCGGACCGTCTCGCGGACGTGCCGCACCCAGTAGTCGGCTCCGGTCGCCCCGGTGACGAACTCACCGGTCAGGTTGGAGACCAGCGGGATCGAAGGCGCCTGGTACGAAAGGCCGTTGAGGACGTCCCGGAACTCCGCCAGCATCGGGTCCATCAGCGGGGAGTGGAAGGCGTGCGAGACCCGCAGTCGGGTGGTCTTCCGGTCGGCGAAGTGCGCCTCGACCGCCGCGACGGCCTGCTCCGCACCGGAGACGACCACCGAGGTCGGGCCGTTGACAGCCGCGATCGACACCAAGTCGCCCAGCAGTGGCAGGACTTCCTCCTCGGAAGCCTGGACGGCGAGCATCGCGCCACCCGACGGCAGCGCCTGCATCAGCCGACCACGCGCCGCCACCAGCGCACACGCATCGGCCAGCGAGAACACTCCGGCGACGTGCGCGGCCGCGACCTCACCGATCGAGTGCCCGGCCACGAACTCCGGCTCCACACCCAAGGATTCGAGCAGCCGGAACAGCGCCACCCCGACCGCGAACAGCCCCGCCTGCGCGAACGAGGTCCGGTTCAGCAACTCCTGGTCCGAACCCCACACCACCTCCCGCAGCGGCAGGTCCAGCGCGGCACACACCTCATCGAAGGCCGCCGCGAACACCGGGAACCGGGCGTACAACTCCCGCCCCATCCCCAGCCGTTGCGACCCCTGCCCGGAGAACAGGAACGCCGTCGACCGCTCCGCCGCCACCCCACGGGCCAGTTCGGCGCCGTCCACCAGCACCGCCCGGTGCCGGAACCGCGACCGCCCGGCCAGCGACAGCCCGACGTCCAGCGGCGAGCCGCCCGCCGTGGCCAGCCGGGCCAGCTGCGCGCCGAGCGCGGCCGCCGACTTCGCCGAGACCACCCACGGCACCGCGCCCGGCTCGACCGACGGCTGTGCGACGGCGTCCTCGATCGGCGGCGCCTCCTCGACGATCACATGGGCGTTCGTCCCACTGATCCCGAACGAGGACACCCCCGCCCGCCGGGTCCGCCCGCCGCCCGGCCACTCCCGGGCCTCCGTCAGCAGCCGCACCTCCCCCGCCGACCAGTCCACCCGCGCGGACGGCGACTCCGCGTGCAGGGTCTTCGGCAGCACCCCGGCCCGCAGCGCCATCACCGTCTTGATCACGCCCGCGACCCCGGCCGCCGCCTGGGCGTGGCCCAGGTTCGACTTGACCGAGCCGAGCCAGAGCGGTCGGCCGCTCTCCCGCCCCTGCCCGTAGGCGGCCAGCAGCGCCTGGGCCTCGATCGGGTCCCCGAGCGGGGTGCCCGTGCCGTGGCCCTCGACCGCGTCCACCTCGTCGGCGGACAGTCCCGCGTTGGCCAGGGCGGCCCGGATCACCCGCTGCTGGGACGGCCCGTTGGGCGCGGTGAACCCGTTGGACGCGCCGTCCTGGTTCACCGCCGAGCCACGCACCACGGCCAGCACCCGGTGCCCGTTGCGGCGGGCGTCGGAGAGCCGCTCCAGCACCAGCACGCCGACGCCCTCGGACCAGCCGGTGCCGTCCGCCCCGTCCGCGAAGGCCTTGCACCGCCCGTCCGGGGCCAGCCCGCCCTGGCGGCTGAACTCCAGCAGCGCCCCCGGGGTCGACATCACGTTGACCCCGCCCGCCACCGCCAGCGTGCACTCGCCCGCCCGCAGCGCCTGGACCGCCCAGTGCAGGGCGACCAGCGAGGAGGAGCAGGCGGTGTCCACCGTCACCGCGGGCCCCTCCAGGCCGAGGGTGTAGGAGAGCCGGCCGGAGAGGGCGGAGGCGGCGATGCCGGTGCCGATGTCCCCGGTGGCGTCGGCCAGGGAGCGCACCAGCAGGTAGGCGTAGTCCTGGCCGTTGGTGCCGAGGAACACCCCGGTGCGGCTGCCGCGCAGGGCGGTCGGGTCGAGGCCGGCCCGCTCGAACGCCTCCCAGGAGGTCTCCAGCAGCAGCCGCTGCTGGGGGTCGGTGGTGACGGCCTCGCGGGGCGAGATCCCGAAGAAGTCGGCGTCGAAGCCGGACACCGCGTCGAGGAAGCCGCCGCGCCGGGAGACCCGGGTGCCGCGCTCGTCGACGCCGGTGTCCCGCAGAGCGCCGAGGTCCCAGCCGCGGTCCGACGGGTAGTCCCCGGTAGCATCGCGGCCGTTCGCCACCAGCTCCCAGAGCTCCTCGGGCGAGCCGATGCCGCCCGGGTAGCGGCAGCCCATGCCGATGACGGCGACGGGTTCGGTGGCGGCGGCCAGCAGCCGGCGGTTCTGCTGCCGCAGCCGTTCGGACTCCTTGAGGGAGGACCGGAGAGCGGCGACTACCTTGTCGTGGGGCGTGGTCATGGGTGCTCCGTCAGTCCTGGGCGTGGTCGGGGTCGTTGCGCAGGGCGGCCTGCACCAGGTCGTCCAGGTCCATCGCGTCGATGGCCTCGTCACCGTCGCCGGCACCGTCGGCACCGCCGTCCGCGTCGTCGGCGGGCCCGCCGTCGGCGAGCTTCAGCAGCACGTCCAGCACGCCGCTGCGCCGCAGCCGCTCCAACGGGACGGACTCGACGAGGGCCCGCAGGCGGTCCCGCTCGGGCTCCGCGTCCGCCCCGGACCGGTCGGCCCCGGTGACCAGCAGGCCGAGCAGGTGCTCGGCGAGCTCGCTCGGGCTCGGGTGGTCGAAGACCAGGGTCGGGGAGAGGTCGAGGCCGGTGGCGGCGCCGAGCCGGTTGCGCAGTTCGACGGCGCCGAGCGAGTCGAAGCCGAGGTCCCGGAAGGCCTTGTCCGGGCCGACCGCCTCGATGCCGGGCAGCCCGAGCACCTCGGCGGCCCGGGTGCGGACCAGGGTGAGCACGGCGGCGGCCCGACGGGCCGGGGTGAGCCCGGCGAGTTCGGCGCACAGCCCGCGGCCGTTCCCGGGGTCGGTGCCGGGGCCCTGCGGCTCGGTGTAGCCGGGGAGTTGGGCGATCAGTCGGCTCGGCCGGACGGCGGTGAAGGCGCGCACGAAGCGCTCCGGGTCGACGTCGGCGACCAGGGTGGTCGGGGCGTCGTCCAGGACGGTCCGGCGCAGTGCGGTGACGGCGGCGGCCGGGTCGAGCGGCCGGATGCCGGTGCGCCGGGCGGCCTCGGCGGCCCGGGCGTCGGCGGCCATGCCGGCGCCGCCCCAGGCGCCCCAGGCGATCGAGGTGGCCGCGCGGCCGTGGGCCCGGCGGCGCTCGGCGAGCGCGTCGAGCACGGCGTTGGCGGCCGCGTAGCTGCCCTGGCCGGGGTTGCCGACGGCGGCCGAGGCGGAGGAGAACAGGGCGAAGACGGCCAGGTCCTGGTCCGCGGTCAGTTCGTCGAGCAGCAGGGCCGAGGCGGCCTTGGCCCGGTGGACGGCCGTGAAGCGCGCCGGGTCGAGGCCGTCGATCACCCCGTCGTCGAGGACGCCGGCGGCGTGGACGACGGCGGTGAGCGGGTGGTCGGCGGGCACGGCGGCCAGGACGGCGGCGAGCGCCTCCCGGTCGGCGGCGTCGCAGGCCGTGATGGTGACGGCCGCCCCGGCGGCGGTGAGGTCCGCGCGGAGTTCGGCCGCGCCGGGCGCGTCGGGGCCCCGGCGGCTGAGCAGGACGAGGTGCCGGGCCCCGGCGGCGGCGAGGCCGCGGGCGACCTCGGCGCCGAGCGCGCCGGTACCGCCGGTGATCAGCACGGTGCCGGTGGGCTCCCAGGCGCCCTGGTCGTCCCGGGCGCCGCCGGATCCACCGGGGGTGGCGGCCAGGCGGCGGGCGAGCAGGCCGGTGCGGCGGACGGCGAGTTGGTCCTCCCCGGCCGGGTCGGCCAGCACGGCGGCCAGCAGGGCCGCGGTGTCCCGGTCGACGGTTCCGGGCAGGTCGATCAACCCGCCCCAGCGCTGCGGGAGTTCGAGCGCGGCGACCCGGCCGAGGCCCCAGACGGCGGCCTGCGGCAGGCCGGTGACGAGGTCACCGGGGGCGGCCGCGACGGCCTCGCGGGTGAGGCACCACAGCGGGGCGCCGATCCGGGCGTCGCCGAGGGCCTGGAGCAGGGTGGCGGTCCGGGCCGGTCCGCCGGGGGCGCCGTCCACCATGGTCTCGTCGAGTGCCAGCAGCGACACCACGCCCGCGAAACCACCGGCCGGGAGCGGGAGTTCGGCGAGCTGCCCGGCGAGCCGGGCGCGGTCGGCGTCGGCCGCGACGGTCAGCCGGACGGTGTCCGGGCCGAGCGCGCCGAGCACGGCGTCCGTCCAGGCCCCGTCGCCCCGGTCGGCGGGCAGGACCGCCAGCCAGCTGCCGGTCGGGGCGCCGGAGCGGACCCGGTCGAGCGGCTGCCAGACGATCCGTCGGCGCAGCCCGTCCACGGCGGCCCGCTCCTCGCGCCGGTCCTGCCAGTCGCGCAGCGCCGGGAGGACCTTGGCGAGCGCGTCGCCGTCGACGTCGAGGGTGTCGGCGAGCGCGTCCAGGGATTCGGTGCGCAGCGCGGTCCAGAACTCCCCGTCGGGGGCGGCGGCCGGGGCCGGCGCGGCGGCGGGATCCGCCCAGTAGCGCTGCCGCTGGAACGGGTAGGTGGGCAGGTCGACCCGGCGGGCGCCGGTGCCCTCGAAGACGGCGGGCCAGTGCGGGGCGAGCCCGTCGACGTGCAGCCGGGCGACGGCGGTGAGCAGGGTGGTCCGCTCGTCGCGGCCGTGCCGCAGCGCGGTGGCGGTGACCACCGGGCGGGCGGGATCGGCCTGCTCGACCGGGCCGTCCGAGCCGTCCGAGCCGTCCGAGCCGTTCGAAGAAGCCGAGCCGTCCGACGCGGCCTGGACGAGTGCGGAGAGCACGCCGTCCGGGCCGAGTTCGAGGTGTCGGCGCACCCCGCGGTCGGCGAGGGTGGCCAGGCCGTCGGCGAAGCGGACGGCCTCCCGGACGTGCCGGACCCAGTAGTCCGCCCCGGCCGCCCCGGTGACGAGCTCACCGGTCAGGTTGGAGACCAGCGGGATGCGCGGGGCGGAGTAGGCGATGCCCCGGGCCGCCCGCTCGAAGTCGTCGAGCATCGCGTCCATGTGTACGGAGTGAAACGCATGGCTCACCCGCAAACGCCTAGTCCTGCGCCGCTCGGCCGCGAAGCCCGCGGCGATCCGCTCGACGGCGTCCGCGTCCCCGGAGAGGACGACGGCGCGCGGGCCGTTGACGGCGGCGATCGAGACGCCGTCGGTCAGCCGGGGCAGCAGCTCCGCCTCGGTCGCCTCGACGGCGACCATCGCTCCCCCGCCGGGCAGTGCCGACATCAGCCGGGCCCGGGCGGCGACCAGGGTGCAGGCGTCCGCCAGCGAGAACACCCCGGCCACGTGTGCGGCCGCCAGCTCCCCGATCGAGTGGCCCAGGACGAAGTCGGGGCGCAGGCCCCAGGACTCCACCAGCCGGTACAGCGCCACCTCCAGGGCGAACAGCGCCGGCTGGGCGAAGCCCGTGTCGTCCAGCAGGGCGGCCTCCGCCGACCCCTCCGCCGCGAACAGCACCGGGCGCAGCGGACCGGAGAGCCGGCCCTCGAAGCCGGCCAGGACGGCGTCCAGCGCCTCGGCGAACACCGGGTAGGTGGCGTACAACTCCTTTCCGGCACCGGGGCGTTGCGCACCCTGGCCGGGGAACAGGAAGGCGGTCCGGCCGCTGCGGGCCTCGCCCTGGACGGCGGTGCCGTCGCCCTGCCCGTCGGCGAGGGCGCCCAGGGCCCGGACGAGCTCCGCGCGGTCGGCGGCGAGCAGCACGGCCCGGTGGTCGAGCAGGGTGCGGGTGGTGGCCAGCGAGTGGCCGAGGTCGCGGGCGGTCAGGCCGGGGTCCCCGGTGAGCCGGTCGAGCAGGCGGGCGGCCTGGTCGCGCAGGGCCGCCGGGGTGGCGGCGGAGAGCGGCACGGGCAGCGTCCCGCCGTTGGCCGACTCGGCGACGGACGGCTCGGCGACGGACGGCTCGGCAGCGGGCGCGTCGGCCGCCGTCGGCTGTTCCAGGATCACATGGGCGTTGGTCCCGCTGGCCCCGAAGGCCGAGACCCCGGCCCGGCGCGCCCGGCCGGTCGTCGGCCAGTCCCGGGCCTCGGTGAGCAGTTCGGCGGCGCCGGCCGTCCAGTCCACATGGGCGGACGGGGTGTCGAGGTGGAGGGTGCGCGGCAGCAGGCCGTGCTGCATGGCCAGCACCATCTTGATCACCCCGGCCACCCCGGAGGCGGCCTGGGTGTGCCCCAGGTTGGACTTCAACGCGCCGATCAGCACCGGCCGTTCGCGGTCCTGCCCGTAGGTGGCGAGCAGCGCCTGCGCCTCGATCGGGTCGCCGAGCCGGGTGCCGGTGCCGTGCGCCTCGACGGCGTCCACCTCACTGGGCGTCAGTCCGGCCCCGGCCAGGGCGCGCCGGATGACGCGCTGCTGGGACGGGCCGTTGGGCGCGGTGATGCCGTTGGAGGCGCCGTCCTGGTTGACGGCCGAGCCGCGCAGGACGGCCAGCACCCGGTGGCCGAGGCGTTCGGCGTCGGAGCGCCGCTCGACCACCAGCACTCCGACGCCCTCGGACCAGCCGGTGCCGTCGGCGGCGTCCGCGAAGGCCTTGCAGCGCCCGTCCGGGGACAGCGCGCCCATCTCGCCGAACTCCACGAAGCCGACCGGGCTGGACATCACCGTCACGCCGCCGGCCAGGGCGAGCGAGCACTCCCCGGCGCGCAGCGCCTGGGCGGCCAGGTGCAGGGCCACCAGCGAGGAGGAGCAGGCGGTGTCCACGCTCACGGAGGGCCCCTCCAGGCCCAGGGTGTAGGAGAGCCGGCCGGAGAGCAGGCTCGCGGACTGGGCGGTCTCGACGTGGCCGAGCTGGCCGATCGAGGGCCGGTAGTCGCCGCTGCCGCCGCCGACGAACACGCCGGTGTCGCCGCCGCGCAGGCCGGCCGGGTCGATCCCGGCCCGCTCCAGGGCCTCCCAGGCGGTCTCCAGCAGGATGCGCTGCTGCGGGTCGACGACGAGCGCCTCGCGCGGCGAGACGCCGAAGAAGGCGGCGTCGAACTCGGCGGCGTCGTACAGGAATCCGCCGTGCCCGGTGACGCTGCGGCCGCGGCCGTCCCGGTCGCCGTGGGCGAGCCGGTCGAGGTCCCAGCCGCGGTCGGTCGGGAACGGGCCGATCGCGTCCGTCCCGGTGAGCAGCAGCTGCCAGAGGTCCTCGGGCGAGCGGACGCCGCCGGGGTAGCGGCAGCCGATGCCGACGATCACGATCGGGTCGTCGGTGTCGACCGCGGCGACCGGGCGCTCCGTCTCGCCTTCCTCGTCGAGGAGTCGGGCCCGCAGGTGGGCGGCCATGGCGGCCGGGGTCGGGTAGTCGAACACCAGGGTGGCGGGCAGCCGCAGGCCGGTCGCCGTGGTGAGCCGGTTGCGCAGGTCGACGGCGGTCAGCGAGTCGAAGCCGAGGTCCTTGAACGGGTGTCCGGCGGGGACGTCGTCGGCGTCGGTGTGCCCGAGTACGGCGGCCGCCTCGGCCCGGACGAGCGCGAGCAGCGTCTCGGTGCGTTCGGCGGCGGACCGGGTGCGCAGTTCGGCGCGCAGCGCCTCGGCCCGGGCGGAGCCGGGTGCCCGGCCCGTCCCGTCGGTGGCCGTCCCGTCCGCGACAGCGACCGTGTCCGCGGCCGCCCGGGCCTCGGGCAGGTCGGCGAACAGCCGGGTCGGCCGGGTCTCGGCGAAGGCGGGGGCGAAGCGCTCCCAGGCCACCTCGGCGACGGTGACGGCGGCCGGGCCGTCGACGGCCGCCGCCAGGGCGGTCAGCGCGCGCTCGGGGGCCATGGGCGGCAGCCCGTTGGCCCGCAGGTGCGCGGCGAGGGAGTCGGGCGTACGGCCGGCCCAGGCGCCCCAGGAGACGGCGAGACCGACCCGTCCGGCGGCTCGGCGGCGCTGGGCGGCGGCGTCCAGCAGGGCGCCGGCGGCGGCCTCCTCGGCGCGGCCCTTGACGCCCCAGGTGCCGGCGATGGACCCGAACAGCAGGTAGGCGTCGAGCGGCCGGTCGCCGAGGGCGGTGTCCAGCGCCGCGAGGTCGGCGAGCAGTCCGGCGAGTCGACCGTCGGCGGTGTCCGCCTCGGCCGCGCGGCCGGTGTGCAGGACGGCGGTGAGTTCGGGCAGTCCGAGTGCGGACGCCAGGGCGGCGGGGTCACCGGGGGTGCCCGGGATGACGCTCAACTCGGTTCCGGATTCGGCGAGTTCCTCCCTCAGCCGGTCGACGGCGGCGTCGGTCGCGGGGTCCTCGGTGAGCAGCGCCACCTGCCGGGCCCCGGTGGCGGCGAGCCAGCGGGCGGTGGGCGCCGCGTGGCCGGTCGGGTCGCCGATCAGCAGCACGGTGCCGCGCGGGGTCCAGGGGCGCGCGTCGGCGTCCGTGGCGGCCCGGACCAGGCGGCGGGCGAAGGCCCCCGAGGCGCGCAGGGCGAGCTGGTCCTCCCCGTCGGCGGCGGTCAGCAGGGCGCGCAGCCGGGCGCCGGTGCGGGCGTCGGGCGCCTCCGGGAGGTCGATCAGACCGCCCCAGCGCCCGGGGTGTTCGAGCGCGGTGACCCGGCCGATGCCCCAGGCGGCCGCCTGGGCGGCGCCGACCGGGGCCTCGGTGTCGCCGACGGCGACGGCGCCCCGGGTGAGGCACCACAGCGGCGCCTCGACTCCGGCCTCGCCGAGAGCCGCGAGCAGCTCGTCGGGGCGGGCGAGCCCGGTGGGCAGCGCGTCCTCGGCGGCGAGCAGGGAGACCACCCCGGTGACCGTTCCGGCCAGCGGGACGAGCGCCTCGGCCAGGGCGGCGCGGCCGTCCCGGGCGGCTTCGAGGCGGAGCACCTCGGCGCCGAGGGCGCCTAGCACCGCCGCCGTCCACGGGTCGTCGCCGTCCCGGCCGGTCGGCAGCAGGGCCAGCCAGCCGCCCGGGAGGGCGTCCGGTCCGGCGGGGGCCGGGTACGGCCGCCAGACGACGCGGTGGCGCAGCCGGTCGGCGTCGGTCCGGGCGGTCTGCCGGCGGCGCCAGGTGGAGAGGGCGGGCAGCAGGGCGGCGAGCGTGGTGTCGTCGTCCAGGCCGAGGGCGGTGCCGAGCGCGGCGGTGTCGGCGCGCTCGACGGCGGACCAGAAGGCGGCGTCCGCCGGGTCGCCGGCGGCGGCGGGCTCGGGGGCCCGCTCGGGCCAGTACCGCTCGCGCTGGAACGGGTAGGTGGGCAGGTCGACCCGGCGGGCGCCGGTGCCGGCCAGCAGGGCGGTCCAGTCGACCGGTACGCCCGCGACGTGGGCCCGGGCCAGGCTGGTGACCAGCGCGGTCTCCTCCGGCCGGTCCCGGCGCAGCAGCGGGACGGCCACGCAGTCGTGGTCGCCGGTGGACCGCTGGGCGAGCGCGCTGAGCACGCCGTCCGGGCCCAGTTCCAGCAGGGCGCCGGCTCCCGCCGCGACCAGGGCGCGGATGCCGTCGGCGAAGCGGACGGTCTCCCGGACGTGCCGCACCCAGTACTCGGGCGACTGCAGGTCCCCGTCGGTCCCGCCGGTCAGGTTGGAGACGACCGGGAGCGAAGGCGCCTGATATGTCAGGCCGTTGAGGACCGTACGGAAGTCGTCCAGCATCGGGTCCATCAGCGGGGAGTGGAAGGCGTGCGAGACCCGCAGCCGGCTGGTCCGCCGCTCGGCGAAGTGCGCCTCGACCACCGCGACGGCCTGCTCCGCACCGGAGACGACCACCGAGCTCGGCCCGTTGACGGCGGCGATCGAGAGGACCTCGCCCAGCAGCGGCCGGACCTCCTCCTCGGTCGCCTCGACCGCGAGCATCGCCCCACCCTCCGGCAGGGCCTGCATCAACCGGCCCCGGGCCGCCACCAGCGCGCACGCGTCGGCCAGCGAGAACACCCCGGCCACGTGCGCCGCCGCGACCTCGCCGATCGAGTGCCCGGCCACGAACTCCGGCCGCACACCCAGCGATTCGAGCAGCCGGAACAGCGCCACCTCCACCGCGAACAACCCCGCCTGGGCGTAGGCCGTCCCGTTCAGCGGGTCCGCGTCCGCGCCCCACACCACGTCCCGCAGCGGCAGGTCCAGGTGCTGGTCCAGCCGGGCGCAGACCGCGTCGAAGGCCTCGGCGAACACCGGGAACCGGACGTACAACTCCCGCCCCATGCCGAGTCGTTGCGAGCCCTGCCCGGAGAACAGGAAGGCCGCCGGCCGGTCCGTCGCGCGGCCGCGCGCGACCTCGACGCCGTCCAGCAGTACCGCCCGGTGGGCGAGCGAGGCCCGGCCGGCGGCCAGCGAGTGCGCCACGTCCAGTGCGGACGCCCCCTCGACCGCGCCGAGCCCGGTGAGCGAAGCGTCCAACGCCGCCTCGGACTTGGCCGAGACCACCCACGGCGCGGCACCGGCCACCAGCGCGGCACCGGCCGCCACCGCCGCTCCCGGAGCCGTCTCCGGCGCGGGCGCCGCTTCGAGCAGCACATGGGCGTTGGTGCCGCTGACCCCGAAGGCCGAGACACCGGCCCGGCGCGGGCGGCCGGTCTCCGGCCACTCCCGGGCCTCGGTCAGCAGCTCGACGGCGCCACCGGTCCAGTCGATGTGCCGCGAGGGCGCGTCGACGTGCAGGGTGCGCGGCAGCCGTCCGTGCCGCAGCGCCTGGACCGTCTTGATCACCCCGGCCACGCCGGCCGCCGCCTGGGTGTGGCCCAGGTTGGACTTCACCGAGCCGACCAGCAGCGGCAGTTCACGCCCGGGCCGGTAGGCGGCCTGCAGCGCGTGCGCCTCGATCGGGTCACCGAGGGCGGTGCCGGTGCCGTGCGCCTCCACGGCGTCCACCTCGGCGGCGGTCAGGCCCGCGTCGGCCAGCGCCGCGCGGATCACCCGCTGCTGGGCCCGCCCGTTCGGCGCGGTCAGCCCGTTGGAGGCGCCGTCCTGGTTGACGGCGCTGCCGCGCAGGACGGCCAGCACCGGGTGCCCGTTGCGGCGGGCGTCGGAGAGCCGCTCCAGCACGATCACACCCGCGCCCTCGGCCCAGCCGGTGCCGTCCGCCGCGTCCGCGAAGGCCTTGCAGCGGCCGTCGGCGGCCAGTCCGCCCTGCGCCGTGAACTCGACGAAGGCGTCCGGGCTGGACATCACCGAGGCGCCGCCGGCCAGGGCCAACGAGCACTCCCCGGCGCGCAGCGCGCGGGCGGCCAGGTGGAGCGCCACCAGCGCGGAGGAGCAGGCGGTGTCCACGGTGACGGCCGGGCCCTCCAGCCCGAGGGTGTAGGAGAGCCGGCCGGACAGCACGCTCGCGGTGTTGCCGGTGGCGGCGTGGCCGCGCACGTCGGCGGTGCCGCGGCGCAGCACGGTCAGGTAGTCCTGGCCGTTGGTGCCGACGAACACGCCGGTGTCGCTGCCGCGCAGCCGGTCGGGGGCGACGCCGGAGCGCTCCAGCGCCTCCCAGGAGGTCTCCAGCAGCAGGCGCTGCTGCGGGTCCATGGCGAGGGCCTCGCGCGGCGAGATGCCGAAGAAGCGGGCGTCGAAGCGGCTGGCGTCGTCGAGGAAGCCGCCGTTCAGGGTGGCCGAGCCGCCCCGGCCGAGGGCGTCGAGGTCCCAGCCGCGGTCGGTGGGGAACGGGCGGACGGCGTCGGTGCCGTCGCTCAGCAGCCGCCACAGGTCCTCGGGGGTCCGGACGCCGCCGGGGAAGCGGCAGGCCATGCCGGTGATCACGACCGGGTCGTCGGTGACCGGGCGCACGGCGGCGGTCGGGCCGGTCTCCGGCAGGTCGCCGAGGAGTTCGGCGAGCAGGTGGGCGGCCAGGTCGGCCGGGGTCGGGTGGTCGTAGACCAGGGTGGCGGGCAGGGTGAGCCCGGTGGCGGCGGTCAGGGTGTTGCGCAGTTCGACGGTGGTGAGGGAGTCCATGCCGAGGTCGGTGAAGGCCTGGTCGGCGCCGATCCCCTCGCCGCCGGAGTGGCCGAGGACGGCCGCCACCCGGGTGCGCACGAAGTCCAGCAGGAAGCGCTGCCGGGCCTGCTCGGGCAGGTCGGCGAGCCGCTGCCGCAGTCCGGTCTCCGGGGCGGCCCCGCCGCGGCGCCGGTCCGACCCGACGAGGTCGGCGTGGTCGGCGAGGTCGGCGATCAGCGGGAACGGGCGCTGCGCGGTGAACACGGCGGCGAAGCGCTGCCAGTCGATGTCGGCGACGGTGAGCGCGGTGTCCTCGTGGTCGAGGGCGTGGCCGAGGGCGGCCAGCGCGCGCTGCGCGGCCATCGGCGCGTAGCCGCCGCGGCGGACCCGCTGTTCCACTCCGCTGCCGGCTCCGGCCATGCCCTGGCCGGCCCACGGGCCCCAGGCGATCGCGGTGGCCGGGCGGCCCTCGGCGCGCCGCTGTTCGGCGAGGGCGTCCAGGTGGGCGTTGGCGGCGGCGTAGTTGGCCTGGCCGGCGGCACCGAGGGTGCCGGCGGTGGAGGTGAACAGGACGAAGGCGTCGAGCTCGGCCGCGCGGGTCAGTTCGTCGAGGTGCCGGGCCGCGTCGACCTTGGGCCGGAACACCTCGGTGAAGCGCTCGGCGTCCAGGGTGTCCAGGGTCCCGTCGGCCACCACTCCGGCGGCGTGGAACACCGCGGTGAGCGGCCGGTCGGCGGGTATCGCGGCGAGCACGGCGGCGAGGGCCTCGCGGTCGGCGGCGTCGCAGGCGGCCAGGGTGACCTCGGCCCCGAGGGCGGTGAGGTCGGCACGCAGCTGTTCGGCGCCGGGGGCGTCGGCCCCGCGCCGGCCGAGCAGCAGCAGGTGCTCGGCGCCCTGTTCGGCGAGCCGGCGGGCGAGTTGGCTTCCGATCCCGCCGGTGCCGCCGGTGATCAGCACGGTGCCGCGCGGCGTGTACGGCCGCGGGGCCGGGCGCTCGCCGAGCGGGTACCGGACCAGGCGGCGGGCGAAGGTGCCGGAGGCGCGGACGGCGAGCTGGTCCTCGCCGTCCATGCGGGCGAGCGCGGCGGCCAGTCGGCGCAGCACGGTGTCGTCGGGCCGACCCTGAAGGTCAAACTGCTCCGGCAGATCGATCAACCCGCCCCAGCGGGTGGGCAGTTCGAGCGCGGCGGAGCGGCCGAGGCCCCAGACGGCGGCCTGCCGGGGATCGGCGGGCCGGTCGGAGCGGCCGGTGGCGACGGCGCCCCGGGTGAGGCACCAGAACGGGGCGGTGAGGTCCGCGTCGCCGAGGGCCTGGACGGCGGTGACGGTGGCCGCGAGCGGGTCGTCGCCGAGGGCGAGCAGGGACAGCACGCCGGTGAACTGCCCGGCGTCGCCCAGCTGTTCGGCGCACAGCTGTTCGGCGAGCGCGGCCCGGTCGCCGGAGACCCGCAGGGTCACTCCGTCGACCAGCCCCTCCGCCCAGCCGGCGTCGTCCTGGGTGAGCACCAGCCAGCGGCCGGACGGCCGTTCGGTCGCGGCGCCGTCCAGCGGGGTCCAGGCGGCGCGGTAGCGCCAGGCGTCGACCGTCGACCGTTCGCGGCGGCCGCGGCGCCAGTCGGCCAGCGCGGCGACGGTGTCCGGGTCGAGGGCGAGTCCGGTGTCCAGGGCGCTCAGGTCGCCCCGGTCGACGGCAGCCCAGAACGCGGCGTCCACCGGGTCGGCTCCCGCGGTCGGCACCGGTCGCCCGGCCGTCGGCCAGTAGCGCTGCCGCTGGAAGGGGTAGGTGGGAAGGTCGGTGCGGCGGGCGCCGGTACCGGCGAACACCTCGGACCACTGCGGCCGGCTGCCGTGCACGAAGAGGGTGGCCAACGCGGCGTTGAGGGTGGGGACTTCGGGTCGGCCGCGGCGCAGTGCGGGGGCGCCGGGCAGCGCGCCGTCGTCCCCGAGGGTGTCCCGGGCGGCGGCGGTGAGCGTGCCGTCCGGCCCGAGTTCGAGCAGCAGGCCGGCGCCGCGCTCGGCGAGGGCGCGGACGGCGTCGGCGAAGCGGACGGTGCCGCGCACCTGCCGGGTCCAGTAGTCGGGCGCGCCGAGTTCCTCGGCGCCGACGGGGGCGCCGGTCACGGTCGAGATCAGCGGGACGGTCGGGGCCTGCGGGGTGAGGGTGGCCGCGACCCGGGCGTAGGCGTCGAGCATCGGCTCCATCAGCGGCGAGTGGAAGGCGTGCGAGACGGGCAGCCGCTTGGTCTTCCGGTCGGCGAACTCCGCTGCGATGCGCAGGACTTCGCCCTCCTCTCCGGCGAGGACGACGGCGCGCGGGCCGTTGACGGCGGCGATCGAGACGCCGTCCGTCAGCAGCGGCAGCACCTCCTCCTCCGTCGCCTGGACCGAGACCATCGCTCCCCCGCCGGGCAGCGCCGACATCAGCCGGGCCCGGGCGGCGACCAGGGTGCAGGCGTCCTCCAGCGAGAACACCCCGGCCACGTGCGCGGCCGCCAGCTCCCCGATCGAGTGGCCGACCAGGTAGTCCGGCCGGATGCCCCAGGACTCCACCAGCCGGTACAGCGCCACCTCCAGCGCGAACAGCGCCGGCTGGGCGAGGCCCGTGTCGTCCAGCAGGGCCGCCTCCGCCGATCCCTCCGCCGCGAACAGCATGTCCCGGAGCGGGAGTTCGGAGGCGAGGTCGAAGCGGGCGAGCACCGCGTCCAGCGCCTCGGCGTAGACCGGGTACCGCTGGTACAGCTCGCGTCCCATGCCGGCGTACTGGCTGCCCTGCCCGGTGAACAGGAAGGCCAGGCCGCCGCCGACGGGCCGGCCGGTGACCAGGGCCGCGTCGGGCAGCCCGTCCCGCAGGGCGGTGAGGGCCCGGCGCAGCCCGGCGCGGTCGCCGGTGCTGACGGCGGCGCGCCGGTCGAGCGCGGCCCGGGTGGTGGCGAGCGAGAACGCCAGGTCGGCGAGCGGCGGTTCGGGCTGCCGGTCCAGGGCGGTGAGCAGTCGGTCGGCCTGGCCGCGCAGGGCCTCCTCGGTGCGGGCCGAGAGCACGACGGGCAGCGTCCCGCCCTCCGCGGGGGCGGGTGCCGGGGTCGACGCGGGCCCCTGTTCGAGGACCACGTGGGCGTTGGTGCCGCTGAGGCCGAAGGAGGAGACGCCGGCCCGGCGGGGGCGGCCGGTGTCCGGCCAGTCCCGGGCCTCGGTGAGCAGTTCGACGGCGCCGTCGCTCCACTCGACGTGGCTGGACGGCCGGTCGATGTGCAGGCTGGCCGGGACCCGGCCGTGCCGCAGGGCGAGCACCGTCTTGATCACCCCGGCGACGCCGGAGGCCATCTGGGTGTGGCCCAGGTTGGACTTCACCGAGCCGAGCAGCAGCGGGAGTTCACGGTCCTGGCCGTAGGTGGCCAGCAGCGCCTGGGCCTCGATCGGGTCGCCGAGGGCGGTGCCGGTGCCGTGCCCCTCCACCACGTCGACCTCGCCGGCGGTCAGCCGGGCGTCGGCGAGCGCGGCGCGGATGACCCGCTGCTGGGACGGCCCGTTGGGGGCGGTGAGCCCGTTGGAGGCGCCGTCCTGGTTGACGGCCGAGCCGCGCACCACCGCCAGCACGGGGTGGCCGAGGCGTTCGGCGTCGGAGAGCCGCTCGACCAGGACGAGGCCGACGCCCTCGGCGAGGCTCATCCCGTCGGCGGCCTCGGCGTAGGCCTTGCAGCGGCCGTCGGCGGCCATCGCGCGCTGGCGGCTGAAGCCGACGAAGGCGTTCGGGGTGGCCATCACGCTGACGCCGCCGGCCAGGGCGAGCGTGCTCTCCCCGTTGCGCAGCGACTGGCAGGCCAGGTGCAGGGCGACCAGCGAGGAGGAGCAGGCGGTGTCGAGGGTGACGGCCGGTCCCTCGAAGCCGAAGGTGTAGGAGATCCGGCCGGACAGCACGCTCGGGATGGTGCCGGTGACGAGGTGGCCCTCGGCGCCGTCCTGGACGGAGTCGCCGGGGCTGTAGTCCTGGTAGCTGGCGCCGATGAAGGTGCCGGTGCGGCTGCCGCGCAGCGCGGCCGGGTCGAGGCCGGCCCGCTCGACCGCCTCCCAGGCGGTCTCCAGCAGCAGGCGCTGCTGCGGGTCCATGGCCAGGGCCTCGCGCGGGGAGATGCCGAAGAAGGCGGCGTCGAAGTCGGCGACCTCGCGCAGGAAGCCGCCGCGCACCGAGTAGGTGCGGCCGGGCGTGTCCGGGTCCGGGTCGTACAGTCCCTCGGTGTCCCAGCCGCGGTCGGCGGGCCACTCGGTGACGGCGTCGCCGCCGTCGGCGACCAGCTGCCACAGCTCCTCGGGCGAGCCGACGCCGCCGGGGTAGCGGCAGCTCATGCCGATGATCGCGATCGGTTCGTCCCGGGTGGCGGGGGCGTTCCCGGGCGTGTCCGAACCGGTGGCGGCCGGGCCGGCGGCGGCCGTGGTGCCGGCGATCCGCTCGCGCAGGTGGCGGACCAGGGCGCGCGGGTCGGGGTGGTCGAAGACCAGCGTGCTGGGCAGGGTCAGTCCGGTGGCGGCGGCCAGCCGGTTGCGCAGGTCGACGGCGGTGAGCGAGTCGAAGCCGACGTCGCGGAAGGCCCGCTGCTCGGAGAGCACCTCGGGCGAGGCGTGGCCGAGCGTGGTGGCCGCCTCGGCGCGGACCAGGTCCAGCAGCCGGCGCTCCTGCTCGGCGGCCGGCAGGGCGCGCAGCCTGGCGGCGAACTCGCCGTCCCCGGCGGTGCGTTGGGTGGCCTCGGCGAGCCGGCGCACCTCGGGGACGTCCTCGAACAGCGCGGTGGGGCGGCCGGAGGTGAAGACCGGGTGGTAGCGCTCCCAGTCGACGTCGGCGATCGCGAGCACCCGCTCGTCGGCGTCCAGGGCCTGGCGCAGCCCGTCCAGGGCGAGGGCCGGGTCCATGAAGACCAGGCCGCTGCGGCGGATCTGGCCGGGGTCGACCCGGCCGAGCTTGAGGTCGTCGGACCAGATGCCCCAGGAGACGGCGGTGGCCCGGCCGCCGCGGGCGCGGCGGTGCTCGGCGAGCGCGTTGAGGTAGGCGTTCCCGGCGACGTAGGCGGCGTGCCGGCCGCTGCCCCACAAACCGGCGGTGGAGGAGTACAGCACGAAGGCGTCGAGCTGGTCGTCGGGCAGGAGCTCGTCGAGGTGCCGGGCGCCGGCGGCCTTGGCGTGCAGGACCTTGGCGAAGGCCTCGGGGGTGGTCTCCTCGATGGAGAGCAGTTCGATGACGGCGGCGGTGTGCACCACGGTGCGCACGGGGTGGCCGTCGGCGGCCAGGGCGTCGAGCATCCGGGCGACGGCGTCGCGGTCGGTGAGGTCGCAGGCGACCATGACGGCCTGGCAGCCGAGGGCGGTGAGTTCGGCGAGCAGGTCGGCGGCGCCGGGGGCGTCCGGGCCGCGGCGGCTGGTGAGCACGATCCGCTCGGCGCCGTCGGCGGCGAGCCGGCGGGCCAGGTGCGGGGCCAGGGTGCCGGTGCCACCGGTGATCAGCACGGTGCCGCGCGGGGCCGACGTGCCGGTGCCGGTAGCCGGGCGGGCCGCCGGGCGGGCGGTGGCCGGCTCGGCGCGGACGATCCGGCGGACGTAGGCGCCGGACGGGCGGATCGCCACCTGGTCCTCGCCGCGGTCGCCGAGGGCGCCGGCCAGCACGGCTACCAGCCGTTCGCCGCCGCGCTCGTCGAGCCGTTCGGGCAGGTCGACCACCCCGCCCCAGCGCTGCGGGTGCTCCAGGGCGGCCGTCCAGCCGAGGCCGTGGACCTGCGCCTGCAGCGGGTTGGCCAGCCGGTCGCCCCGGGTGGCGGCCACGGCGTCCCGGGTGAGGCACCACAGGGGTGCGTCCCGGCCGGTGTCGCCGAGGGCCTGGACCAGCGCGAGGGTGAGGGCGAGGCCCTCGGGCAGCGCCGGGTGGCGTTCGCTGGGCGCTTCGGCGGCGGCGAGCAGGGAGACGATCCCGGCGGGCCCGGCGGCGCCAGCGGCGTCGAGGGCGGCGAGGCACTGGTCGAGCCGCTCGGCGAGGTGCTGCCGGTCGGTGCAGTCGTCGTCCAGGACGAGGTGCTCGACCCGGGCGCCGTGGGCGGTCAGCGCCTGGACGACGTCCTGGTCCGCGCCGGTGTCCGTGGTGACGAGCAGCCAGGTCCCGTCCAGCCGGGCCGCGGAGCCGGCGGTGGCGGGGGCAGTGCCGAGCGGCTTCCAGACCGCCCGGTAGCGCCAGGAGCCGACCGTGGAGCGGTCCCGTCGGCGCCGGTGCCAGTCGGTGAGCGCGGGCAGCACCGGGGCGAGCGCGCCGCTGTCGATGCGCAGCCGGGCGGCCAGCGTCTCGACGTCGGCCTCCTCGACGGCGCTCCAGAACTCGCCGTCCTCGGGCTCCCCGCCGGGCCGCGGGGTGACGGCCCACAGGTGTTCGTGCTGGAAGGCGTAGGTGGGCAGCGGGACGGTGCGGGCGCCGGTCAGCAGTCCGGACCAGTCGGCCCGGGCGCCGCGCACCCAGGCCTCGGCGAGCGAGCCCAGGAAGCGGGCCCGGTCGCCCTTGTCACGGCGCAGGGTGCCGACGGCGACGGCCCGGCCGGCGCAGTCCTCGGCGGTGGCCTCGATCGCCATGGTGAGCACCGTGTGCGGGCTGATCTCGACGAACAACTCGTGGCCCTGGGCGATCAGTTCGCGGATCGTCGGGTCGAAGCGCACCGGTTGGCGCAGGTTGCGGTACCAGTAGTCGGCGTCCAGCGCGGTGGTGTCCAGCCGCTCCCCGGTGACGGTGGAGTGGAACGGCACCTCGGCGGCGCGCGGGCGGATCGGGGCGAGGGCCGCCACCAGTTCCCCGGCGAGCAGCTCGACCTGGGTCGAGTGCGAGGCGTAGTCGACGCTGATCCGCCGGGCGCGCACCTCCTCGGCCTCGAACGCGGCCATCAGGGTGTCGAGTTGCTCGGCAGGTCCGGCGACGACGACGGTCCTCGGGCCGTTCACGGCGGCGATGCCCACCGTGCCGCCGTGGGCGCGCAGCCGCTCCTCGGCCTCGGCGGCCGACAGCGGCACCGAGACCATCCCGCCGGAGCCGGCCAGCACCCGGCCGATCAGCCGGCTGCGCAGGGCGACCACCTGGGCGCCGTCCTCCAGGGACAGCGCCCCGGACACCACGGCGGCGGCGATCTCGCCCTGGGAGTGCCCGACCACCGCGTCCGGGTGGACGCCGTGGGCGCGCCAGAGGTCGGCCAGCGCCACCATCACGGCGAAGGTGGCGGGCTGCACCACGTCCACCCGGTCCAGCGCGGGCGCGCCGTCGGCCTGTCGCAGCACGTCGAGCAGCGACCAGTCGACGTGCGCCGACAGCGCGGCCGCGCACTCGGCCAGCCGTTCGGCGAACACCGGTGACTCGTCGAGGAGTTCGGCGGCCATGCCGGCCCACTGGGAGCCCTGGCCGGGGAAGACGAAGACCGTCCGGCCGACGCCCTCGGCGAGGCCGTGCACGGTGTTGGGCGCGGAGGTCCCGGCGGCGAGCGCGGTCAGGCCCGCGCGCAGTTCCGCCGGGTCGGTGCCGAGCACCACGGCGCGGTGCTCGAACAGCGTCCGGGTGGTCAGCAGGGCGTGGGCGACGTCGCGCGGGCGCGGGTCCGGCCCGGCGTCCAGGTGCTCGGCCAGCCGGGCGGCCTGGGCGCGCAGCGCCGCGGGCGTGCGGGCGGAGAGCACCCACGGGACGGGCCCGTCGGCGGTGTCCGCGCCGACCGGGGCGGCGGCGACCACGGCCGGCGCCTCCGCCGGGACCGGCGCCTCCTCCAGCAGGACGTGGGCGTTGGTGCCGCTGATGCCGAAGGAGGAGACCGCGCAGCGGCGGGTCCGCTCGCCGGCCGGCCAGGCGACCGGGTCCTGGAGCAGGGCGACGGTGCCCGGGGTCCAGTCGATGTGCGAGGAGGGCTGGTCGGCGTGCAGGGTGCGCGGCAGCAGTCCGTGCCGCAGCGCCTGGACCATCTTGATCACCCCGGCGACGCCGGCCGCCGACTGGGTGTGGCCGAGGTTGGACTTCACCGAGCCGAGCAGCAGCGGGCGCCGCGGGTCGCGGTCGCGCCCGTAGGCGGCCTGGAGCGCCTGGGCCTCGATCGGGTCGCCGAGGGCGGTGCCGGTGCCGTGCGCCTCGACGGCGTCGATGTCGGCGGCGGTGAGGCCGGCGTTGCCGAGGGCGGCGCGGATGACCCGCTGCTGGGCGGGCCCGTTGGGGGCGGTGAGGCCGTTGGAGGCGCCGTCCTGGTTGATCGCCGAGCCGCGGATCACCGCGAGCACCGGGTGGCCGTTGCGCTCGGCGTCGGAGAGCCGTTCCAGCACCAGGACGCCGACGCCCTCGGCGAGGGTCATGCCGTCGGCGGCCTCGGAGAAGGGCTTGCAGCGGCCGTCGGCCGCCAGCGCGCGCTGGCGGCTGAAGGCGATGAAGGCGTTGGGGTTGGTCATCACGGTGGCGCCGCCGGCCAGTGCGAGGCTGCTCTCGCCGCCGCGCAGCGACTGGCAGGCCAGGTGCAGGGCGACCAGTGAGGAGGAGCAGGCGGTGTCGACCGTGACGGCCGGGCCCTCCAGGCCGAGCAGGTAGGCGAGTCGGCCGGAGAGCACGCTCGGGCTGGTGCCGGTGACGGCGTGCCCGGCGGAGCTGTCGTCCATGCCGAGCCCGTACTCCTGGTACGTGGAGCCGATGAACGTGCCGGTGGCGCTGCCGTGCACCGAGGACGGGTCGATGCCCGCGGACTCGAAGGCCTCCCAGGTGGTCTCCAGCAGCAGCCGCTGCTGGGGGTCCATGGCCAGGGCCTCGCGCGGGGAGATGCCGAAGAAGGCGGCGTCGAAGTCGCCGGCCTGGTGGAGGAAGCCGCCCCGGGTGGAGTAGGTGCGGCCGTTGGCGTCCGGGTCGGGGTCGTAGAGGCCGGTGTCCCAGCCCCGGTTCTCCGGGAACTCGGAGGTGGCGTCGGCGCCTTCGGCGACCAGCCGCCAGAGCTGCTCGGGGTCGGCCGCGCCGCCGGGGAGGCGGCAGCCCATGCCGACGATCGCGATCGGTTCGGCGGGATCGATCACACTCATCTGACGAGTCGTCAGCTCGGTGTCCGTGCCGATCAGTTCGTCCCGCAGGAAGACCGCCAGGGCGCGCGGGTTGGGGTGGTCGAAGGCCAGGGTGCTGGGCAGTGACAGCCCGGTCAGGGCGGCCAGCCGCTTGCGCAGCTCGACGGCGGTCAGCGAGTCGAACCCGGCGTCGCGGAAGGCCCGCTTCTCCGGGACGGCGTCGGCGGAACCGTGGCCGAGGACCACGGCCGCCTCCCGGCGCACCAGGTCCACCAGCAGCCGGTCCCGCTCGGGCCCGGCCAGCCCGCGCAGCCGGCGGGCCAGGTCGGTGGCGGCGCCGGTGTCGGCGGCGGCGGTCCGGGCCAGGGCGCGGACCTCGGGGAGTTCGTCGAACAGCGCGCTGGGCCGGGCGGCGGTGAAGACCGGGGCGTAACGCTCCCAGTCGACGTCGGCGACGGTCACCGCGGCGTCCTCGTGGACGATCACCCGGCGCAGCTCGGTGAGCGCGGTCTCCACGGCGAGGAAGCGCAGCCCCTGGCGGCGCAGCCCGTCGGAGACCGCCTCGTGGGCGGCCATCCCGGCGCCGGCCCACGGGCCCCAGGCGATCGAGGTGGCGGTCAGGCCGCGGGCCCGGCGGTTCTCGGCGAGCGCGTCCAGGTAGGCGTTGGCGGCGGCGTAGCCGCTCTGCCCGGCGCTGCCCCAGACCCCGGCGACGGAGGAGAACAGGACGAAGAAGTCCAGGTCCCGGTCGGCGAGCAGGGCGTCCAGGTGGGCGGCGCCGTGCAGCTTGGCGGCGGTGAGCCGGTGCAGTTCCTCGACCGGGGTGTCGGCCAGCGGGGCGGCCTGGCCGACCCCGGCGGCGTGCACCACGCCGGTCAGCGGGTGCTCGGCCGGGACGGCGGCGAGGGCGGCGGCGAGCGCCTCCCGGTCGGCCGCGTCGCAGGCCAGCACGGTGGCGGTGGCCCCGGACTCGGCGAGTTCGGCGACGAGTTCGGCGACGCCGGGCGCCTGCGCGCCGCGTCGGCCGGTGAGCAGCAGGTGCCGGGCGCCGGCCCGGGCCAGCCAGCGGGCGACCTCGGCGCCGAGCGCGCCGGTGCCGCCGGTGACTAGCACGGTGCCGTCGGCGCTGAACTCCTCGGCCCGGGGCAGCTCGTCGACGGCGTAGCGGACCAGGCGGCGGCCGTACGCGGCGGTGCCGCGCAGCGCGATCTGGTCCTCGCCGGTGCGCTGCCCGCCGCCCGCGAGGACGCCGACCAGGCCCTGCACGGTCGGCGCGTCCAGCACCGGCGGCAGGTCGACCAGCCCGCCGGGCGCCTGCGGCCGCTCCAGGGCGGCCACCCGGCCGAGGCCCCAGGCGGCGGCCTGGACGGGGTTGGTGAGCGGGTCGGCCGGTCCGGTGGAGACGGCGCCCCGGGTGACGGTCCACAGCGGGACGGCCGAGCGCAGGTCGCCGAGCGCCTGGGCGAGCAGGGCGCCCAGCGCGAGGCCGGTCGGCAGGCCGGCTCCTGGGGTGGGCCGGTCGGCCAGCGGGAGCAGCGACAGGATGCCGGCGAGGGAGCCGAACCCGTCGATCCGGTCGGCGAGTTCGGCGCGGTCGAGGCGGCTCCCGTCGAGCACCAGCCGTTCCAGCCGGGCGCCGTGGCCGCGCAGGGCGGCGAGGAGTTCGGTGTCGTCGACGCCGTCGGCGGTGACCACCAGCCAGGTACCGTCCAGCACGGGCGCGGCGGCCGGCCGGACGGGCTGCCAGCGCACCCGGTAGCGGGCGGCGTCCAGCAGGGACTTCTCGTGCCGGGTGCGGCGCCAGTCGGCGAGGGCGGGGAGCAGGGCGTACAGGCCGGCGTGCTGTTCGTCGCGCAGGCCGAGCAGCCCGGCGAGTTCGGCGGCGCTGCCGCGCTCGACGGCGCCCCACAGGGCGGCGTCGGCCGGGTCGGCGGCCGGGGTGGTCGCGCCGGGCTCGGCCCCGGGCCAGTAGCGCTCGTGCTGGAAGGCGTAGGTGGGCAGTTCGGTGTTCCCGGCGCCGGTGCCCGCGTACAGGGCGGCCCAGTCCGGGGCGTGGCCGCGGACGTGCAGGGCGGCCAGGGCCAGGGCGGTGGAGCGCTCCTCGGGGCGGCCGGCCCGCAGCAGCGGGACGGCCGTCACGGCGGTGTGGCCGACCTCGGTGTCCTCGGTGAGGATCTCCTCGGTCAGCGCGGAGAGCACGCCGTCCGGGCCGAGCTCCAGGAAGGTGGCGGCGCCGGCCGCCCGGGCGGTGCGGACGGCGTCGGCGAAGCGGACGGCGCGCCGCACGTGCTCGACCCAGTACTCCGGGGAGCACAGCTCGGCCTCGGTGGCGGGTTCGCCGGTGGAGTCGGAGACCAGCGGGATGCGCGGCGGGTGGAACGCCAGCCCGGCGACGGCCCGGCGGAAGTCCGCCAGCATCGGTTCCATCAGCGGCGAGTGGAAGGCGTGCGAGACGCTCAGCCGCTTGGTCCGGCGGCCCTCGGCGGCGAACTCCCCGGCGATCCGCAGGACTTCGTCCTCCAGGCCGGAAAGGACCACCGCCCGGGGGCCGTTGACGGCCGCGACGGCGACGCCGGGCACCAGCCGGGGCAGCACCTCCGCCTCGGTGGCCTCGACCGAGACCATGGCACCGCCCTCGGGCAGCGCGTCCATCAGCCGGGCCCGGGCGGCGACCAGGGCGCAGGCGTCGGCCAGGGTGAGCACCCCGGCGCAGTGCGCGGCGGCGACGGCACCGATCGAGTGGCCGAGCAGCAGGTCGGGCCGTACGCCCAGGGACTCGATCAGCCGGAACTGCGCGACCTCGACCGCGAAGACGGCGGGCTGGGCCCAGCCGGTCCGGTTCAGCAGCCGCTCGTCCGCGCCGTACAGGACCTCGCGCAGCGGGCGCTCCAGCCGGGGGCCGAACTCGGCCAGCACCTCCTCCAGCGCCCGGGCGAACACCGGGAAGCGGGCGGCCAGTTCACGTCCGGCACCGAGGCGCTGGGCGCCCTGGCCGGCGAACAGCAGGGCGAGCCGGCCGCCGCCGCTCTCGCCCTCGGCCAGGCCGGCGGCCGGTTCCCCTACGGCCGACGCGGCCAGCGCGGCCAGCAGTTCGTCCCGGTCGGCGCCGAGGGGGGCCCGGCGGGGGGGGGGCGCCGAGCGGCAGATAACAAAACACAAAAACCAACACACCGGGTCACAACGCGGTGGGCTGGGTGGG
>NZ_JBEOSV010000014.1:58044-157448 GCF_040303245.1 Kitasatospora sp. NPDC096077 | reverse complement strand
TGGCACGCTGTTGAGTTCTCAAGGAACGGACGCTTCCTTCGGACCGCCTTCCAGCGGGCCCTCCGGGCGCTTCGTTCTTTCGTGTTTCCAGCTTACCAGATGTTTTCCGCTCCGTTTTCCGGGGCTTCGTCATCCAACTCGCTGGTGTCTTCTGCGGCTTGACGCCCCGTCCGACGTTTCAAACTCTAGCCGATCCCCGCTCCGAAAAGCGAATCCGGCCGCAATCCGATAAAACGCACATGACAAATAAGCCCCAGGCCGGAACGCGAAAAACGCGAACACGACCCGGCGCGAACCGAGAAGTGGTGTTTCAAAGGATTGGCTACCCCGGGACCGTCCGCGCTGTGATGCGTGTCCGGTGCTCCCTGCCAGGCAGCTCGAAGAACACTAGACCTCCGGAGCGACCGAGTCAAGCGTCGCAAGTGGTTTCTCGGTCTCGTCCGCCGCGGGCAGCTGGAAGGCCAGGACGGCGACGTCGTCGTCGTGCTCCGAGGTCACGCCCATCGCCCGCAGCAGCCGGGCGCAGATCACCTCGGGGGCGCCGATCGCGCCGGTGAGGGTGCGGGCCAGCAGGTCGAGTCCCTGGTCGATGTCCTCGTCCCGGCGCTCGACCAGGCCGTCCGTATAGAGGACGCCGGTGGTGCCGGGGAGCAGGCGCAGGGTGTGGGAGACGTGCAGGCCGCCGCCGGTGCCGAGGGGCGGGCCGTTCTGTTCCTCGCTGCGCAGGATGGTTCCGTCGGGGCAGCGCAGCAGGAGGGGCAGGTGGCCGGCCGAGGCGTAGGAGAGGGTCCGGCGCTCCGGGTCCCAGACCGCGTAGGTGCAGGTGGCGATCTGGTTGGCGTCGATCTCCATGGCGAGGCCGTCGAGCAGGCACATCACCTCGTGCGGGGGCAGGTCGAGGCGGGCGTAGGCGCGGACGGCGGTGCGCAGCTGGCCCATCACCGCGGCGGCGCGCAGGCCCCGGCCCATCACGTCGCCGATGACCAGGGCGGTGCGGCCGCCCGCGATGGCGATGACGTCGTACCAGTCGCCGCCGACCGCGGCCTCGGCGCCGCCCGGTTGGTAGGTGGCGGCGACCCGCAGGCCGGCCGGCTGGTCGAGCTTCTGCGGGAGCAGGCTGCGCTGGAGGGTGACGGCGGCCTCGCGCTGGCGGCGTTCGGCTTCGCGCAGGCGGGCGGCGGCGAGGACCTGGTCGGTGACCTCGGCGGCGAAGACCAGGACTCCGGCGGGCGGGCCCTCGGCGGCCGGCGGCTTGTCGGCCGACTCGCCGGTGTCGCCGGGGCCGAGCGGCACGCAGGAGACGTTGTAGTAGCGGTTGCCGGTGAGGCCGAGGATGCAGCGGGCCTTGACGCTGCGGGGGCGGCCGCCGCGGATGACCTGGTCCATCAGGGGCAGGACGCCCATGGTGCCGAGTTCGGGGAGCGCCTCGCCCGCCGGCAGTCCGGTGGGGCGTTCGCCGAAGAGTTCGCGGTAGGCGCGGTTGGCGTAGCCGAGCTGGTGGAGCGGGCCGTAGGTGACGGCGACCGGGGCGGGGATGCGGTTGAGGACCTCGCGCAGGTGCTGGGGCTTGAGCGGGTCGAGGAGCTCGGCGGTGGCGGCGGGGCTGCTGGGGTCGCGGGGGCTGGGCACGACGACGCCGTCGGTGGCGGGCATGCCTTCGTCGGTGCCGGTCCCGTTGGGCGGGGCGGCACGCCAGGGGACTCCGGTGAGCCGGGCGCTCCAGCGCATGAGGTTCAAACGACGGCCGCTTCCTCGGTTTCCAGACATATCATCACTTTTTGTGTGCGGATCAGCACACGGGGTAATGACCAGTTCGGGCTGATCCTGTCAGGCGGAGGGCCCGTTCCGGAAGTCGCGCGCCCGGCGTGGCCGTCGGATCGCTCCCCGGTTCGGTCTCCGGACCGTTCATCGGCCCGGGGTGCCGGTGTCGTTCACCGGGGGGCTTCCGGCCCGGCGCCCGGCGGTCGGCCGGGCCCGGAATCGAAACCGCCCTCGAAGGCCGAACGCGGGTGCTCCATCGCCCCCAGTGAGACCACCTCCCGGGAGAACACCCCGCCGAGCACCCAGTCCATCAGCACCCGCACCCGGCGCTCCGCGCTCGGCAGCCGCCGCAGGTGCCGCGCCCGGTGCAGCCACCACGCCCGCCGTCCGGTGAGCCGGCCGCCGCGCCGGGTGTGGGCGACCGCCCGGTGCAGGCCCAGCGAGGTGGAGCAGACGGCGGGACCGGGCCGGTACCCGGCGAGCCCCGGCGCGTGCGGCCCGCCGGCCAGGGCCACCGCGAGGTTGCGGGCCAGCAGCTCGGCCTGCGCGAAGGCGTGCTGGGCGTTGGGCGCGCACGGGGCGCCGCCCGCCGCCGGGTCGGGTACGGCCGCGCCGTCGCCGGCCGCCCAGACGCCGGGCAGGGCCCGCCCGTCCGGTCCGACGGCCTGCAGGGTCGCCAGACAGCGGACCCGGCCCTCGGTGTCCAGCGGCAGATCGGTGTCGCGCAGCAGCGGGGAGGGCCGGACACCCGCCGTCCAGACCAGGGTGCGGGCGCCGAAGCGGCTGCCGTCGGAGAGCGCGGCGACGCCGCCGACGGCGGACTCCAGGGTGGTCCGCAGCCGGATGTCCACGCCGCGCTCGCGCAGTTGGCCGAGGGTGTGCTCGGCCAGCTCGGGCGACTCCTCGGCGAGGATCCGGTCGGTCGCCTCCACCAGCACCCAGCGCAGGTCCTCGGCGCGGACGTTGTGGTAGCTCCGGACCGCGGTGCGGGCCATGTCCTCCAGTTCGGCGAGCGCGCCGACGCCGGCGTACCCGGCGCCGACGAAGACGAAGGTGAGCGCGGACTGCCGCAGGGCCGGGTCTCGGGTGGCGGAGGCCAGGTCGAGCTGCTCCAGCACGTGGTTGCGCAGGTGCACCGCCTCGGCGACGGTGGAGAAGCCGAGCCCGTGCTCGGCCAGGCCGGGCACCGGGGCGGTGCGGGAGACCGAGCCGGGGGCCACCACCAGGACGTCGTAAGGGAGTTCGAGCGGTGCCGGGCGCTCGCCGGGGCCCGCCGCGTCGGCCAGGGCGCGCCGCGCGGCGTGTTCGATCCGGGTGACCCGGGCGGTGAGCACCCGGCAGTCCGGCAGCGCCCGGCGCAGCGGGACGACCACGTGCCGGGGGTCGATCGAGCCGGCCGCGACCTCGGCGAGCAGCGGGTGGTAGGTGAAGTGGGCCCGGGGCTCGACGACGGTGATCTCGACCTCCCCGCGCCGCAGCTGCTCCCGCAGGCCGCGCTGGAGGTTGAGCGCGGTGGCGGTCCCGGCGCAGCCGCCGCCGACGATCAGGATCCTGATGGTGCACCTCCTGCCGATGCGGCCTTCCCTCCCGGCCCCGCGGCCGGGGGTGTCCCCCATCACGCCCCCCTATGAAGGACCGGCGGAGGTGGTCTTGTCCACAGTCCGTACGGGGCTGGTTGCCACGGAAGGGGCAGGCGTGGCCAGTTGTGCTTCCCGGGCGACTTTCTGACGCACTTTCGGCCGCGAAGAGCCGTGAACTATGGTCGGATTGTGTGCCGGAGCGGCCATCGCCATGACAATCGGCGGCGACGCACCGTGGAGCGGCCACTACGGCCAGTTCCAGCGTTGGCGCGAGATCCCGACTGGGGCACAGTCATCCGGGGAAGGTAGTTCCCGGACGAGGCCCCGGACGGTGCCGACGCGCCGAGCCGGACGTGAACGCGGCCCGGCGGCACGACCGTGGTCAACCGTGGTCACCGGAACGGGACGGGCGGCACGAGCAATGGGTCATCTGGTCATTTCTGACGCGCTGAGCTGCACCGGGGGGTGCAGGGGCGGGCGACGACAGGGTCCGGTTTCGGACGCCTGCGGGGGAGAGTTGGGATGATGGAGCAGAAGCAGGTGTTGGGGCGGGCGGGTGCACCGCACGCCGGACAGGGCATGGTGCCGGAGCAGCGCAGCCCGGTGGACCTGCCACAGGCGGGGATGTCGTACGCGGCCGTCCCGTACCGGGCGGAGCCCCCGCAGACCAGCGCGCCGGTGCCCGGGGCCCGGCTGCGGGTGGACGCGCGGCGGAACCTGGAGAGCGTGCTGCGCGCGGCCCGGGAGGTGTTCGGCGAGTTCGGCTACGGCGCTCCGATGGAGGAGGTCGCACGCCGGGCCGGGGTCGGGGTCGGCACGGTCTACCGGCGCTTCCCGAGCAAGGAGGTGCTGGTCCAGCGGATCGCCGCCGAGGAGGTGGCCTGGCTGACCGCGCAGGCGCGGGAGTCGCTGTACGGCGGCGACGGCGCCTGGGACGCCCTGGCCGGGTACCTGGCCCGGGCGGTCGGCACCGGGGCCGGGCGGCTGCTGCCGCCGGAGGCGTTCCGGTACGCGGAGGAACTGGGCCGGGTGCCCGAGCAGCGCGGGTCGGAGGCGCCGGCGGCGGTCCGCTTCGACCTGCGCGGCGAGGAGGCGCGGTCCGGGGCGGTGGTCGAACCCTCGACGGCGGACGCCGATCCGCGGCTGCTGCTGCAGCTGTTGGCCGCCCTGGTGGCGCGGGCGGGCGCGGCGGGCGAGTTGCGGCCGGGCGTCACGGTGTCGGACGTGGTGCTGGTGCTGACCGCCTCGGTGCCGGTGCACGCGGGCCGGCCCTCGGTCTCGGCGCCCACGGCGGCCGGATTCACCGCGACCGGTCCGCAGCCGGACGGACAGCCGACTTCCGGGCCGTCGGACCGGCTGTTGCAGATACTCCTGGACGGCCTGCGGGCGCGCTGACGCCCATTCGGTACCGGAGTTGGACGGGAGACCGGCGCGCGGGCAGGGCGCGCGCGCCGGGTGCGGGCGTCGCACGACCCACCGCCGCACGCTGGGCGAACACCTTCGTGACGCCCCCTCGGAAGGGTGGGTACCGGCCGGTCCGGCTACCGCCCGTCCCTGCGCTATGCCATCCTTTGCCCGTGGTTGGAGCCAATGTCCCGATGCGCGCCCTTCGCGCGCCGTCGGCGCCGTACGCCGGGGAACCGTGCGCCTACGCACTCCCGCGCGCCCTGCCACACTACGGGGGCTGTCGTGGAATCTGGGGTCCGTTGTGAGCGCCGAGGAACAGAACGACTACGGGTACGGGCGCGACTTCGGAGGCTTCTCCGGTAGTACCGCCGAAGGGTCCACCGAGGGCCCCGGCGGTACCGGTGGCGGCACCGGCAACGGCGCTGCGGGCGGCACCGGACCGTCCCAAGTCCCGGGCACCGCAGGCGGTTCGCACGCCGGACAGGTCCCGGACCAGGCCGGCATGCCCAGCCGCGAGTCGCTCTCCGCCTCCGCCGCCGCACTCCCCTCCGGCCGGGTGCCCGGCCAGGCCCCCGCCGGCCGCGGCGGCGTCGCCCCCGAGGCGTTCGTCGGCGAGTCCTTCCCTGGCGACCACCGCCGGGCCCGGACCACCGTGCCCGCCCCCGCGGACCCGGTCGACGGCGACCGCCCGGCCTCCGACGCCGAGTTGACCGCCCGGGTGCGGGCCGGCGACGACACCGCGTACGAGGAGATCTACCTCCGGCACGTCGACTCGGTGCGGCGCTACGCCCGCACCTGCTGCCGGGACAGCTTCACCGCCGAGGACCTCGCGGGCGAGGTCTTCGCCCGCACCCTCCAGGCGCTCAAGGCCGGCAAGGGGCCCGAGTTCGCCGTCCGCGCCTACCTGCTGACCGCCGTGCGCAACGTCGCGGCCGCCTGGACCCGCAGCGAGCGGCGCGAACAACTCGTCGACGACTTCGGGGTGTTCGCCCAGAGCTCGGCCGCCGTGGTCGACCTCGACCTGGCCGACCCGGGCGCCGACGCCTGGGCGATGGCGATGGCCGACCAGCGCATGGTCATGCAGGCCTACGCCGAACTGCCCGAGGACGACCGGGTGGTGCTCTGGCACACCGAGGTCGAACAGGAGTCGCCGAAGACCGTCGCGGTGATGCTCGGCAAGACCGCCAACGCCACCGCCGTGCAGGCCCACCGGGCCCGCGACCGGCTCGCCGCCGCCTTCCTCCAGGCGCACGTCTCCGGCAGCCAGGACCGCACCTGCGAGGCCTACGCCAACCGGCTCGGGGCGTACGCGCGCGGCTCGCTGCGCAAGCGCGCCTCGGCCGAGGTCGGGCGGCACCTCAAGGAGTGCGACCGCTGCACGGCGGCCTGCCTGGAACTCACCGAGATCAACACCGGCCTGCGCGCGCTGCTGCCCGGCGGCGTGCTGGTCTGGGTCGGGGTCGGCGGGTTCAGCGCCGCCGCGGCCGTGGGCGGGGTCGCCGCCGTCGGCGGTGCGGCCGCGGCGGGTACGGCGGCGGCCGCGGCCGGGTCCTCGGGGACCGCGGCGGGCACCGCCGGGGCCGCCGGAGCCTCGGGCGGCACGGCGGGCGGTGCCGGTGCCGGTGCCGCCGGTGCCGGCGGCGCGGCGGGCGGTTCGAGCGGGAGCGCCGCCACGGCGGCGGCCGGCGAGGGCCTGGGCACCGCCGCCAAGGCGGGGATCGCCGCCGCCGTGGCCGTCGCGGCCGCCGCCGTGGCGGCCTACGCGCTCACCGGCTCGCCCGAGCCGATGCCCCCGGTGGCCGCTCCCCCGGCCACCAGCGCTCCCGTCTCCCCCGCCCCGGTCGTTCCCGCGCCCGCACCACCCGCCGCTCCGGCCCCGGCACCCAGCAGCGCCGCCCCGCAGCCGGCCGCCAGCCCGAGCGCCGCCCCGACCTCGAAGCCCACCACCGAGCCCAGCCGGGCCCCGGTGGCCACCCGGGCCCCGCGGAGCGAGCCGCCCACCAGCCAGGCCCCGACCAGCCAGGCCCCGACCGTCCCGACCCCGACCCAGCCGACCGTGCCGCCGGTGCCCACGCCGGAGGTGCCGGTGCCCGAGGTGCCGACCCCGACCGTGCCGCCGGTGCCGACCCCGACCGTCGCCCCGCCCACCCCGACCGCGCCCGCCGACTACTGGGGCGACTCGCTGCCGGTGACCAAGCCCGGCCACAACCGGGTGCCGCCGGAGGGGCCGAGCATCCGGCAGAAGGGCAGCGACCGGTTCTGGCAGCACGACGGCGGCTGGATCGCCGGCGCGTACCACCCGCACGCCATCACCGTGCACGCGCCGGCCACCACCCTGATCGACCTCAACCGCAGCTGCACGTCCTTCGACGCGGTCGCCGGGGTCGACGACGCCACGCTCACCCCCGGCGGGGTGGTCTTCACCGTCCAGGGCGGCGACGGCAGCACCCTGTGGCGCTCCCGGGCCGTCGGCCCCGGGGACGACGCGGTGCCGGTGCACGTGTCGCTGGCCGGGCAGAAGTCGATCCGGCTGGTGGTCACGCCGGCGAACGGGGTCTGGTCGGCGCTGAACGTCGCGGACTGGGCGCAGGCGCGGTTCAGGTGCTCGTGACGACCGGCCGGTAGTACGGCTTCGGACGCGCGCTGGGGCCCGTTCCTCCCGGAACGGGCCCCAGCCGCGTCCTGCGTCCTGGGTCCTGCGTCAGATCGCGCAGGAACCGTCCGCGCAGGCCTCGCCGGCCGGCGCGACCGGGACCGGAGCCGGTCGGCGCTCGCCGATCTCGGCGGCCACCTGCTCCAGCACCTTGCCGAAGGTCTCGGCGTCCTGCCCGCCCTGGACCGCCCACTTGCCCTCGAACACGAAGGTCGGCACGGCGGAGATGCCCAGCTCACGGGCCTCGGCCAGCTGGGCGCGGACCTCGGCGGTGCCCTCGTCGCCCGCCAGGTAGGCGGTCACCCGGTCGCGGTCCAGCCCCGCCGCCACGGCGACATCGGCCAGCGCGGCCCGGTCGCCGACGTCCACGCCGTCGGTGAAGTGCGCCTTCAGCAGCGCCTCCTTGAGCCGGCCCTGCGCCTCGGCGCCGTACTCGGTCTCGGCGAGGTGCAGCAGGCGGTGGCCCAGGAAGGTGTTGGCGTGCAGGGCGGCGTCGAAGTCGTAGGTGATGCCCTCGGCGAGGCCCAGCTCGGCCACCCGGGCGTCCATCGCGACCGACTGCGGGCCGTACCGCTCGGCCAGCCAGGCGCGGTGCGGGCTCGCCGTCGCGGGCGCGTCCGGCACCAGCTGGTACGGGCGGTAGACGACCTCGACGGCCTCCTTGCCCGGGAACTCCGCCAGGGCCTGCTCGAAGCGGCGCTTGCCGATGTAGCACCAGGGGCAGGCGATGTCGGACCAGATCTCGACCTTCATGATCGGGGGCTCCAGGGCGTGTCGTGGGACGGGTACGAGATGGGTGAACGATGAACCATCTCGGTACATTCCCGACACCGAGCCGAAACCCTGGATCAGGGCCGGGTGCCTCGGATCGAGGCCGCGGGCCCCGGCTCAGACGTCCGCGGGCGCCGGGACCACCAGGACCGGACACGCCGCGTGGTGCACCGCCGCCGAACTCACCGACCCCAGCAGCAGCCGGGCGAAGCCCCCGTTGCCCCGGGTGCCGACCACCAGCGTGTGCTGCCGGGTCGACGCCTCCAGCAGCACCTCGATCACGTTCCCCAGCACCACGTGCAGCGACAGCTCCCCGGCGTACGGACGCACCCGCTGCCGCAGCACCGTCGCCACCGCCCGGCGCAGCCCGTCCGCCGTGCTCTCGACCAGCGTCTCCACGCTCTCCTGCACCAGCTCCGCCATCCCCGGCGGATAGCCGGCCGGCGCCGGGTTCACCACGGCCAGCACGTACAGCGGCAGGCCGAACAGCTCCGCCTCCGTCATCGCCCGGTCCAGCGCCCACAGCGAGCCGTCCGACCCGTCACAGGCCGCCAGCACCCCGGGCGCCCGCCCCGTCGGCGGCCGCCCCAGCACCGACAGCACCACGGGAACCTCCTGCCCCGGGCTCACACCGGCCACCGCACACGCTCCTCACCCCGGACTCACAGCCCCGTCATCATCACCCGCCCGGCGGGATCCCCCCACCGAGCCGCGCCGGACGGCGGCGGGGCAGGACGGCGGAGCAGGACGGCGGAGCAGGACGGCGGGGCCCGGACCGCTCAGGGGGCGGAGTCGATGCGGACCGAACCGATCGTCGCGGGCGGAACGAAGAACATCGGGCTCTGGCCCCGCCTGACGATGTCGCCGGTGCAGTTGCGGAACCGGAAGACGGTCATGCTGCCGTTACCCGCACGGCTCCCCACGGCGATGCTGTGGATGTGGGTGGTCAGGGACGGGTTGACGCACTGCCCGACGGCGACCTGCCGGGAACTCACGGTGGTGCCGTCGTCGATCTGCAGCGAGGGGGTGGCGGCGACGGCCGTGGTGGCCGTCGCGACGACGGCCGCGAGCGCGGCCAGCCCGACGGCGGTACGGGTCCGGGCGGATCGAGGACTGGGGATGCGCATGGGGGTGTCGTCCCTCCGAGTCGGCGCGCGGGCCCGAGGACCGGGCCCGGGCCACTCTGGCCGACGGCGACCGGAGCCGCTCGCGAACGGCCGGGAATCCCCGGAAGAACGCACCGCGGGCGCCGGATCGCGAGGCGCGCGTCCGGTGCGCGCGGGGCCGGTGCGCGCGGGGCCGGTGCGCGCGGGGCCCGGTTCACGTTCCCGGTGGGCTCAGGGGGTGAGGGCCGGGAGGTGGGGGTGGGGGAGGCCGGTCCAGCAGGCGCCGTAGCGGCGGGCGCGGAGGCGGCGCAGCCAGAGTTCGGTGGAGACCAGGTCGGCGAGGCCGGCCAGCGCGGTCGGGGAGAGCGGGGCCCGGAGGTCGGCGCGGACGGCGAGGAGGTCGATGAGGCCGGCCTCGGCGAGGAGGGGGGCGTCGAAGAGTTCGGCCAGGCCGTCGGCGGCGAGGCGCAGGCCGGCCCGGGCGGGGGCGGAGCGGTCGGGGCGGAGGCCGCGGCCCCAGTCGGGGGGCAGGTCGGTGCGGCCGGCACCGGTGAGGACGGCGTGCAGCAGGGCGTGCCGGGCGCCGGGCTGGAGCCGGACGTCGTCGGGGAGCAGCCGGGCGGCGCGGACGACCTGGTTGTCGAGGAAGGGCGCGTGCAGCCGCTGGCCGGGCCGTTCGGCGGCGTGGACGAGCGTGCGGTAGGAGCGCGCGTGCCGGTGGAGGGCGTGGCGGGCACGGTACGCGCCGGGGTGTTCCTCGGGCGCCGGTCTGCGCGCCGCCAGCCGCAGCCGCAGGGCCACCGAGGAGAGCGCCTCGTCGGAGAGCCAGCGGGCGGCCGGACCGGGAACGCACCAGACGAGGTCGACGGCCGAGCGGTCGCCCGCCGTGCCCGCGCCGTCCGGGACGTGCCGGGCGGTCAGCTTGGCGGCGGCCTCGTCCAGTGCCTCGGCGTAGCGGACCCGGGAGAGCCGGTGGGCGGCCCGGACCACGGTGAGCGGGGTGCGCAGCGCGCCGGCCAGCACGCCCGCCGCGGCCCGGTCGGCGCCCGCCAACGCCGCCACCGGGGGCAGCAGTTCGCGCGGCCGTCCGGCCCGGATGAGGTCGGCGAGCCGGGCCGGGTGGCCGTCCAGGACCTGGCGGGCGCCGTAGCCGGTGAGGTGGTCGGTGCCGCCGGCGTCGAAGCGGGCCCCGGCGCGGGCGGCGGCGACGAGTTCGGGGCCGGGCTCGTCGGTGAGCGGGCCGGACTGCGGGTCGGCGCGCAGGACCGCGTACGGGAGGGTGTCGGGGCCCGGGGTGAGCACGGTGTGCCGCAGCCGCGGGGTGTCGGGGGCGAGCGCGAGGGTGGTGGGCGGTTCGGTCTCGCCGAGCGTGACGGCGGCCAACTGCTCGGGTGCGGCGGGCCCTTGGGCGGCGTCCCGGACCCAGGAGCCCTTGACCGCCCCGGTCCTGGCCCCGGCCCCATCGGTGACTCCGGCCCCGGTCCCGGCCTCGATCGCGAGCGCCGCCGGCCCGGCGGCGGCCGGTGCGGGCGCCGCCGGCAGCGGCACGGCGGCGGCGAGCAGGGCGACGGTCGCGGAGGCGGTGCCGTACGAGAGGTCGACGCCGAGCCGGGCCCGCCCGGTGGGGTCGCCGGCCGGCGTGGGGGTGCGGACCCGGGAGCGGACGGACTCCAGCAGGGCGCGGGTGAGTTCGCGGACGGCGGGCGCCTCGTCGCGCGGCTGTTCGGCGCCGGGCGGTTCGTCGTAGGCGTCGAGGTAGGGGCGGCCGCCGCGGACCGCGAGCACGTGGCCGGGCGGCACCCGCTGGACGCCCAGGTACGGCGTGCCGGTGCCGAGCGCCTCCGGGGACTCCGGGCAGGCGAGCCGGGCGGCCAGGTGGCCGGTGTCCAGCGCGGCGCCGATCAGGTCGGCGAGCGGCAGGGCGGCGGTGGCGTACGCGGTGCCGCCCGCCCAAGGGGTGTGGAAGACCGGCTGGGCGCCGGCGAGGTCGGTGAGCAGCAGGGTGGAGCGGGTGCCGGTGCGCAGGACGACGGTGTAGCTGCCGGGCCAGACGGTGAGGTGGCGGACGGCGCCGCCGCGGGCGGCGGCCAGCCCGGCGGCGAGTTCGGCGTCGGTGGCCCCGCAGTGGCCGAGGACGGCGAGCCGGGTGGTGGCGGGGGTGTCCTCGACCGGGTCGGGGGTGGTCGGGCCGGTGCTGACGGTGGCGCGGGCGCCGGGGCGGAGAGTGACCAGGCGGATCTCCTCGGGCCGCCAGTCGCCCACCGCCCAGAGCGGGTTGGGGCCGGTCCAGAGGGGGCGCGCGGCGATCGGCGCGACGGTGGCGAGGGCCTCGTGCACCGGTGTGCCCGCCCGGGGCGCGCCCGTGCTCCAGCCCGTCAGCCACCGCATCGCGCCTCCACCGGACGAGGACCTGCACGCGCGCGGCGGGTCCGGCGCCGGGCGGGCGGCCGGGTGGGGTGCCGGGGCGGCCTCGGGGTGCCGGGGCGGTGCGCACGCGCGTCCGGGCGCGCCCTCGTTCCGGCGCGCCGTCAGGAGACATCGTGCCACCACCGCGCTTCGCCGGGGCCGGTGTTGTCGGTTCCGGTTCCGTTCCGGTTCCGTTCCGACGGTCCGGGCGGAGCGGGTCGGGGTCCACGCGCAACGGGGCGGGAGCCGGGCGGAGCGGGTCGGGGTTCGGGCGGGCCGGGCCTCCCCCTCCCTGGCCCGGACCGCCCGGGCGGCACCCTTGGCATGGGCATCGCGAGATGGCCGAAAGGCGTCGCCCAGCCCGGGAGGGCATCCGCATGCCCTCCCGGACTTCACCGCCGCCCGCGGGGATTGAGGCGGCGGCATCCCCCGGCCCGCCGGGTCCTCGACGGCGGGCCGACCCACGACCACCAGCGAATCGCCGAGCAGCCGGTCGGGCCAGGGGGCACGGCCGGGCGCACGTGAACACGGGACCGGAGCACGACGCTCCGGCGCGCGGCGCGGCCGAACCGCTCCGAGTGGTCCGGACCAACCGCCGCGACGGGTCGGCACGGCACCGCCGGGTGCGCGATCCCGCCATCCGGAATGCGGCCTCTTAACCGTCGGAACGCGTCCGACTACTCTAGGTACAGCAGCTACGGCCCGGTGCCGCCCGGGCCCCGCGCACAAGGCCGCAGGAGGTGCCGCCGCCACCATGACCGTCAGCCCACGAGGACCGAACGAACGGCTCGGCACGCTCCTGACCCTGGCCCAGATCAGCAACGCCGGGCTGGCCCGCAGAGTCAACGACCTGGGCGCCCAGCGCGGGTTGACGCTGCGGTACGACAAGACCTCGGTGGCCCGCTGGGTCAGCAAGGGCATGGTCCCGCAGGGTCCCGTCCCGCACCTGATCGCCACCGCGATCGGCGGCAAGCTCGGCCGGCCCGTCCCGCTGGAGGAGATCGGCCTGGGCGACACCGACCCGGCGCCCGAACTCGGCCTGGCCTTCCCGCGCGAGGTCGAGGACGCGGTGCGCTCCGCCACCGACCTGTTCCGGGTCGACCTCGACCTGCGCCGCGGGCCGGGCGGCGGCCGCTGGAGCGACAGCCTGGCCGGCACCTTCTCGGTCGCCGCGTACGCCACGCCCGTCTCCCGCTGGCTGATCAACCCGGCGGACGGCTCGGTGGCCCGCGAGGTGCCCCGCTCCCCCAGCGAGAACTCCTCGTACCGGGTCGGCCACTCGGACGCCGTCAAGCTCCGCGAGGCCGCCCAGGAGGCCCGCCGCTGGGACTCCAAGTACGGTGGCGGGGACTGGCGTTCGTCGATGGTGCCGGAGTGCCTGCGGGTGGAGGCGGCGCCGCTGCTGCTGGCCTCGTACAGCGACGCGGTGGGCCGGGCGCTGTTCGGTGCGACCGCCGAACTGACCAGACTGGCCGGCTGGATGGCCTTCGACACCGGACAGCACGAGGCGGCCCAGCGGTACTACATCCAGGCCCTGCGGCTCGCCCGGGCCGCCGCCGACGTGCCGCTCGGCGGCTACGTGCTGGCCTCGATGAGCCTGCAGGCCGGCTACCGGGGCTTCGCCGAGGAGGCCGTCGACCTCGCCCAGGCCGCACTGGAGCGCAACCGCAGCCTGGCCACCGCCCGGACCATGAGCTTCTTCCACCTGGTGGAGGCACGGGCCCAGGCCAAGGCCCGCAACGCGGCGGCGTGCGCGACGGCGCTCGGCGCGGCGGAGAGCGCACTGGAACGGGCACGTGCCGGAGATCCCGATCCGGCGTGGATCGACTTCTACGCCTACGACCGGCTGGCCGCCGACGCCGCCGAGTGCTTCCGCGACCTCGGAGTGCCCGCCAAGGTCCGGCAGTTCACCCGCGAGGCGCTGGCCAAGCCCACCGAGGGCTTCGTCCGCTCGCACGGCCTGCGGCTGGTGGTCTCGGCGATGGCCGAGGCCGAGGCGGGCAACCTGGACGCGGCGGTCGCGGCCGGCGAGCGGGCCGTCGAGGTGGCCGGCCGGATCTCCTCCCAGCGCAGCCGGGAGTACGTGGTGGAGATGCTGCGGCGACTGGAGCCCTTCCAGGGTGAACGCCGGGTACGGGAGTTGACGGAACGCGCGCGAGCGGTGATCGTCGCCCCGGCGTGAATCCGGAGCGCGGGTCCCGGGACGCGGAGCGTCGGAAGGGCCTGAACGGTCTGAACGGTCTGAACGGTCTGAACGGTCTGAACGGCCTGAACGGCCTGACGATAAATCGGATGCACCTGCGAGAGGGGCCTGGATAAGGTCTCTCTCGTCCAGGTGCGCAGGCGGAGGTTACTTCCACTTCCAAATGGGCAGGTCGCGGGTTCGAATCCCGTCATCGGCTTTCAGGCCGGTGTAGCTCAGTGGCCTAGAGCAGCTTGTCACCTCAGTCGACTTCGATCTCTGGACACCCATACCTGAATAGAATTCCGCACCTCCCGGTGCGACGGCAGCGGTTACTTCTGGCAGGCGCCGGTATTCCGGCGTAGCGGTTCGAGCCCGCGCAACACCGCCGCCATTCCTGATCTCGGGAGGCAGCTGCGCCTCGGAGTGCCCGGTGCGCAGGCGGGGGTTACTTCGGATCTTGGAGTTCCGGGTTCAAATCCCGGGCGTGCCGTGCGCGAGTGCGGCCGCTAGCTCAATCCGGTAGAGCACAAGGCATATACACCTCCGCCGAGGTCGGCCGTTCGACGACGGCCGACATGATCTCGGGCACCCCCGGCCGCAGCATGCCTCCCTCCCGTAGACGACCAAGCACGCCGAGGGGGGCTGCAGCATGTCCAGGTTCAACATCCGCAAGGCCACGGCGACTCCGACGTCACCGGTGTCCACGACCGGGCAGCGCGTCGCCAACCACAACGGCGGCACCGGCTTCGTCCGCGACGCCAAGTCCGAGCTGTTCCTCTTGTCGATCGCCAACATGGTCGGCCAGGACACCTTCTACGAGCGCGGCGGCGCCCGCGACGACCGCTACACCGCGCTGGTCCGCGAACTCGCCGTCGCCGACCCGGAGTGGACCCTCGGGCTGCTGCGCTGGCTGCGGTACGGCGCCCAGATGCGCACCGCCGCGCTGGTCGGCGCCGCCGAGTTCACCCGGGCCCGGCTGGACGCCGGCGCCCACGGGCACTCCCGGCAGGTGGTGGACGCCGTGCTGCGGCGCGCCGACGAGCCCGGCGAGCTGCTCGCGTACTGGACCTCGCGCTACGGCCGGGCGCTGCCCAAGCCGCTGAAGCGCGGCGTCGCGGACGCGGTGCGGCGGCTGTACGACGCCCGCGCGCTGCTCAAGTACGACACCGCGAGCAAGGGCTACCGCTTCGGTGACGTCCTGGAGTTGACCCACCCGGCGCCGGACCCGGCCAAGCCCGGGCAGGGCGCGCTGTTCGCCTACGCGCTGGACCGCCGGCACCGCCCGGAGGAGGCCGTCCCGCCCGCCGTCGACCGGATGCTGACCGCCAACCGCGAGCTGCTCGCACTGCCGGTCGAGCAGCGCCGGGCGGCCGTGACGGCGCCGGACGGCGCGGAGCGGCTGGCCGCGGCCGGGCTGACCTGGGAGGCGCTGGCGGGCTGGCTGCAGGGGCCGATGGACGCGGCGGCCTGGGCGGCGGTCATCCCCTCGATGGGTTCGATGGCGCTGGTCCGGAACCTGCGCAACTTCGACCAGGTCGGGGTGTCGGACGAGGTCGCGGCCGAGGTGGCCCGGCGGATCTCCGACCGGGGCGAGGTGCGGCGTTCGCGCCAGTTCCCGTTCCGCTACCTGGCCGCGTACCGGCACGCGCCCTCGCTGCGGTGGGGGCACGCGCTGGAGACCGCGCTCGGCCACTCGCTCGGCAACGTGCCCGAGCTGCCCGGCCGGACGCTGATCCTGGTCGACCGCTCCGGCTCGATGTTCGACCGGCCGGGCGCGCAGACCCAGCTCAACCGGGCGGACTCGGCGGCGATCTTCGGCACCGCGCTGAAGGTCCGGGCGGCCGAGGCGGACCTGGTGGAGTTCGGCTCCGGCAGCCAGGTGGTCGAGGTCGGCCGCGGGGAGTCGGTGCTGCGGGTGCTGGAGCGGTTCTCCGACCTCGGCGGCACCAACACCGCCCAGGCCGTCCGCACCCACTACCGGGGCCACGACCGGGTGGTGATCATCACCGACGAGCAGCCCGGCTTCGGCTACCGGAACGACGGCGACGCCCTCGCCGCCGTCCCGGCCCACATACCCGTCTACACCTGGAACCTGGCCGGCTACGCCACCGGCCACGGCCCCAGCGGTGTCGCCCACCGGCACACCTTCGGCGGCCTCAGCGACGCGGCCTTCCGGCTGATCCCGCTCCTGGAGGCCGGGTCGGACGCCGGCTGGCCCTGGGAGGTCTAGCCACGGGGGAACTGCGGTGCGCCCGGCGGGCGGCGGGTCACACTGCCGCCCGCTTCGGCGTGCCCCCGCGACCGCCGGGCGGCCGAGGAACACCCACCCGCGCGACGGAGCCTTGACGGGCCGACCGGCGCACGGAACAGCGGCGAACCGGCACCCGGAACCGCAGCGGACCCGCACCCGGAACGACCGCGACGGACGGCAACCGGCAGAACGTGTGCGAAACCGGCGCCGACCGCCAACTCCCGTGGCACCATCGGCCCCAGGGGGCGGGCGACGGACGAGGAGCGCAGGGTGGCGGGCGACGGGTTCGATGTCGTGGTGGTCGGTGGCGGGATCGTCGGTCTGGCCACGGCCCATGCCCTGACCGGGGCGCAGGCCGGGCTGCGAGTGGCGGTGCTGGAGAAGGAGAACGGCTTCGCGGCGCACCAGACCGGGCGCAACAGCGGGGTGATCCACAGCGGCGTGTACTACCGCCCCGGCTCGTACAAGGCCCGCTTCGCCGTCGAGGGCGCCGCCGAGATGGTGGCGTTCTGCCGGGAGCACGGCATCCCGCACGAGGTCACCGGCAAGCTGATCGTGGCCACCGACGACACCGAACTGCCCCGGCTGGCGGCGCTGGCCGAGCGCGGGCGGGCGAACGGCATCCCGGTCACCGAGCTGGACCGGGCCGGGATCGCCCGCTACGAGCCGGAGGTGGTCGGACGGGCCGGGCTGCACGTCGGCACGACCGGCATCTGCGACTTCCCGGCGGTCGCCACCACGTACGCCCGGCTGGCCCGGGAGGCGGGCGCCGAACTGCGGACCGGCACCGAGGTGCGGACGGTCGCCCGGCGCCGGGACGGCCTGACGGTCGGCACCACCGGCGGGGAGCTGCGCTGCCGGGTGCTGGTGAACTGCGCCGGGCTGCACAGCGACCGGATCGCCCGGCTGGCCGGGGACGACCCGGGCGTGCGGATCGTGCCGTTCCGCGGCGAGTACTACGAACTGACCGAGAAGCGGCGGGACTTGGTGCGCGGACTGGTCTACCCGGTGCCCGATCCGGCCTTCCCCTTCCTCGGCGTGCACCTCACCCGGGGCATCCACGGGGACGTCCACGTCGGCCCGAACGCGGTGCCCGCACTGGCCCGCGAGGGGTACGACTGGCGCACCGTCCACCCGCGCGACCTGGCCGGGACGCTGGCCTTCCCCGGCACCTGGCGGATCCTGCGCCGGCACTGGCGGTACGAGGTCGGCGAGCTGCACCGCTCGCTGTCCAAGCGGGCGTTCACCACCGCCGTCCAGCGGCTGCTGCCCGCGGTGACCGCCGCCGACCTGGTGCCGGCCACCGCCGGGGTACGGGCCCAGGCGGTGGCCCGGGACGGCTCGCTGCTGGACGACTTCGCCTTCGCCGGCTTCGACCCTGCGGACCCGCGCTCCCCGCGCCGCACCGTGCACGTGCTGAACGCCCCCTCCCCCGCCGCGACGGCCTCGCTGCCGATCGGCCGCGAGGTGGCCCGCCGGGCCCTGGCCGCGCTGGAGGCCGGCGGGTGAGCCCGACCCGCCGGGACCGGGGCGGATGAGCCCCGTCACACACCCCTGCGGGCGCCCCGGGCGGCCCCGTAGACTCGGGTGATTGTGACTGCCACCGCCCCGATCCCCCAGCAATCGCCGTCCGCCCGGCTGTCCGCGGCGCCGGCCGCCTACCCCGCGCCGATGTACCCGCACAAGGCCACCGAGGAACAGCACCGGGAGCAGCGCATCCGCAGCTTCCAGCCGCGCCGGGGCCGGATGACCAACGCCCAGGCGGGCGCCCTGGACCGGAGCTGGGAGACGTACGGCGTGCCGATCGACGGCACCCCGCTCGACCTGGGGGAGCTGTTCGGCGGCCGGCCGGTCACCCTGGAGATCGGCTTCGGCATGGGCGAGACCACCGCCACGATGGCCGCCGCCGACCCGTCGATGGGCATCCTGGCCGCCGACGTGCACACCCCCGGCCACGGCAACCTGCTCGGCATGCTGGAGCGCGACGGTTCGCAGAACGTCCGGCTGGCCGCCGGCGACGCCGTCATCCTGCTGCGCGACATGCTGCCGGACGCCTCGCTGGCCGGCCTGCGGGTCTACTTCGCCGACCCGTGGCCCAAGCCCAAGCACCACAAGCGCCGGCTGATCCAGCCGTCCTTCCTCGACCTGGTGCTGCCCCGGCTCGCCCCGGGCGCCCTGGTGCACTGCGCGACCGACTGGGAGCACTACGCCGAGCAGATGCTGACCGTGCTGTCCGCCTCGCCGGAGCTGGAGAACCTGCACCCGGAGGGTGACGGGACCGGCTGGCTGGAGCCCGCGGACCACCCGGACGGCAGCATCCCCGGCTACGCGCCGCGCCCGGACTGGCGTCCGGTCACCAAGTTCGAGCGGGCCGGCCTCGCCAAGGGCCACGTGGTGCACGACCTGCTGTTCCGCCGCCGCTGACCCCTGACGGCCGTTCGAACGGGCCGCGCCGGCCCGACCGCGCGGCCGTACCCCGCACGAACGGTTCGCCCCGAGTCCTCCCGACGGGCCGCCCCCGTGGCCTACCCTGAGCCGCATGGGCAGCCCGTCCGGCGGCGGCCGGGGAGCCTGGCTGGGACGGGCCACCGTCCACCGTGCCGCCGACGCACCGGGGACGGTCCCGCGCACCGGAGACACCCGGACCATCCCGGGGCCCCGGAGGCGCCGGGCCGACCGGCTGCTGCTCCGGCCGCACGACGCGCCGCCGCCCTCCACCCCCACCACCCGCACCGCGCCGGGCACCCCGGACCGCGGCCGCTCGACGGCGCTCTCCTCCGTCACCACGACCGCCGTGCTGACCCTGGTCGGCTGCGGGGCGCTGATCCTGCACCTGGTCCAGCGGCAGACCGGCACCGTCGGGCTGCTGGTCGGGCTGGGCCTGGCGATGGTGCCGCTGCCCTTCGTGCTGGGCGGTCTGGCCTGGCTCAACCTGACCGCCCGGGTGCCGTTGCGGCACACCGTGTTCTGCCTCGGCTGGGGCGCCTGCGCGGCCACCACGGTCGCGATCCTCGCCAACAACTGGACCGCCGACTACCTGACCACCCACCAGGGCGCGCTCGGCGGGCTGCTCGGCACCGGGATCGCCACCCCGGTGATCGAGGAGAGCGCCAAGGCCACCGCCCTGCTGGTGCTGCTGCTGCCGCTCGGCCGACGGCTGCGCTGCCACGGCCGCCGCTCCGGCCGCCCCTGCGCGCCGCTGCTGCACCGGTCGCCCGCGCCCCGGCGCGCCCGCCTCTACCCGCGCCGCCCGGCCGGACCGCACGCCCGCGGCCGGCTGCGGCTGCGCCCCTACCTGCGGCCGCTGCCGTACCTGTGCCCGGCCCCGCCCGGCCCGGGCGCCCCGCACCGCCGCTCCCGGCCGCGCACCCTGGCCGCCGGGATGGTGCTCGGCGGGATGACCGCCTGCGGCTTCGCCTTCACCGAGAACGCCCTCTACCTGGGGCGGGCCTTCACCACCGACCAGCGCAACCGGCTGGACAGCATCGGCCTGGGCGACCCGCCCAGCCTGCGCGACTTCGACGGCACCGTGCAGACCTTCGTGCTGCGCGCCCTGCTCTCCCCCTTCGCCCACCCGCTGTTCACCGCGCTCACCGGGATCGGCCTGGCCGTCGCCCTGACCACCGGGCGGCGCTGGCTGGCCCGGCTGGCCGCGCCGACCGGGCTGCTGCTCGCGATGGCGTTGCACGGCACCTGGAACGCGGCCGCCGACCTGGGGACGGACGGCTTCCTGGTGGTGTACGGGGTGCTGATGGTGCCCTGCTTCGTGGCGCTGGTCGGCTTCGCGCTCTGGGCCGGGTCCCGGGCCGCGGGGCACGCCGGACGGCGCGGACGGAGTCCCGCGCGGGGGTAGCCCGGGGAGAGCGCCGGGGCGGTCCGGAGAACGGATTTCCCATCTCGGCGACTTCCACGTATTGTTGTGTTCACCGACGCGGGGTGGAGCAGCTCGGTAGCTCGCTGGGCTCATAACCCAGAGGTCGCAGGTTCAAATCCTGTCCCCGCTACTCAGTAGCCGAAAGACCCGGAGGATCCGTCCTCCGGGTCTTTCGCGTTCCCGGGCACGGGCGGAGCACGGTCCCGCCACGAAGCGGTAACGGCTCCCCATTCCAAGATCTCTTGTCCTAGCGCTCCCCCATACTGAGGAAAAATTCATCCAAGTGGGGGACGGCCGGGCCGTGCCCTGGACAAGGAATGACCTGATGCTGTCGAAGCGCCTGGCGAGCACCGCCGCGATCTGCCTCCTGCTGGGAGCCGGCACGGCCGCCTGTGGCGACAACAAGGACTCGGACAAGGCCGCCGCGCCCGCGGCCACCTCCGCCGCCGCGGCCCCCGCGACTCCGTCCGCCACGCCGACGCCGACCCCCACCAAGGCCGTGCTGGACACCGACAAGCTGACCGCGCAGGAGATCGAGAAGAAGGCCAAGGACACGCTGGCCGGCGCCACTTCGCTCAAGATCTCCGGCAAGATGGCGTCCGACGACGGCGAGATGACCATCAACATGGTGATGGATACGAAGGGCCAGTGCCAGGGCAGCATGGCACTGCCCGGCATGGGCTCCTTCGAGATCCTCAGCGACGGCAAGCAGTACTTCCTCAAGCCGGACGCCCAGTTCTGGAAGACCTTCGGCGGGCCGAAGGGCGACGTGGTCGCCGAGCTGTTCAAGGGCCGCTACCTGACCGGCTTCCAGAACGACCCGAAGATGAAGGACCTGACCGACTTCTGCCAGCTCTCCTCGGCGAGCAAGGAGATGCTCGACGACGACTCCAGCACCCCGACCAAGGGCAGCGCCGGCACCGTCAACGGGGTGAAGACCTTCAGCCTCAAGGAGAAGGACGACAAGGGCGAGGAGTCGCTCCTCCACATCGCCACCGAGGGCAAGTTCTACCCGGTCCGGCTGGAGAAGACCACCGGCGCCGACAAGGGCCAGATCGACTTCAGCGACTTCGACAAGCCGATCACCATCCAGGCCCCGGCGGCCGACAACGTGATCGACTACACCAAGTTCCAGGACAAGGTGAAGAGCGCCTGAGCCGGACTCCCCGGCCCGCGGATTAAATCCGTTGCCCTCCCGGCAGGGGGCTGCCTACAGTGGCGGCACACTGAAGGGAGGTGATCCTGAATTGAGTTCCATCAGGATGCGTGAGGTGGCTGCTCGCTAGAGCCGCCCCTGCCTGCGCAGGGTGAGGCCCCTGGCCTCCGGCAGGCGAAATCCATAGCAGTCACCCGGCCCGCGGGCTCACCGGAACATCCCCGGTGCCTCGGCGCCAGGCCAGTGCACGGGCCGGCGTCGAGGAGCAGCCCGCGGGTCGTCTGCGTTGCCGGAGCCTTTTCCGGAGCCCTTTCCGCAGGCCTTCCCGTGAGCTTCCCGCAGGCCCTATCCCCGGGCCGTCCCGTCGTAGCGGCGGTGCCCCGGCTCGTTCCCGTGGTGGGGCCCCGGCGCTAGAGTCGGCGCGGACACAGGGGGTGGGCGATGGCGAGGACGCGTCGACGGGCCGGCACGTCGGTCCTGCTGCGCAGGGCGCAGTGGACGGCGGCCGGGGTGCTGACCGGCACCGGGCTGCTGGGGCTGCTGCTGTTCGCGCTCGGCCGGGAGCACGCCTGGCAGGCGCTCGGCGGCGGCCTGGTGATCGCCGGGGCCTCCACGGTGCTCGGCGGCGCGCTGGGCTTCCTGTTCGGGGTGCCCCGGGTGCGGAGCGGCTCCGGCGAGCCGCAGGGGTCGTACGCGCCGAACACCAATCTGGAGCAGGTCTCCGACTGGCTGACCAAGGTGCTGCTGGGCGTCGGGCTGACCCAGCTCGGCTCGCTCGGCGAGCGGCTGCACCAGCTGGGTACGGCGCTGGCGCCCGCGCTGGGCGGCGCGGACGCCTCGGTGCCGTTCGCGGCCGCGCTGGTGCTCTACTTCCTGGTGCTCGGCTTCCTGGCCGGCTGGCTGGTCACCAGGCTGGCGCTGCCGCGGGTGCTGACCGAGACCGACGAGGCGCTGGACCTCTTCCTGGCCGGGCAGGACCGCGACCGGCGGGGCGACAAGGTGGGCGCGGACGACCTGCGGATGCGCGCCATGCAGCAGCTCGGCGTGCTCGGCGGCAGTGCGGACCGGCCCGCCGCGCTGGCCGCGCAGTTGCCGCCCGCGCTGGGCACCCCGGCCGGGCCGGACGGCGTGGTGGCGGAGGTCCGCTCGACCGCGAAGCGTTCGGCGCTGACCGCCGAGCAGGTGCGCGGCCTGTTCGCGGACGGTTCCGAGGGCTGCCGGATCCAGGCGCTCGCCCTGATGCAGGGCGACTCCGCGCTGGCGGACCTGCCGAGCGTGCTGGACGCGATCGAGCACCCGCGCTCGGGCTTCGAGCAGTACCACGCGCTGCTGGCCGCCCGCGGCCTGCTCTCCCGGCTGCCCGACGCCGGAGCGCAGCAACTGCGGAACGCGGTGGCGGCGCAGCTGGTCGACCCGCAGGGGATTCCGTACGGGTCGGACCGCAGCTGGCTGGCGGAGAAGATCCTCTCCCGGCTGCCGGCGGCGGCCGTGGCCGTCCCGGCGCAGGCGGCGCCCGTCGTCCCCGCGCAGGCGAGCCCCCCGCCCTCGAACTCCTAGACCGTGAAGCGCAGTTCGGGCTGCGACCAGGGCGTCTTGGGCTGCGGGGGGCGGGTGCCGGTGCGCTCGGCGCCGACCTGGAGGTAGAAGCCCTCGGCGGGCGGGTGCGAGACGACCTTGACCGCCGCGATCCCGGCCGTCCTGGCGCGGTCGAGCATGTCCGCGATCAACGCCCGTCCGACGCCCAGCCCTTGGGCGTCGTCGGCGACGAACATCAGGTCCAGTTCGGCCGGTTCGTGGATCAGCGCGTAGAAGCCGAGCAGTCGGTCGTCGCCCTCGTCGACGGCCATCCGCACCTCGTGGCGCTCGACGTAGTCGGGCGCCACGGCGTAGCCCTCGATCATCGCGAAGTACCTGCCCCGGTAGGCGCTGGAGGCCTGGATCAGTGCGGTGAGCCGGTCGGCGTCGGCGGGCTCGGCGGGCCGGATCGTGGTCTCGCTCATGCGAGTGAGTATAGGGGCACACCCGCCTAGTGACTATTACAATTTGCTGAACGGCGGAGGCCCCGGCGGTCGGCGGCCCGCAGCACCAGGACCCGCCGGGTGCGGCCGTCCCGGTGCGGCACCCGGAGCATCTCGCTGGCGATCCGGCGCTCGCCGAGCGCGTACCGCAGCCGGTCGAGGTGGGCGCAGCGCCGGCCCCGGCCGTCGTTCAGCGGCTGGACCCGCACCTCCCCGTCCGCGGCCGTCACCCGGACCAGCTCGGCCAGGGCGGCCAACTGGCGCTCCAGGTCGAACAGTTCGGGGTAGGCGAAGATCAGGTGGCTGCTCAGGGTGAGCGCGAAGACGCCGTCCGCGAAGGGCAGTCGGGGCAGCGCGGCGGCCAGGTAGCGCTGGGGGTGGGCGGCCGCGTCGGCGGTGAACAGCCGGCGGGCGCGGTCCCAGCTGCGCAGGTAGCGCTCCGGACGGAACGGGCGGTCCGGCCGGGACGAGGGGTACAGCTGGGGGCGGGCGGCCATCGCGACGGCCATCGCCGCCCGGGCGGCCAGCGCCCGGGCCGTGACCTCGGGCGGCGGCAGCGCGTACGCCGGGTCCACCGCGATCACCCGGCAGCCCAGCTCGCGGGCCTCGGCGGCCAGGCCCGCCGCGCCGCCCGGGCAGTCCAGCAGCGGGCCGGGCAGGGCGGCGAGGCCGGCCCGGGTCAGGCCGAACAGGGCGCAGTACTCGTCCAGCGGACGGGAGGTGACCAGGACGTCCGGGTCCGCTCCGGGGGCGGTGATCACCCGGTCATCCGAACACGGGCCCGTCCCGCCCGCATCCGGAGCACGGACGGGACGGGACGGGGCTTGAAGGGACAGGAGGTCGCTCAGCCGCCGAGCAGGCCCCGGGCGGCGGCCCGGTTGACATTGGTCAGACCGCGGACCAACCACGGCGTCAGGAAGACCAGCAGCACCCCGACCGCCGAGAACGCGGCGATCTGCCCGGCGCCCTCGATGTAGTAGGCGTGCCGGACGTGGTGGCTGTCGGTGAAGTCGAACAGCTGGTAGCCGCGCCAGGAGGTGTAGCGCGGGAACACCCAGTGGTAGAGCGGGTAGAGCGCCATCGCCCAGCCCAGCAGCAGGAACACCAGCGTCATGGTGAAGCTGAAGATCGCCCAGGGGAACATCACCACCTGGTGCAGCACGGCCTTCCAGCCCGCCCCGTCCGCCAGCCGCGCGGTGATCGCGCCCCAGCCGCCCTCGCGCACCTGGCGCACCGGCGCCGGGCCGGGCACGTCCAGGGCGAGCATCCCGCGCACCCGGGCCCGCTCGGCCCGGCCCATGCCCCGGGCGGCGCTGGTCAGGCCGGCCAGCACCGGCAGGCCGAGGACCGTGACGACGGTGCCGAGGCCGAAGCAGAACAGGATGATCGCGACGGCGAAGCCGACGATGGCCAGCGGCAGCCCGGCGAGCACGTAGCCGACCTCGCGGTAGTAGTACCCGGAGAACGGCGCCCGCCAGAAGCCCGGCGGCTGCGCGGTGCGGCGGGCCCGGGCCGGACCCGTTCCCCCGTCGCCGTAACCGCCCGGGACGTCCCACTCGCGACCCAGCGTGCTTCCGCTGCTGCTCATCTCCCGGCTCACGGCCCCTCGTACTCGCGTTCCCGACCACTCGCTGACGTGTTCAAGTCTGGCCCGGGCCCGGCCCGGCAAACATCCGGCGGACCGGCGGACCGGGGGTGGGGTTAACCCCCCGGCCGTGGCTGCCTGGCCGGCGGGCCGGACCACTCGTCGGCGAGCAGCGAGTACTGGTACGAGTCGCTCCAGACGCCGCCCTTGTACAGGTCGTGCCGGACGTGCCCCTCCAACTGGAAGCCGAGCCGGGTGAGCACCTTGGCCGAGGCGGCGTTGTCCACGTCGACCCGGGCGGCCAGCCGGTGCAGGCCGAGCACGTCGAAGGAGAACCCGCAGAGCAGTCCGGCGATCTCACCCGCGTAGCCCAGGCCCCAGACCGGGCGGCTCAGCACGTAGCCGAGGCGGGCGGAGCGGTAGGTGCCGAGGGTGAGGCTGGCGTGCGCGACCGGCACCGCCTCCGCCGGGTCCTCGGCGTCCTCCCGCCGGACCACGGCGAGCCGGTAGGTGTCCCGCGACTCGGCCATCGCCTCCTCCAGGTAGAGCTCGATCTGGTCGGCGCAGGTCTCCCGGTCGCGCGGCTCGAAGGGCAGGTAGCGGGTCACCTCCGGGTCCCCGAACAGCGCGTGCAGCGCGTCCACTTCCTCCGGGGTGTGGTGGTACTCGCGGATGGCCAACCGGGGGCCGGTGAGTCGCACGGGGATCATGGCTGCCGACCCTACCCGCGCCCGGCGGTTACCGTTTCGAACATGAACGACGAAGACCTGCGGCTCGCCCCGCGCACCAGGGCCGCCGACCTGCTCGCCTGGGCGGCCGGAGAGGACCGGGCGCCGGTGGCCGAGGAGCCGCTGCGCACGGTGCTCGCGCTGCTGGAACTGGGCGACGGCAGGATGCACGACGGCTGGCCCGAACTGACCTCCGCCGCGGTGGAGCACCTGCTGTACGAGCGGCTCCACCTCTACGTCCAGCCCGCCCCGGAACAGGACCCGCTGGCCTACGGCGAGGCGGTGCGGCTGCTGGTCGACCACCAGCGGGCCGCGAAGCGGCTCAACGCCAAGCGGCAGGAGCGGCTGCACGCCGAAGCCGAGTGGCAGGGCGAGGTGGCGGTCGGGCTGCTGCACCGCGCCGACCTGGTGACCTGGCCCCGGCTGTACGCGGTGCTGCTGCACGCGCACGACGTGGACGTGACCGACCCGGCAGCCGTCCGGGACTGGCTGGCGGGCTTCGCCGGACTGACCGAGGACGAGCGCCTGGCCGGGTACCAGGCGCTGACGCCGACCGGATGGCTGGACGACCCGGACGAGCAGGGCTGGTGGGCGCCGGGCCGGGTGCTGTCGGTCGGCATGGCCACCGACGGCGCGCGGCGGCTGCTGGAGCAGGGCCTGATGCGGCGCAGCTACCGCAACCTGGCCGAGCTGAACGCGCTGGGGCGGCCGATGCCGGACGAACTGACCGGGGGCTTCGAGGAGTTCGAGGAGGCGGCGGCCGAAGCGGCGCTCGACCTGCTCGGCGAGTGGACGGTGCCCGGGCTGCCGCGGCTGCTGGTCGAGGAGTTCCCGGAGCTCGCGCCGGAGCCGGGGACGGCGGAGATCGACGCGTACCTGGCACAGCTGCCGGCGGAGTGAGGTGCCGCGAAGGCCCCGGACGCGCGTGCGTGCGCGCGTGCGTGCGCGCGTGCGTGCGCGCGTGCGTGCGCGCGTGCGTCCGGGGCCTTCGACTACGGGTTCGCCGGCAGCCGACCGCCGACTGCCGACTGCCGACTGCCGACTGCCGACCGCTACGGGTTCACCGGGTCACGGGTTGAGGCCGTGCTGCTGGAGCCAGGGCTCCGGGTCGACCGGGGCGCCGCCGCCGGGGCGGACCTCCAGGTGCAGGTGCGGGCCGGTCACGTTGCCGGTCGCGCCGACCTTGCCGATCTGCTGGCCGGCGGTCACCTTGCCGGAGCCCTTGATGATCGAGGAGAGGTGGCAGTACCAGATCTCGGTGCCGTCGGGCAGGGTCTCGACGATCCGGTAGCCGTACGCGCCGGACCAGCCGGCCGAGGTGATGGTGCCCTGGCCGACCGCGTGGACCGCGGTGCCGGTGTCGGCGGCGAAGTCCAGGCCGGTGTGCAGGTGGGCCCAGTAGCGGGCGCTCTGGCCGTAGTGGGCGGAGAGGCTGTAGTCCTTCACCGGCAGGGTGAGGGCGGCGGCCTTGACCCGCTCGGCCTCCTCGGCGGCGCGCTTGGCCTCAGCCTCCTTGGCGGCGGCCTTGGCCTCCGCCTCCTGCGCGGCCTGCACGCGGGCGGTCTCCTCGGCGGCGGTGCGCTGGCCGTCGGCCTGCTGCTGGATCCGGGCGGCGAGCGCCAGGCCGGGGTCGGCGGCCAGGGCGACCGGGATCTCGTCCTGGGCCTCGATGGCGGGCGCGGCGGCCGGGGTCGCGGAGGCGAAGCCGGTGGCGCCCAGGGTGGCGGCGACGGCGGTGACGCCGAGCAGCGGGGAGGCTCCGCGGGTCTGACGCGGCATCCGGTGGCGGTTGGCCTCGGCCTCCGGTGCGAGCGCCTCGGGGCTGTCCGGGACGGGGTGGTCGAGGAGCTGGGTACCGGCTGCGGGGCCGGCCGGGTGTGCCGGGGTGTGCGTCGACGCCACGGAGGCGCGCTCCTTTCCTTCCTTCGCGCCTACCGGGTTAGCTGACGGGTTCGGAGCAGGAAGGTCTCCTACGGCCGGGCCGGGGCCCCGCCGATTCACCCCAAGGAACGTGGTTCCCCGGCTCCCTGACCTGCCCGGAGGCCGGTCGGCGGGATTAGGCGACGGCGCACGGTGCCGTCTGGGTACGGCGTTGACGACCGCGCTGCGTTATCAAACGTTAATCCTAGGAGGCTCTGATTCCAAGCCATCCGTCCGGGACGGCTGTGGACCAGGTGATCGGACGTCAACGAACGACCCTTCAATCAACCGGCCCCATCTGAGTACTCCTACTCATGTGCGATCCGGCCGGACGCCCGCATCCTGACGCCATGAGCGCACCGATGCAGTCACGCACCACGGCCGCGTACTACGCCCAGGCCGTCCTCTCCTTCGCCATCTCGGCCGTGGCCCTCGCCGCCGGGATCGCCTACCTGCCCGTCGGCGGCTGGACCCGGGCCTTCCTCGGGATCGGCCTCCTCTACACCGTCACCTCCTCGTTCACGCTGGCCAAGGTGATCCGGGACCGGCAGGAGTCCACGGACACCGTCGCCCGGGTCGACCAGGCCCGGCTGGAGAAGCTGCTCAGCGAGCACGACCCGTTCCGGGTCGAGGGGCCCTGAGCGGGGTCGCCCGGGGTTGCCGGAGGCTTTCGCGAGGGCTTGACGGCTAAGGCTATTAGCCTTAGCTTTATGGCTATCGGCAGCAACGAGCGAGCCAGCGGAGGCCCACCATGAACGGCACCACCACCCCGAGCACCCAGTACCTCGACGTCACCGGCGGCCGGCTCGCGTACGACGACACCCGGCAGGGCGACGGCACCCCCGTCGTCCTGCTCCCCGGAATGCTCGACTCCCGCCGCGCCTACCGGCACCTGCACCCGCTGCTCACCGCGGCCGGGCACCGGGTCGTCACCATGGACGTGCGCGGCTTCGGCGAGTCCTCGATCGCCTGGGACGACTACAGCCCCGCCGCCGTCGCCACCGACGTCCTCGCCCTGCTCGACCACCTCGGCATCGAACGGGCCGTCCTGGTCGGCCAGTCCTACACCGGGGCGACCGTCGTCAAGATCGCCGGGGACGCCCCCCAGCGGGTCGCCGGGATCGCGCTGATCGACGCCTTCGTCGAGCACCGGGCCAACGCCCTGATGAAGGGCGTCATGGTCGTGATGGGCGCCGCGATGGTCCGGTGGCCCGGCATCTGGGGCTACTACCTCCGCAAGATGGCCTTCCCCGGCCCCCGCCCCGCCGACCTCGACGGCTACGTGGACGGGCTGGTCGCCGCCCTGCACACCCCCGGCCGCAGGACCGCCACCCGAGGCCACGTCACCGGCGACTCCGCGCCGATCGGCTGGTGCGCGGCCGTCCGCTGCCCCGCCCTGGTGCTGATGGGCAGCAAGGACCCCGACTTCCCGAAGCCCGAGGCCGTCGCCGACCTCCAGGCCGAGAAGCTCGGCGCGCGGAAGGTCATGATCGAGGGGTCCGGGCACTACCCGATGGCCGACAACCCGCGGGCCGTCGCCGACGCCCTGCTGCCCTTCCTCGCCGAACTCGCCTGACCCCTCGCCCCCCGGAGAGCCCACCACCATGCCCCGCGTAGGACTGACCCCCGAGCAGGTCGTCGACCACGCCCTCGCCCTCATCGACGACCAGGGCACCGAGGCCCTCACCCTCGCCTCCGTCGCCGCCCGCGCCGGGGTCGCCACCCCCTCGCTGTACAAGCACGTCAGCGGCGGGCTCGCCGAACTACGGCGGCTCATCGCCGTCCGGGTCACCGAGGAACTCGCCGACCGACTGGCCGAAGCCGCCGTCGGCCGCAGCGGGGACGACGCGGTCACCGCCGTCCTGCGCGCCTACCAGGCCTACGCCACCCGCCACCCGCACCGCTACACCGCCCTCCCCCAGGCCCCGCAGCCCGACGAGGACCTCACCCGCGCCGCCACCCGCCTGGTCGGCGTCATCATCGCCGTCCTCCGCGGCTACGGCCTCGACGGCTCCGAGGCGATCCACGCGGCCCGCACCGTCCGCTCCCTCGCCCACGGCTTCGCCTCGCTGTCCATCACCGGTGCCTTCCAACTCACCGAGGACCTCACCACCACCCACGACCGCCTCATCACCACCCTCACCACGGGCCTCCACTCCTGGCCCCGGCCGGCGAAGGACTAGCAACCCCCAGCCCGGCCACGGCAGCGGGCCCGAGCACGAGAAGTCGGCCGAGCCGACTTCCCACGGCAGGCGGCAACAGCCACCACTCGCCTGGGGAACCACTCACCACGCGGGCTGATCAACACGAGAAGTCGGGCCTGTCGACTTCTCGCGCCGCAGGCAGTCCACAGGCGATCAGAGCACCGGCGCCCGCGCAGGAAGTCGGTCTGGCCGACTTCCTGCGCAGCGTGAAGTGCGTGGCGGCTGCCGGCAGCAGGGCTCACGGGGGTGGGCGGACGCAGCCGAGGCCCGATGGAAGGAGGGGCGAGCCGCACCGGAGTGGGCGCGGCACCGGCAGCAGGGGCAGCGCCACGCAGCGGGGAGGGAGGCAGCGGGGCGGGGAAGAGGCGCGAGCCGGACCGGGGCAGGCGCGCGACCGGCGGCAGGGGGAAACGCCACGCGGTGGGGGCAGCGCCGCAGGACAGGGCGGCCCGGGGTGGTGGGGAGGGACGCCGTGGGGGGTGGGGGTGGACGGGTTAGTGTGGCCGGGCTGACTGGTGGTCATGACAGGGGACCGCCCACGCCTTCGCGGAGGTTCCGGGTGCCCGCACTGATAGCAAGGGTGCGGCGGTGGTACGGGCGGTTGCTGGACGGGGACGTCCGGGCGGGGCGGGTGGCGTTGGGGCTGCTGTTCGCGCTGACGGTGGTGCTGGGGGTGCTGCCGCTGCTGTTGCCGTACGGGTGGCCGCCGTCGGCCCTGGTGCTGCCGTTGGTGGTGGGCGGGATGGTGCTGCGGCGGGGGCAGTTGCTGGTGCTGGTGTGTGCGGCGCTGGCGGGCAGCGGGCTGGGCGCGGTGGTGCAGGACCCGCGCGGGGTGCGCTGGGGGGTGACGGTGGTGCTGGCCGCGACCGGGGCCACGGTGCTGACGGCGAACCGTTTCCGGCACCGGCTGGGGCTGCGCGGCACCCAGGGCGACTCGATGCTGCTGGAGCTGGCGGAGCACAACCGGACGCTGGCCCGGCTGCCGGAGCGGCTGCTGGACTGGCACTTCGACAGCGCGCTGGCCCCGGCCGGGGACGCCTCGTTCTCGGGGGACTTCCTGCTGTGCGCCCACCGCCCGGAGGAGGACCTGCTGGAGCTGGTGCTGGTGGACGTGTCGGGCAAGGGCAGCCGGGCGGCGGCCCGGTCGACCCATCTGTCCGGTGCCTTCGGGATGCTGCTGGGCCGGGTGCCGCCGGAGGCCTTCCTGCCGGCCGCCAACGACCACCTGGTGCGGATGGGCTGGGAGGACGACTTCGCGACCGCCGTCCACCTGGCGCTGCACCCGGCGACCGGCCGCTACCGGCTGTTCAACGCGGGTCATCCGCCGCCGGTGCGGTTCTGCCGGAGGAACGGCTGGCTGCCGTCGGAGCACGGCGGTCCGGCACTGGGGCTGGTGCCGGGGGCGCCGTACCCGGCGGTGGAGGGGCGGCTGGCGCACGGCGATTCGCTGCTGTTGTTCAGCGACGGCCTGGTGGAGGTGCCGGGCCGGGACCTGGACGAGGGCGTCACCCGGCTGCTGACGGCCGCCGAGCCGGAGGTGCGCACCCACCTGCCGCAGCAGCAGGCGGTCCGGGGCGCGGCGCACCGGCTGGTGGCCGCGGTGGCGCAGGACGTCGCGGACGACCGGACGCTGGTGCTGGTGCGCCGGCTGCGGACGGCCGCGGACCACCGAAATGGGGTATGAAGATTGGGTGTCCTCCCCCGTCCGTAGCCCGATGCGCTGTGTGCGTCTGCTGCTCGGCTGCTCCAGCGCCGCCGAGCTGCTGGGCACCGTGCTCGCCGAGGGGCCGGTCTGGATCACCGGCGAGGGTTCCGCGCTCTACCTGCTGGACTCGGCCGGGATGCTCCGGCTGACCGCCTCGCACGGACTGCCGGACTGGGCGCACGAGCGCTACGGGCTGGTCGACCCGGCCGGTGAGCTGCCCGCCGCGGTGGCGCTGCGGCTGCGCCGCCCGTATCTGCTCAGCCCCGAGCACACCAGCGTCGACTACCCGAACCGGAACGCCGGCCTGGGCACCGGGATGGTCGCCGTGGTCGCCCTGCCGCTGGTGGTGGACGAGCGGCCGATCGGCGTGCTGGCCCTCGCGCTGGCGCACCGGGGCACCGTGCCGGGGCGCGACCTGGACGTGCTGGAGACCATCGCCGGGGCCTGCGCCCACCGGCTGCACCACCTGCTGGACCACGGCCCGGCCCACGCGGAGCCCCGGCCGGCGGACGCGGGGCCCGGATCCGCCCACGCCGACGCCCGCCCGGCCCACGCGGAGCCCCGTCCGCCGCGGCGCACGGAACCGGGCCCCGCCCCGTCCCACCCGCTGCTGTCGCTGGCGGTCCGCGCCGCCGGGCACGGCGCCTTCGAACGCGACCTGGTCACCGGCGAGAGCCACTGGGACGCCGCCGCCTTCGCGCTGGCCGGCCGACCGGTCGCCCCGGACGGGGCCGCCCCGGAGCTGGAGCGGATCGTCCACCCCGAGGACCTGCCGGACGTCCGGGCCGCCCTGGCGGAGGCGCTGGCCGGCGGCGGCCGCTACCGGATCGGCTACCGGATGCTGCGCCCGGGCGGCCGGGTGGTGCGGGTCGAGGAGTCCGGCGAGGTGATGCTGGACGTGCACGGCCGTCCGGTGCGGATGGCCGGGCTGATCGCGGACGTGGACCACCGGCCGGCCCGGGAGGTCGGGTCCGGGCCCGACCCGGCCGGGGCCCGGACCGCCCTGCTGCTGTCGCTCACCCGGGCGCTGTCCCGCGCGGTGACCGTACGGGACGTCACCGCCGCGGTGACCGACGTCGCCGGGCCGGCCTTCGGCGCCGACAGCATCGTGCTCGACCTGGTGGACGAGGGCCGGCTGCTGCCGGTCTCGCACACCGTGTACGGCGGCCCGCGCCGCGCCGAGCTGACTCGGCTGGCGGACCTCTCCGCCCCGGTGATGCAGGACTCGTTGGCCCGGTCCGCCCCGCTGTTCAGCGAGCCCGGCAACCGGCCGAGGGCAACGGGGGCGCCGGCCGCCTGGGCGGTGCTGCCGCTGGTCGCCTCGGGCCGGCAGGTCGGCTCCTGCCTGATCACCTTCGCCGCCGAGCGCGCCTTCAGCCGCGAGGACCGCACCCTGTACTCGGCGTTCGCCGGGATCCTCGCGCAGTCCCTGGAACGGGCCCGGCTGTACGACACCCACCACCACCGGGCCGGTGAGCTGCAGCGCGCGATGCTGCCGCGCACGCTGCCCCGGCTGCCGGGGATCGCCAGTGCCGCCCGCTACCTGCCGAGCACCGAGGGGATGCAGATCGGCGGCGACTGGTACGACCTGTTGAAGCTGCCGGACGGCCGGATCGGGCTGGTGATCGGTGACGTGCAGGGCCACAACGCCGAGGCGACCGCCGTGATGGGTCAACTGCGCAGCGGTCTGCGGGCGTACGCCACCGACGGGCACGATCCGGCCGCCACCCTGGCCCGGACCAGTCGGCTGCTGGCCGAGCTGGACACCGAGCTGTTCGCGACCTGCCTCTACCTGACCCTGGACCCGGCGGACGGCGGTCTGACCGCGGCCCGGGCCGGGCACCCGGCGCCGGTGCGGATCGCCGCCGACGCCACCGCCGTCGAGCTGGAGCTGCCGGGCGGCCCGCCGCTGGGGGTGGACCCGGGGCAGGCGTATCCGCTGGCCACCGGGCGGCTGGGGGCCGGCGAGACGCTGCTGGCCTACACCGACGGGCTGGTCGAGGACCGCGAGGAGGACTACGACGAGTCGGTACAGCGGATGCTGGGCGGGCTGGAGCTGTGGGCCCGGCAGACCGGTCCGGGCCGGATCGGGCCGGCGCCGGCCCTGGAGCGGCTGGCCGACCTGCTCACCCTCAATGTGACCGAACGCCGCTCCCGGCCGGACGACGTGGCGCTGTTGCTGCTGCACCGGGTGGTGTCGCCGGCCTGAACCCCGGTGGCACCGTCCTGAACCCCGTTGGCACCGGCAGCACCACCAGCATCACCGGCACCGTTCACGTCCACGGAATGTCGCTCGTTCAACAACATCGTGCACACCGGCCCCACACATCCCGGGGCGCGAACCGGCCACCGCCCGGCAGGTCGACGGGGGTCGGAAGACCCTGGACAAGCGGCCGGACGGCCCGTCAGGATCCTGGAGTCGGGTCCGAACGGCTCCGGAAAGACGGTGTATTGACTCGATATTGACGAGATCCAGTCACTTGGCGAGATCCGTTCACACCTTCGTAGGATCATCGCCCTAGAATTCGCGGCGTGACGATGACTCAGTGGTGCGCAACGGCTACCGGCGTGCTCGCCGTCCTCGCCCTCGTGGCCGCCGCGCGGTACCGCGCCGTGTCCGTCACCCAGCGCGGCCGGGCCGACCGACTGGCCGGCGAACTCGCCCGGCTCCAGGACCAGCTGAGCACCGAACTCTCCCGCCGCGGCGTCGAGCTGGCCGCCGTTCAGCAGGAGCACGAACACACCGCCTCCACCCAGCGGGCCTTCCTCAGCGTCGCCCGCCGGATCCTGGTGATGGCCCACGACCAGCAGGCCCTGCTCGACGAGATGGAGCGCACCCACGACGACCCGGCGCTGCTGGAGGGCCTGCTCAAGGCCGACCACGCCGCCGCCCAACAGGCCCGGCTGGCCCAGACCCTGGCCGTGCTGTGCGGCGCCCGGGCCGGCCGGCACTGGCCGGAGCCGGTCTCGCTGGAGGACGTGGTACGCGGCGCCCAGTCCCGCATCCTGCCGTTCCAGCGGGTGGTGGTGCGCAGCCGGATCGAGACCGCGGTGGTGGGCGCGGCCGCCGAGGCGCTGATCCACGCCATCGCCGAGCTGCTGGACAACGCCACCCGCTACTCCCCGCCCAGCACCCAGGTGTTCGTCACCCTGATGCCGGTGCACAACGGCGCGGTGATCGAGATCGACGACGGCGGCGTCGGCATGCCGGAGCAGGCCGTGGCCAAGGCCGCCGCCGCGCTCGCCGGGGGCAGCAGCCTGGAGGTCTCCCGACTCGGCGAGGTACCGCAGTTGGGCCTGGCCGCGGTCGGCCGGCTCGCCGAGAGCTACGGCTTCCGGGTCACCCTCAGCTCGGCGCCCTCGCCGTACGGCGGGGTACGGGTCGTGCTGCTGCTGCCGAACGCCCTGCTCACCGAGCCGCTGCCGCCCACCGTCCCCGGACTCGGGCCGGACGACCGGGCGTTCACCGGCGGCCGGGCGTTCACGGACGACCCGGCGTTCTCCGACGGCCGGGCGTTCACGGACGACCCGGCGTTCCCCGACGACCCGGCGTTCCACCCCGACCCGCGCGCCGCCGCGGCCGCCGGACACCCCTTGGTGGAGCCCCCGCCCACCGGCCGGCCCGCCGCGGCCGACGACACCCCGCCACCGCTGCCCCGCCGGAGCCACCGGCGCGACCGCGCCAAGCGCCCCGCCCACGCCGCCCCGCCGCCGCCCGAGCCGCCGTACCGCTCGGCCCTGGACGCCCAGGCCTTCATGGCGATGTTCCAGGCCGGGACGGCCAGCGGCCGCAGCGCCGCCCGTGCCCAGGCCCAGCCCCCGGCCGGCCCGCACTGACCGTTCCCAGCCCCGTTCTCCCCAGACTTCCCCCGACTTCCCCAGCGCTCCGGAGAGTTCCATGACCACCACCCCCGATCTCGGCTGGCTGCTCGCCGACATCATCGCCGTCCCCCAGGTCCAGCACGCCGTGGTCGTCTCCAACGACGGTCTGGAGATCGGCCGCAGCGCCGACATCGCCCGGGAGGACGCCGAACGGCTCGCCGCCGCCTGCTCCGGGCTGCAGTCGCTGGCCCGCGGCGTCGCGGCCGGCTTCGGCGGCCCGGGCAGCGCCACCCGCCAGATCATCATCGAGTACGGCGGCGGCTACCTGTTCATCGTCGCCGCCGGGGCCGGCGCCCATCTGGCCGTGGTGACCAGCGAGGCGGTCGACGCCGGGCTGGTCGCCTACCAGATGCAGGTCCTGGTCGAGCGGATCGGCACCCACCTGACCAGCCCGCCACGCGTCGACCACGCGGCTGGGGGGCACCGGTGAACGGGCCGGTCCGGCCCTACGTCATCACCGGCGGGCGCAGCCGCCCGACCCGCGCCGACCTGGCCGTCGAGAGCCTGGTCAACGCGTTATCGGACCCCCCGCCCCTGCCCGAGCACGTCCTGCTCAACCGCGAGCACCGGCGCATCCTCGGGCTCTGTCACAGCCTGCTGTCCGTCGCCGAGGTGGCGGCCCACCTGGGGCTGCCGCTCGGCGTCGTCAAGGTGCTGGTCGGTGACCTCTGGGACCTCGGTGCCGTGCAGGTGCTCCCGCCCGCCCCGCAGGCCGAACGCCTGCCCACAACCCTCCTGGAAGAGGTGCTCGTTGGCCTCCGCCAACTCCGCTGAAGCCCCCGCCTCACGGCCGGCCGAACCGCAGTACCTGCCGTCCTCGGTGCAGGGCGCGGTGAAGATCCTGGTCACCGGCCCGTTCGGGGTCGGCAAGACCACGCTGGTCGGCTCGCTCAGCGAGATCACCCCGCTGCGCACCGAGGAGACCATGACCGCCGCCAGCACCGGCGTGGACGACCTCACCGGGCACAGCGGCAAGACCACCACCACGGTCGCGCTGGACTTCGGCCGGATCACGCTCAACTCCCGGCTCGCGCTGTACCTGTTCGGCACGCCCGGACAGCAGCGGTTCTGGCCGCTCTGGGAGGACCTGTCGCGCGGCGCGCTCGGCGCCATCGCGATGGTCGACCTGCGACGGCCGGACGAGAGCTTCGACGTGCTCGGCCGGCTGGAGGAGCAGGGCATCCCGTTCGCGGTCGCGGTCAACAGCTTCCCCGACACCCCGAGTTACCCGGAGGAGGAGCTGCGCTCGGCGCTGGACCTGCTGCCGGAGGTGCCGATCCTCTACTGCGACGCCCGGGACCGGCGGCAGTCCTACGACCTGCTGATCGACTTCGTGGACCACCTGCACCGCAGCTCGCTGCTGGAGCTCCAGCCGTGACCGCCCCTGAGCCCCCGCCGGCGCCCGGCTGCCCGATCGCCCACGGCGGCGCTCCGTACGGCGCCCCCGGTCCGTACGGCGGCGGGCCGGGTCCGTACGGCGGCGCACCCGGCCAGTACGGCGGCGGCGGGCAGACCCCGCACGGCGGCGGGCTGCCGACCGGCGTCCCGCTCACCCCGCTGTACGGGCCGGCGGTGGCCGAGGACCCGCACGGCCTGTACGCCCGGCTGCGCGAGCGCTACGGGCCGGTCGCGCCGATCGAGCTGGAGCCCGGGGTGGAGGCCTGGCTCGTCATCGGCTACCCCGAGCTGCTCGAACTCACCCGCAACGAGGCGCTGTTCTCCAAGGACTCGCGGCACTGGCGGGTGCCCGTCGAGGGCCGGCTGGCCGCCGACTCCCGGCTGAAGCCGATGACCGCCTGGCGGCCCACCCTGCTCAACCTGGACGGCGCCGAGCACCAGCGGCTGCGCACCGCGGTCTCGGACACCCTGGCCCAGATCGACCACCGGCAGCTGCGCGAGACCACCGAGGCCGCCGCCAACGGCCTGATCGACAGCTGGGGCCCGGACGGCACCGCCGACCTGATCGGCCAGTACGCCCGCGCGCTGCCGCTGCTGGTCTCCACCCAACTGGTCGGCCTGCCGATCGGCAGCGGGCCCCGGGTCATCGAGCTGATCAGCGCCTTCGTCGACAGCGGTCCCGAATCGGTGCGCGCCGCCGGGGAGTTCCAGACCACCCTGGCCGACCTGGTCCGCCGCCGCCGCACCGGGCCCGACGCCGACCTCACCTCCTGGCTGCTCGCCCACCCGGCCGGGCTGACCGACGAGGAGGCGGCGCACCACCTGGTGGTGATGATGGTCGCGGGCAACGAGACCTGCATCAACTGGATCGGCAACACCCTGCGGCTGCTGCTCACCGACCGGCGCTTCCGGGCCACCCTGACCGGCGGACGGCTGACCGTCTCCGACGCGCTGGAGGAGGTGCTCTGGCGCGACCCGCCGACCCAGAACTTCCCCGGCCGCTGGGCCACCGGCGACACCGTGCTCGGCGGCCAGTACATCAACGCCGGCGACATGCTGGTGCTCGGCCTCGCCGCGGCCAACGCCGACCCGGCCGCCCAGGGCGCCGCCGCGGCCGCGCACGGCTCGCTCGGCGGCAACCGGGCCCACCTCGCCTGGGGCGCCGGCAAGCACGTCTGCCCGGCCCAGCACCCGGCCCGGATCATCGTCGAAACCGCCGTCGAGACCCTGCTGCACCGTCTGCCGGACCTCCAACTCGCCGTTCCGCCGAGCGAGTTGAACTGGCGCCCGTCGCCGTGGTCGCGGGCGCTGGTCGCCCTGCCGGTGCTCTACAGCGCCTTCACCCCGCCCCGTCCGCCCGCTCCCGAGAGGCCCGCATGGACACCGCCGACGACGACCGCGGCCACCGATCCGAGCCCGTACACCTCGGGTCCGTCGACTCCGGGCCCGTCGAGCCCGTCCGGCCCGAACCCGTCCGGCCCGAGCCCGTCCGGCTCGACCCCTTCGGGCGCGACCAGCACGGGGAGAACGCCCGACTCCGGGCAGCCGGTCCCGCGGTCCTGGTGGAACTCCCTGGCGGGGTGGTGGTCTGGGCGATAACCCACCACGACACCCTCCAGGCGCTGCTGGCCGACCCCCGGGTCGGCAAGAACCCCCAGCTGTGGACCACCTTCCGGGAGGGCCGGCTGCCGCACGGCTGGCCACTGCTCAACTTCGTCGCGGTGCCCGGCATGGTCACCGCCGACGGCGAGGACCACAAGCGGCTGCGCGGACTGCTCAGCCAGGCCTTCACCCCGCGCCGGATCGCCGCGCTGACGCCCACCGTCGAGGCCCGGACCCTCGCCCTGCTCGACGCGGTCGCCGAAGTGGCCGAGCGGAAGGGCGAGTTCGACCTGCGCGAGCACTTCGCCTACCCGCTGCCGATCCAGGTCATCGGCGAACTGTTCGGCCTCGCCCCGGACCAGCACGACGAACTGCACGCGCTCTCCGAGACCTTGGTCTCCAGCGCGGCCACCCCGGAGGCGGCGATCGCCGCCCAGCGGGACCTCAACGCGCTGCTGGCCTCGGTGGTGGCGGCCAAGCGGGCCGAACCGGGCGACGACCTGACCACCGACCTGATCGCCGCCCGTGAGGCCGGCCTCGGCCTCGACCGGCAGCGACTGAGCGAGGCCGAACTCGTCGGCACCCTGCTGCTGATGCTGATCGCCGGACACGAGACCACGCTCAACCTGATCACCAACGCCGTCCGGGCCCTGTTCGCCCACCCCGACCAGCTGCGGCTGGTACTGGACGGCGCGCAGCCCTGGTCGGCGGTGGTGGAGGAGACGCTGCGCCACGACTCGCCGGTCGGCCAGTTCCCGCTGCGCTACGCGACCGAGGACCTTGAGGTCGGCGACGTGGTGATCCGGCGCGGCGAGGCGCTGCTCGCCTCGTACGCGGCGGCCGGACGCGACGCCGGGCACTACCCGGACGCCGACCGCTTCGACCTGGCCCGGCAGCCCGCCCGGCACCTGTCCTTCGGCCACGGCCCGCACTTCTGCCTCGGCTCGGGGCTGGCCCGGCTGGAGGCGGAGACGGCGCTGCGGCACCTGTTCGAGCGGTTCCCGGGACTCGCCCCGGCGGCGGGCGAACGGCCGGAACCGATCCGCTCGTTCGTGAGCAACAGCGTGCGGACGCTGCGGGTGACGGTCCGCGGGGCGACCGGGAACGACGGGGGCACCGGCGTGCGGGGGTGACGGTTCGGGTCACCCGGTTACCTGAGGGCGGCCCGGGTCGTTCGGCAGGGCATGAAGAAACTCGCCACCCTCGCCGCCCTCACCATGGCGGGCCTCGCCCTCGCCGCCCCGGCGGCCTCCGCCGCCAGCCAGGTCGCCAGTTCGCCGGACGCCACCGGCGGCCTCACCGACGGCCTCGAACTCTCCCCCGCCGACCTCGCCCTGAAGACCGCCGGCAAGCTCCCGGTCGTCGGGCACACCGCCGACGAGGTGGAGGCCATCGGCACCAACCAGATGTCCCACCCGGGGCTCAGCGGCCAGATCGGCTGACCCGCGCACCCGGACGGACCGGCGGCTGACCGACCCCCGTTCGGTCGGCCGCCCGGTCCGCGCCGGCTCCCGCGCCCGGCCCTAGGCCCTGCCTCAGGCCGCCGAGGCCCTGCCTCAGGCCGTGAACAGCCCGTTGAGCTCCGGGTACGTCAGCCCGCCGTCCAGGGAGGTGCACGTGCCGCTCGCGTACACCTCCTCGGCCGCGCGGCGGACCGCCGCGTAGGCCACCTCGGCCAGACCCGGGCCCAGGCTGATCCGGGCCACGCCCAGCGCCGCCAGCTCGGCGACCGTCGGAGCGCCGGGGCCGGCCAGCACGTTCAGCGGGGCCGGGACGGCCTCGACCAGCGCGGCGATGGTCTCCGTGTCGGCGACGCCGGGGACGAACACCCCGTCCGCGCCCGCCTCGACGTACGCCCGCAGCCGGCGGACCGCCTCGTCCAGGCGGCCCTCCGGCTCGCCCAGGCCGCGCAGGAAGACGTCGGTACGGCCGTTGACGAAGAGCGGGACGCCCGCCGTGTCGGCCGCCGCCCGGGCCGCCGCGATCCGCTCCGCGGCCTGCTCCGGGGTGTACGCGGCGTCCTCCAGGTTCACCCCGACCGCACCGGTGGCGAGCAGCGCGGTGACGGTCTCGCCGACCCCGGCCGGGGTGTCCGCGTAGCCGCTCTCCAGGTCCGCGGTGACCGGCAGTTCGACCGTGCGGACCACCTCGGCGGTCCGGGCCAGCACCTGCCCGCGGTCGGCGCCGCCGCCGTCCCGGCTGCCCAGCGACCAGGACACGCTGGCGCTGGCCGTCGCCACCGCCCGCGCCCCGGCGCCGGCCACCAGGCGGGCGCCCGCCGCGTCCCACACGTTCGCCAGCACCAGCGGCGCGCCCGGCCGGTGCAGCTCCTTGAGCAGCCGGGCCTTCTCCCCCTGCGTCCGCCGGTTCGTCACGGCCCCGCTCACTTCGCGGCCGGGCTCATGCGGGTGGACACGCCGATCCGGTTCCAGGCGTTGATGATGGCGATCAGTGCGATCAGCTGGGCCAGCTCGGCCTGGTCGAAGTGGGCGGCCGCCTCGGCGTACACGGCGTCCGGCACGTGGCCCTGGGTCAGCAGGGTGATCGACTCGGTCAGGGCGAGGGCGGCGCGCTCGCGGGCGGTGAACCAGGGGGTCTCGCGCCAGGCGGGGAGGGAGACCAGCCGGTGGTCCTGCTCGCCGTTCTTGCGGGCGTCGGTGGCGTGCATGTCGATGCAGAAGGCGCAGCCGTTGATCATCGAGGCGTGCACCTTGACCAGCTCGGCGAGGACCGGGTCCAGGCCCTGGCGGGAGGCCCGGTCCACGGCGGTCATCGCCTGGTAGAACTCGGGCGCGAGCTTCGGTATCACCAGGCGCTGCTCGGGGGCCGGCACGGCCTCGTTCACGGTCTCGTTCACAGTCTCGTTCGTGGTCACGTCGCCAGCCTAGGAGCCCACTGGCCCGCGTCCATGGTGCATTCGGCGCCCGGATCCTTGGGCCACTTCCGGTTGGCGAACAGGCGTGCGAGGATCACCGGGGGATCTTCGACAGGACTCCTTCCGGTCAGGGGGAACGGAACCGTGTGCACGGCGTTCATCAGCATCGAGCCGGCGGCGGCGGTCCCCGTGCTGCTGCTCTCCGTCCGGGACGAGTACCTCGGCCGCGCCTGGCTGCCGCCGGGCCACCACTGGCCCGGGCGTCCGGAACTGCTCGGCGGACTGGACCTCGCGGCCGGCGGCACCTGGCTGGCCGTCGACCCCGCCCGGCGCACCGCCGCCTGCCTGCTCAACGGCTTCGGCCCGCTCGCCCCCGCCGACACCCGGCTCAGCCGCGGCGAACTGCCGCTCACCGCCGTCCGCGAGGGCGGCATCGGACACCTCGACCTCGGCCCGTACGACCCCTTCCACCTCGTCCAGGTCCGCCCGGACGGCGCCCGGGTGACCAGCTGGGGCGGCGGGCGGCTGACCGAGCACGAACTGCCCACCGGGCTCAGCGTGGTGCTCAACGACGGACTGGAGGGGATGGCCGACAACCGCACCGCCTCCGCACGGATCCGCGACCTGATGGCCGCCCGCGCCGACCACTTCCGGGCCCGCTTCCTCGCCACGCCCCGACCGGAGCCCGACGCCACCGGGCCGACCGGACGGGCCTGGGGCGACTGGCTGCCGATCGTCACCGGCGACGGGCTGGCACTGGACGGGGACGCCGCGCTGATCCAGTGCCGCGACTTCGGCGACGGGCGGATCTGGGGGTCCTCCTCGATCTCCCTGCTGGCACTCGGCCCGGAGCTGCTGCGCTACGACTTCGCGACCGCGCCGGTGCCCGCGGACGGGTCGGGGTGGCGGCGGGTGGCGGTCTGAACCGGGGCCACCCGAAAAGGACTTGAACCTGACGCAGCGGGAGGCGGCAGGGTGGGCGTCCGTCGACCCCTCGCCGTTGGAGGCCCCGATGGACCGCCGGACCCGGCTGCGCGCCGTCCTGACCGTCGCCCTGCTGCTCGGCGGCGCCCCGCTCGCGGCGACCGCCGGGGTGCTGCTCGGCGACGCCGTGCACCGGGCGGTGCCGGGCGGGGTGCCCGGTGTCGTGCCCGGTCTCGTGAACGACCTGCTGGGCCGGCGGTTCGGGACGGAGGGCGCCCGGCCCGCCGACGCCCGCCCCGCCGACAACCGGCCTGCCGACACCCGGCCCGATGACGCGCACCCCGGTGACACCCGGACATACGCTCGATGAATTTCTGGCAGCGGGCTTGCCGGGCGTCTACATGCCCGTAGTAGCTTCGCGGGGGCCACCGAAATCGGCAGGCCGCCGACCACGGCCCCACCCCAGAGCAAAGGTGCGCGATGTCCACCCTGACCTACCCGGAGGCGATAGGCGTCGGCCTGTTGCAGGGCGTCACGGAACTCTTCCCGGTCTCCAGCCTCGGCCACAGCATCCTGCTCCCGGCCCTGATCGGCGGGAAGATCCAGCAGGACCTCGACATGACCGCCGACGGCTCGTCCTACCTCGCCGCCCTGGTCGCCCTCCACCTGGCCACCGCGCTCGCCCTGGTGGTGTTCTTCTGGCGGGACTGGGTCCGGGTGGTCAGCGGCCTGATCAGCTCGATCCGGCACCGCCGGGTGGAGACCCGGGACGAGCGGCTCACCTGGCTGCTCATCCTCTCCACCATCCCGGTCGGCGTGGCCGGCCTGGTCCTGGAGAAGGCGCTGCGGCACGCGCTCGGCAAGCCCGTACCGGCCGCGGTCTTCCTCGCCCTGAACGGCCTGGTGCTGCTCGGCGCCGAACGGCTCAAGCGCGGCGGCACCGGCCGCCGCCGGGCCGGACACGCCGCCCCGCCGGTCGACGAACCCGGTCTGGACCCGGCGATCGCCTCCGACGCCCGGCTGACCAAGCTCAGCTTCGTCCAGGGCGCCTGGATCGGCTCCGCCCAGATCCTCGCGCTGTTCCCCGGCATCAGCCGCTCCGGCGTCACCATGAGCGCCGGCATCCTGCGCGGCCTCCACCACGAGGACGCCGCCCGGTTCTCCTTCCTGCTCGCCACCCCGGTCATCCTGGCCGCCTCGGCGCTGAAGGTGCCCGAGCTGTTCAAGCCGGAGAACTCCGGCGTCCTCGGCCCGGTCGCGGCCGGCAGCGTCGCCGCCTTCGTGGCCGGCTACATCTCGGTGCGCTTCCTCACCAAGTACTTCGAGACCCGCAGCCTCACCCCCTTCGCCGTCTACTGCTTCCTGGCCGGCGTCGGCAGCGCGATCTACCTGTCGATCTGAGCCATTCCACCCGCTACGGGCCGTCCGGCAGGGTGCCGGGCGGCCCGTCGTGCTTCGGGCGGGGGTTACGCGGTGAGGCCCAGGGTGGCCAGGCGGGTGGGGTCGGTGAGGATGTCCAGGCCGGTGATCCGGCCGTCGTGGATGGTGAAGGACATGACCGACAGCGGGCGGCCGTCGGCGAAGGACACCACCCCGGGCGAGCCGTTGACCAGGACCAGGCGGGCCTCGGCGGCGAACCGGGCGAAGGCGACCGCCTGGGCGGCGACGTCGGCGGCGCCCAGGCGCAGCACGCTCGGCACCAGGGTGCCGCCGTCGGAGCGGGCCAGCACCTCCGGGGCGAGCAGGAGCAGCAGGGCGTCGAACTCCCCGCCCCGGGCGGCGGCCAGGAAGGCCTCCACCACCGCGCGCTTGCGGGTGTCGTCGGTGTCGGCCGCCGGGGTGGCGCCCTGGACCCGGCGGCGGGCGCGGCTGGCCAGCTGCCGGGTCGAGGCGGCGGTCCGGCCCAGCACCTCGGCGATGCCGTCGAAGGGCACGTCGAACATGTCGTGCAGCACGAAGGCCACCCGCTCCGCCGGCGAGAGCGTCTCCAGCACCACCATCAGGGCGATCCCCACCGAGTCCGCGACCAGGATCTCGTGCACCGGGTCCAGCGTCGCCAGCCCGCTGACCACCGGGTCCGGCAGCCGCACCTGCCCGTCCTGCTCGGGCAGCGGGTCCTCCCGGCGGGAGGCGCGGGAGCGCAGCTGGTCCAGGCAGATCCGGCCGACCACGGTGGTCAGCCACGCCCCGAGGTTGCGCACCTCGGAGACGTCGGAGCGGCCGAGCCTCAACCACGCCTCCTGGACGGCGTCCTCGGCCTCGGCCAGCGATCCGAGCATCCGGTAGGCCACCGAGCGCAGTTGGGGCCGCTCGGCCTCGAACCGCTCGGCCAGTTCGGCCAGTTCGGCCGGCCGATCCGCTGGAAAGGTTTCCTCGCCCATCTGTCACACCTTCGCGTCGGGATCCGTCGGATCAGTGACGGACGCTGACCGAACCGAAGGAGATCACGATCACCACCACCTCCGCCACCACCGCCCGGCGAGACCGACGAGGAGCCGGCCGGCGCCACCCGATGACCTCCGGCCACGCGAGAATGGGCGCGTGAACGGCTCCTGGACCGCCTTCGGCGGCGACCTGCACCTGGACCTCACCGAGCGACGCGCCGCCGGGGCCGGGCTGCGGGCCGCCCTGGAGGACGCGCTGCGGGAGGCCGTCCAGGACGGGCGGCTGGCCCCCGGCACCCGGCTGCCCTCCTCCCGGGCGCTCGGCGAGGACCTCGGCATCGCCCGCAACACCGTGGTGGAGGCGTACGGGCAGCTCACCGCCGAGGGCTGGCTCAGCTCCCGGCAGGGTTCCGGCACCACGGTCGCCCGGCGGGCCGTGCCGGTGCGGGGCGGGCGGGCGCAGGGCGGGTCGACGCGGACCGGGCCGGTGCGGGGCGGGCGGGCCGCACCGGCGCCGGTGCGGCCGACCGTCCGGCACGACCTGATGTCCGGCCGGCCCGACCTCTCGCTGTTCCCCCGCACCGCCTGGCTCGCCGCGGCCCGCCGCGCCCTGGCCACCGCCCCGCACGAGGCGCTCGGTTACGGCGGCCCGCTCGGCCGGATCGAACTGCGCGAGGCGCTCACCCACTACCTGGCCCGGGTCCGCGGCGTCCGCACCGACCCGGACCACCTGCTCGTCTGCAACGGCTTCCAGCAGGGCTTCGGCCTGCTCTGCACGGCCCTGCGGGAGCGCGGGGCGCGGGCCCTGGCGGTCGAGGGGTACGGGCTGCCGCCGCAGCACGCGGTGGCCCGGGCCGCCGGTCTGTCCCCGGTCCCGCTGCCGCTGGACTCCGACGGCGCGCTGGTCGACCGGCTGGACGCCCGCTGCGGCGCCGTCCTGCTCACCCCCGCCCACCAGTACCCCACCGGGGCACCGCTGTCCGCGGACCGGCGGGCGGCCGCGGTGCGGTGGGCGCGCGAGCAGGACCGGTACGTGATCGAGGACGACTACGACGGCGAGTTCCGCTACGACCGGCAGCCGCTGGGCGCGATGCAGGCGCTCGACCCGGAGCGGGTGGTGTACGCCGGGACGGCCGCCAAGAGCCTCGCCCCGGGCCTGCGGCTGGCCTGGCTGGCCCTGCCGGACGCGCTGGTCGAACCGGTCGCCCGGCTGAAGGCGCTGACCGACACCATGTCCCCGGTGCTCGACCAGCTGACGCTGGCCGAACTGATCACCTCCGGGACGTACGACCGGCACGTGCGGCGCTGCCGGCTGCACTACCGGCGCCGCCGCGATCGGCTGGTCGCTGCGCTCGCCGAACACGCCCCGCAGGTCGAGGTCACCGGCATCGCGGCCGGGCTGCACGCCGTGCTCCAACTCCCGCCCGGCTCGACGCCGGAGGCCGAGTTGCTCGCCCGTGCCGAGGCCGCCGGCCTCGCCCTCGGCAGCCTCGGCTGGCACCGCGTCGACCCGACGGTCGCCGAGGACGCCGCCCCCGCGCTGGTGATCGGCTACGGCACGCCGCCGGAGCACGCCTTCCCGGCGGCCCTGGCGGCCCTGTGCGAGGTGCTGCGCACGGCCTGAGGGCGAGCAACAGGAGCACGGGTGCGGCCCGGGGCCTTCCGCCTCGCGCCGTTCCCCGCGCCCCTTTCGGGACGCGGGGAAACAGAGAGGAGAGGGGATCACGGGGAGAGCGCCCGTCCCCGACGGGGGTGGCGGGGGCGGGCGCCCGGTATGGGAAGGGACCGGGCGACTACTTGTTGCGGGTGCCCAGTTCGAACAGCAGGATGATGAACCCGGCGAAGAGGTGGCAGCCCACGGTGTAGATCACCAGGCGGTGGTAGACCCGCTTGTTGGCCCACTTGCCGGCGTCGACGGTCTTCGGGCCGGCCGCGGTGTCGGGGGCGGCGGCGGGGGCCGCGGTGTCGGCGGGGGCAGCAGTGGTGGTGGGATCGGCCATGGGGATCTCCTCCGGGGTGTGCTGACGGCGGGTCAGTGGGCGGCGGGGCCGCCGCCGAGGCAGAGTTCGCCGCCGGGGCTCTGCAGCAGGGTGTGGACGAAGAGCAGTTCGACGCCGGAGCCGGACTCGGCGGCGATGCAGTGCGGGGTGAGCGAGTCGTAGTGGGCGGAGTCGCCGGGGGCGAGCAGGTGGACGCGGTCGCCGAGGGTGACCCGCAGCTCCCCGCGCAGCACGTACAGCCACTCCTCGCCGGGGTGCACCCGGACCACCGAGTCCTGGACGCCCGGCGGGACCTGCACCCGCAGGGCCTGCATGGCGCGGCCGGGGGCGCCGGCCCGGCGGTAGCCCCAGCCGCCGGCCCGGCCGGGGTCTATGGCGCCGCCGCGGACCACCGGGTCCGGTTCGACCATGGCCTCGCCGAGCAGTCCGGAGACGGACGTGCCGTAGGCGCGGGCGAGACCCAACAGGACGGGCAGCGAGGGCTGTCGGCGCCCGGTCTCCAGTCGGGACAGATAGGCTGGGGAGAGACCGACCCGGCCGGCCGCGACCTCCAGGGTGAGCCGGCTGCTGAGCCGGTGCTCGCGGAGGCGGGCGGCGAGGCCCGCGACCTCCTGGTCGTCGGACTGGTCGCCGTCGGCGGGGGTGCCGGTGGAGCTGGTGGTCATGTGACCAGTGGACACCCCACCTGCCCAGCGGGCAAGAATTTTGCCTCAGAGGCAAAGAGGCGGAGACTCCGGCTCACGGCCGGGGCACGTTCCGCAGGTTGCTGCGCGCCAGGTCGACCATCCGCCCGACCCCGCCCGAGAGCACCGTCTTCCCGGCCGCCAGGGCGAAGCCCTTCAGCTGGGCGGCGGTGATCCGCGGCGGGATGGACAGCGCGTTGGGGTCGGTGACCACGTCCACCAGCGCCGGACCGGGCCGCTCCAGCGCCTCCGCCAGCACCTCCCGGACCCGGGCCGGCTCGGTGACCCGCTTCGCCGGGATGCCCATCGCCCGGGCGATGCCCGCGTAGTCCACGTCGCCGTTGTCGATCTCGAACTCCGGGTAGCCGGAGACCAGCATCTCCAGCTTGATCATGCCGAGGGCGCCGTTGTTGAAGACCACGGTCTTCACCGGCAGCCGGTGCTTGACCACCGTGAGCAGTTCGCCGAGCAGCATCCCGATCCCGCCGTCCCCCGCCATCGCGACCACCTGCCGTCCCGGGCAGGCCAGTTGGGCGCCGATCGCGTGCGGGAGGGCGTTCGCCATCGAGCCGTGCAGGAAGGAGCCGATCACCCGGCGGCGGCCGTTCGGCTGGAGGTAGCGGGCGGCCCACACGTTGTTCATGCCGGTGTCCACGGTGAACACCGCGTCCTCGGCGGCCACGTCGTCCAGCACCGAGGCCACGTACTCCGGGTGGATCGGCAGGTGCTTGTCGATGTCCCGGGTGTAGGCGCCGATGACGTCCTCCAGCGACTTGCAGTGCTTGCGCAGCATGCCGTCCAGGAAGGAGCGGTCCGACTTGGCGTCCAGCAGCGGCAGGACCGCCCGCAGGGTCGCCGCGACGTCCCCGTGCACGGCCAGCTCCAGGGCGGTGCGGCGGCCCAGCCGGGTCGCGTCGTGGTCGACCTGGACGGTGCGGGCCTGCGGCAGGAAGGAGTCGTACGGGAAGTCGGTGCCGAGCAGCAGCACCAGGTCGGCCGAGTGCAGCGCCTCGTGGCAGGCGCCGTAGCCGAGCAGCCCGCTCATCCCGACGTCGTACGGGTTGTCGTACTGGATCCACTCCTTGCCGCGCAGCGAGTGCCCGATCGGCGCGTTCACCGCCTGGGCGAGCGCCAGCACCTCGCCGTGCGCCCCGCGCACCCCGGCGCCGCAGAACAGGGCCACCCGGCGGGCTGCGTTCAGCAGCCGGGCCAGCTCCTGCACCTGCGACCAGGGCGGCGCGGCGACGGCCTGCTCGGTGAGGAAGTGGCTGGTGCCGGTCGGCCCGGCGGCCGGGAGGGCGGCGACGTCCCCGGGGAAGGCCAGCACCGAGACGCCGTGCGAGCCGAGCGCGTGCTGGATCGCGATCCGCAGCAGCCGGGGCAGCTGGGCGGGGGTGGAGAGCAGCTCGCACCAGCTGCTGCAGTCGGTGAACACCCGCTCGGGGTGGGTCTCCTGGAAGAAGCCGGTGCCGATCTGGCCGGACGGGATGTGCGAGGCGAGGGCGAGCACGGGCAGGCCGCTGCGCTGGGCGTCGTACAGGCCCTGGATGAGGTGGGTGTTGCCGGGGCCGCAGGAGCCGGCGCAGACCGCGAGCCGGCCGCTGAGCTCGGCCTCGGCGGCGGCCGCGAAGGCGCCGGCCTCCTCGTTGCGCACGTGCACCCACTGGATGCCGTCCGCCCGGCGGATCGCGTCGACGACGGGGTTGAGGCTGTCCCCGACGACGCCGTACACCCGCTCCACCCCGGCCTGCCGGAGCACCTCCACCATCTGTTCGGCCACGGTCGCCACGGGCGCTTCCCTTCGCTCGGCACGGGTCCCCTGCAGCCTCGGACAGGGCGGGGGCGGGCGCACACGGGGCGGGTCGAACGGGTGAGCGGGATGTGGTGGCGCGCGGGGCCGGGGGCGGCCCCGCGCGGGTGGGGCTACTCGGCGGCCAGGTGGTCCTGCTGGCCGAGCTTGCCGGCCACCAGGCCGGCCTGGGGCTGGCGGCGGGCGGGTTCGCGGCCCGGCGGCTGGGCGCAGCGCTCCTGGGCGGGCGGGACGGTGGTCGGCAGGGTGACCGGGGAACCGGCCTTGACCTGGACCGTCCCGCCGTCGTGCCGCAGGTGGATCACCTCGCCCCGGCGCAGCGTGTAGGTGGTGGACTCGTGGCTGATCGTGACGCCCAGCAACTGCCCGCGGACCAGCAGCGAGAAGCTCAGCCGCATCAGCCCGGAGGGCAGTCGGGGCCGGAAGTCCAGGGTCTCGCCGTGGTCGCGCAGTCCGCCGAAGCCGGCCACCAGGGCGATGCAGGCCCCGGCGAGCGAGGCCATGTGGAGGCCGTCGCGGGTGTTGCCGCCGAGGTCGTGGAGGTCCATCAGGGCGGCTTCGGCCGTGTAGTCGTAGGCGAGGTCGAGTTGGCCGACCTCGGCGGCGATCACGGCCTGGGTGCAGGCGGAGAGCGAGGAGTCGCGGACGGTGAGCCGTTCGTAGTAGGCGAAGTTGCGGGCCTTCTGCTCGTCGGTGAAGGCGTCGCCGCGGACCTGCATGGCGAGCACCAGGTCGGCCTGCTTGACGACCTGCTTGCGGTACAGGTCGAAGTACGGGTAGTGCAGCAGCAGCGGGTACTTCTCCGGCGGGGTGGACTCGAAGTCCCAGACCTGGTGGTGGGTGAAGCCGTCGGCCTGCGGGTGGACGCCGAGGTCCTCGTCGTACGGGATGTACATCGCGGCGGCGGCGTCCCGCCAGGCGGCGGTCTCCTCGGTGTCGACGCCGAGTTCGGCGGCCTCGCGCGGGTGGCGGACGGCGGCCTCGGCGGCGGCGCGCAGGTTCGTCTGGGCCATCAGGTTGGTGTAGACGTTGTTGTCGGCCACCGCGCTGTACTCGTCGGGGCCGGTGACGCCCTCGATCCGGAACTTTCCGGCGGTGTCGTGGTGGCCGAGCGAGCGCCACATCCGGGCGGTCTCCACCAGCAGTTCGAGGCCGTACTCGCGCTCGAACTCCTCGTCGCCGGTGGCCCGGACGTAGCGGGCGACGGCGGTGGCGATGTCGGCGCCGATGTGGAAGGCCGCGGTGCCGGCCGGCCAGTACCCGGAGCACTCCTCGCCGCGGATCGTGCGCCAGGGGAACACCGCTCCGGCCAGGCCGAGTTGGGTGGCCCGCTCGCGGGCGAGCGGGAGGGTGGTGTGCCGCCAGCGCAGGGCCTGGTTGACGGCGCTGGGCAGGCAGTAGGTGAGCACCGGCAGGACGAAGGTCTCGGTGTCCCAGAAGCTGTGGCCGTCGTAGCCGGGACCGGTCAACCCCTTGGCGGGGATGGCGCGTTCCTCGCTGCGGGCGCCCGCCTGGAGGACGTGGAAGACGGCGAACCGGACGGCCTGCTGGAGTTCGACGTCGCCCTCGATCTCGATGTCGCTGGTCTCCCAGAACTCCTTGAGGTAGTCGGCCTGTTCGGCGACCAGGCCGTCCCAGCCGGTGTACCGGGCGGCGTTCAGCGCGGCCTCGACCTGGTCCCGGACGGCGGGCAGCGAGCGGGTGCCGGACCAGCCGTAGGACATGAACTTGACCAGCCGCAGCCGCTCCTGGGGTTCCAGCACGGTGGTGACGCTGATCCGGCAGTGGTCGGCCTCGGCCTCGGCGACGGTGTCGAGCCGGTCCGGCCCCTCGATGACGTGGTCCATCCCGGCGGCGACCCGGATGCCGCTGAACCGGGTGCGGTGCACCAGGACGGCCTTGGTGCCGGTGGCGTGGTGCGCCTCGGGCTGCAGCGGCGCCTCCAGGACGGCGGCGGCCCGCGGGTCGCCCTCGGGACCGCCGGGCAGCTGCTCGTTGGCGACCAGTTCGGACTGGAGCACGATCCGCACCGGCCCGTCCACCGCCTCGACGCTGTACTCGACGGCGGCGATGGCGCGTTGGGTGAGCGAGACCAGCCGGGAGGAGCGCACCCGGATGGTCCGCCCGGCCGGCGAGGTCCATTCGCACTCGCGGTGCAGCAGGCCCTCGCGGAAGTCCAACCACCGGGTGTGGCTGACGAGTTCGCCGTAGCGCAGGTCGAAGGGCTCGTCGTCCACCAGCAGTCGGATGATCTTGCCGTTGGTGACGTTGATGACGCTCTGGCTGGACTCCGGGTAGCCGTAGCCGCCCTCGCCGTAGGGCAGCGGGCGCAGTTCGAAGACGCCGTTGAGGTAGGTGCCGGGCAGGCCGTGCGGCTCGCCCTCGTCCAGGTTGGCGCGCAGGCCGATGTGGCCGTTGGAGAGCGCGAGGACGGACTCGGCGCGGGCCATCGAGGACGGGTCGACGCCGTGCTCGGTGATCTGCCAGGGATCGATGGTGAAGTTGTCGGCGGGACTCATGCCTTCTCATCCCCCAGCAGCTCGGCGAGGTCGTCGACGACCACGGTGGCGCCGTCGCGGCGCAGTTCGGCGGCCTGCCCGGTGCGGTTGACCCCGACCACCGCGCCGAAGCCGCCGGCCCGGCCGGAGGCGACCCCGGCGAGCGCGTCCTCGAAGACGGCGGCGTGCGCGGGTTCGACGCCGAGCGCGCGGGCCGCGTACAGGTAGGTGTCCGGGGCGGGCTTGCCGGGCAGCGCCTGCTGCTTGGCGACCACGCCGTCCACGATCACCTCGAAGAGGTCCAGGATGCCCGCCGAGCGCAGCACGTCCCGGCAGTTGGCGCTGGAGGAGACCACCGCACCGGGCAGTCCGAGCGCGCGCAGCCGGTGCACGTAGGCGACCGAGCCCTCGTACGGCCGCACCCCCTGCTCGCGGATCAGCCGCAGCACGGTGTCGTTCTTGGCCCGGCTGATGCCCTGCACGGTACGGGCGTTGGGCGGGTCGTCCTCGGTGCCCTCGGGCAGGTCGATGCCCCGGCTGCGCAGGAAGGACCGGGTGCCGTCCAGGCGCGGGCGGCCGTCCACGTAGGCGTCGTAGTCGGTGACGGCGTCGAACGGGGTGAACTGCCCGCCGGTGCGGGCGGCTTCGGCGCGCAGGAAGGCGTCGAAGGTGTCCTTCCAGGCCGCGGCGTGCACGGTCGCGGTCTGGGTGAGCACTCCGTCGAGGTCGAAGAGGAAAGCGCGGATGTCGTCCGGTAGCCCCAGCATGGGTGCAGTCTGCCCCGGGAACGCGGGGGATGCCGCCCATTCCCGGCGGCGCGTCGCGGGAAGGGCGGCTTCCGGTCGCCGGCGCGGGACGACGCGCGGGCTCAGGGCGAGTCGGGCATCTGCGCCTCGGGCGACTGGATCACCGCGAAGACCGCGCCCTGCGGATCGTTGACCACGGCCATCCGGCCGGCCTGCATGTCGAAGGGCGGCTGGATCACCGAGCCGCCGGCCTTGACCAGGGCGTCCACCACCGAGTCGGCGTCGTCCACCAGGAAGTACGTCATCCAGTGCGAGGGGGTGCCGGGCGCCAGGTACTTGGGGATCCCCTGCATGCCGCCCACGGTGCGGTCGCCGACGTTCAGCGAGTAGTAGCCGTCCATGCCCTGGATGGTGGCCGGGCGCAGGCCGAGGGCCGGCTGGTAGAAGCCACCGGCCGCCCCGGTGTCGGCGGTGTTGAGCTCGTTCCAGACCAGCGCGCCGGGCTCGTTGACCACGCCCGCGCCGATGAAGTCCATCGCCTGCCAGACGCCGAACACCGCGCCGGTCGGGTCGGCGGCGACCATCATCCGGCCGATCGTGCCGACGTCCATCGGGTCGTGGAAGACGGTGCCGCCCGCGTCGGCGATGGCGGTCCTGGCGGCGTCGGCGTCGTCCGAGGCCAGGTAGGTGGTCCAGGAGACCGGAGGCAGCGGCTGGCCCTCGGGCGCCGACTGCGTCATGATCCCGGCGACCGGGCGGCCGTTGAGGGTGCACACGGCGTAACCGCCGAACTCGGCCGGGCCGACCTCGCCCTGCCAGCCGAACAGGTCGCGGTAGAAGTCGAGCGCGGCCTGCTGGTCGCTCGCCATCAGGTCGACCCAGCACGGGGTGCCGGGCTTGTACGGATCGGTCACTACGGGCATTGCTGGGCCTCCCGGAGGCAGTGGTGGCCGGCAGTGGTCGTCGGGCGGGCGCGGGGCCGGTCCGACCGGTGCGGCCGTCCGCGCGGGCGGCCGTACGACGGAGGTACACCGCCCACCTTCGGCCCGCCGCCGCGTTCCCGCCACCGGACGGCGCCCTGGCGGGCGAGGGCGGGGGCCGCTCACCGGGAGGCGGTGGTCACTGCTCGTCGTGGCGCAGCGCGGTGACGAAGTAGGGCTGCGCCTTGCCGCTCTGCGCGTAGTCCTTGAGCCGGACCAGCAGTTCGGCCCAGGTGCCGGCCACCATCGGGACGCCCGCCTCGCTGCCGGGCTGCCAGCCGCCGTGCCGGAACAGCAGCCGGGTGCGCTCGGGCGCCTCCGGCTGGTCGTCGAGGTCCCAGCTGATCCAGGTGCCGGCCCAGTGCGGCGGGAAGGCCCCGGCGTTGGCCCAGAGCACCCGGTCCCGGTCGGCCCGCTCGCGGCGCAGCCGGAACGGTTCGGGGATGCCGGGGAAGTCGAAGAGCAGCACGTCGCCCTCGCGGTCCACGGCGGTGGTCCACCAGCCGGTCAGCCCGTCGTGGGTGTTGAGCGCGGCGAGGACGACGTCGCGGGGTGCGGCGATGTCGAACTGCAGGGCGATCCCGGGCATGGGGTCCGCCTTCCGGTGACCGGTCCCTCCACGGCCCACCATGGCACGACCCCGGGACGTACGCGCCCCGGGGTCGTGCCGCTCACGGCGGGTGCGGTCAGCCGCCGCTGCCGTAGGTGGTGTTCGCGCAGATGTCGTCGTCCGCGGAGCGGGCGTCGTTGGTGACGGTGGTGGGCAGCGGCTGCGGGGCGCCCGGGGTGCCGCCGGTGGCCGTGCTGCCGCCGGTGCTCGGCGTGGCCGCGCCCATGCCGTTGGCCGCGGCGAAGTCCTGGCCGACGATCACGTTGATGCCCTTGCCGCTGCCGGCCTCGACGCTCGCACCCGGGAACAGCGCGGCGAGCTTCTCGGCGTTCGCCTTCTGCCCGGTGCCGTACTCGATCGTGGTGGTCTTGTACTTGGTGCTGGCCGCCTGACCGGCCGTGGTGGCCGCGTACTTGGCGCCCTTCAGCTGCTCGGTGGCCTTGCCGGCCAGGCCGTTGGCGAGGGTGCCGTTGTAGACCGAGACCCTGATCGAGGCGTTGGCCGGGTCCGCGGCCGGGGCGGCGGGCGTGCTGGGCGCGGCCGGCTGCCCGGAGGCGGGGGCGCTGGCGGCGTCCGGCTGCTGGCCGGTGGCGTTCTGGCCGTCGATGGTCTGGTCGGCCTTGAGGGTCTCCCAGAGCTTGTTGGCGTCCGGCTGGACCAGGTCGATGTTGGCGTCCTGGGTGCGGTAGCGCCAGGGGGCCGTCACGAACTTGAGGTCGTGCATGTCGATGTTCTTGAGCGACAGGCCGAAGGAGAGCAGCTTGTCGGCGGAGTCCAGCCCGGGGTCGACGGTCAGCGACTTGGTGGCCGCGTCGGCCAGCGGCAGCAGGGTGGTCGGGCTCAGCCCGTCCTTCTTCATCTTGGTGGCGAGCGAGCTCATGAAGGCCTGCTGGCGCTTCATCCGGCCGATGTCGGAGCCGTCGCCGATGCCGTGCCGCAGGCGCACGTAGTCGAGCGCCTGCTGGCCCTGCACGGTCTGCTTGCCCTGCGGGAGGACCAGGTTGCCCTTCTTGTGCAGGTTGGGGTTGATGTCCCCCTCGTAGATCGGCTTCGGCAGGCAGATGTCCACGCCGTTGACGGCCTTGGTCATCGCGGAGAAGCCGTTGAAGTCGACCACCATGGTGTGGTCGATCCGGATGCCGGTGACCTTCTCGATGGTGTTCTGGGTGCAGGCGGGGTTGCCGCCGTCGCTGCCGCCGACCGAGAACGCGGCGTTGAACAGGTCGTTGCCGCCCTTGGTCCACTTGCCGTTGGGCAGCTTGCAGGACGGTATCGGCACGATCGCGTTGCGCGGGATCGAGATGCCGACGGCGTGCTTGTGGTCGGCGTAGACGTGCAGCAGGATCGTGGTGTCCGAGCGGGCGCCGCCGTCCTCGCCGCCGCCGAGGTCGGAGTTGTTGCCGCCCCGGCTGTCGGAGCCGATCAGCAGGATGTTCACCGGCTTGTTGCCGTCCGCGTCGGCCTTGGCCTCGGGCGGGCGGTCGGTGGCTATCGCGTCGGCGTCGAAGGACTTGATGTTGGCGTTCAGCTTGTAGTAGATCGCGCCGCCGGTGCCCGCGATCAGCACCAGCACCCCGGCCGCCGACCAGGCGACGATCTTCTTGACGTTCTTCTTGGGCTTGGCGCTGCGCCGCGCCGCCGCCCGTCCGCCGCCGCCCCCGGCGTTGCCCGCGCCGCCGTCCTTGCCCGCGCCGCCACCGCCGCCCTTGCCCTGGGCCGCGCGGCGGGCCTCGGCCCGGCCTCCGGAGCGCGGGGCGGGCACGCCGCCCGCCTTCTCCTCCGCCGGGAGTGCCTCGGGCGCGCCCTCGTCCCGAGCCGGGCTCTCGCCCCTGCGACCTGCCATGCGCGTACCTTTCACCGACTCACCGACGGAAGCGACGCCCCGGACGATCTGGCGCACCGCACACAGGGAGACGGGCCGAGCCGTTCCCAGGTTGTACGTACGAAGGTCGGTACGGACCGACTATCGCGGCTTCCGATCATATTGAGATCAGATAAGAACACGGACCTCCGGTACACCAACGATCCCGGCAGTCACAGGACCATCCCGCTACAGACCGTTCGAAATCGCCCGATTCGGGCAGGTACGCCCGCGCGGGCGGATCAGAAGACGCAGGGGATGCCGCCGTCGGACTGGGCCTCGACCTTGGGGCCCTGCATCGGCAGGTTGGCGGTCGGGTCGCTCGGCGCCGCGCTGGGGGCGGCGGGCCGGTCGGAGGCGACACCGTCGAAGGAGGTGCCCAGGGTGACCACCACATGGCCGGAACCGGCCGAGGCGGACTCCGCGGCCGTGACGCCGTACCGGGCGGCGATCTGGTCGGCGGCCTCCTTGGCGCCCTTGCCGTAGGTCACCGTGGTGGCCTTCGGTTTGGTGTGCGCCGGGCCGGTCACCCCCTGCTTGAAGCCCAGGCCGACCAGGACCTTGGCCTCGTTGGCGGAGGACACCCCGGCGGCGGAGGAGGCGTTGTACACGTCCACGGTGGCCGGGGCGGCGGCCTGGGTGGCGGTCGGGGCGGCCGTGGGGGCCGGGGTCGCGTCCCCGCTCGGGGTGTCGCTCGGCGCGGGCGCGGGGGCGGCGGCGTCGGCGTAGCCGAAGACCTGCTTGACCACCTTCTGGATCTTCGACGGGGTGACCAGGTTGACGTCCTGGCCGTCCCGCTTCGCACCGTTGTCGTACGTCAGCGTGTTGAACTCCACGTTGCCGCCGGTCAGTGCCGGGGCCTGCTGGGCGAAGTCCAGCACGTTCCACTGGTTGTCGATCACCAGGTCCTGCTGCACCACGCCGAACAGCTTCTGCATCGCCCCGAGGTCGCTGATCACGCCCTGGGTCTTGAGCTTGTGCATCACCGAGGAGATGAAGGCCTGCTGGCGGTGGGTGCGGGCGAAGTCGTCGGAGTCCCCGTGGCCGTCGTTGAGGTTGTGGCGCTGGCGGACGAAGGAGAGCGCGTCGGCGGCGTTGAGGTGACTGACTCCGGCCGGGAGCTTGAGGCCGGTCCCGCCGCCCTCGTGGCCGGGGGTCCTGGCGATGATCGGGTCGTTCACCGGGTGGGTCAGGCAGACGTCGATCGGCTCCAACTGCTTGGCGATGTCGTAGAAGCCCAGCAGGTTGACCTCGGCGATGTGGTCCACCGGCTGGTCGACGAACTTCTGCACGGTCCGGATGGTGGCCGCCCGGCCCGCGTCCCGGCCGGCCTTCTCCAGGTCGGCGCCCTTGAGCCCCTTGGCCTTGGCGCTGCCGTTGAACGCGTCCTTGGCGTTGCCGTAGGCCTCCTTGATCTTGTGCATGCCCGCCTCCTTGCCGTCCGCGCCGTACGTCATGACGTAGTCGTCGCGGGGGATGGAGACCGCCTGCACCTTGCCGCCGTTGGCCGGTATGTGCAGCAGGATCAGCGAGTTGGTGTTGTAGCCGCCGATGCTGGAGTCCGCACCGGCGTGCAGGTCGTTCTGGACGATGGCCGGGTCGACGTCCGAACCGTCCATGTTCTTGCGGCTGTCCAGGCCGATCAGCAGCAGGTTGACCGAGTTGTCGAGGTGCTTGGGGGCGTCCTTCTTGGTCTGCTCGATCGCGTTGGACGTGGTCATCCCGTCGGTCAGCGAGGTGTACTCGTACCAGACCACCCCGCTGGCCGCGAAGACCGCGAAACCGACCGTGCAGGCCGCCACCCGGCCGGCGATCAGCAGCGGGGAGCGCTTGGGCCCCTCGGTCGCCCTGCGGGCCGCCGCCCGACCGCCCGACGGCGGCTCCTCGGCGTCCGGCTGCTGTTCGCTGTGCTCGGCCATGGTGTGTCCCCCGGCTCCGGGACCGTTCGGTCCGTGTTCGACAGGCATGGAGCGGCCAGCGAAACACAGAAACGGTTCGGGCCAAAGCGCTTCGCCGTCAAATTACCCACCCTGCACCCGATTTACCGCCGATTGCACCCGTCGGAGGGCGCCTCAGAGCCAACCGCGGCGCCCCGCCAGCAGGCCCGCCTCGAACCGGCTGCGCGCGCCCAGACGGTCCATCAGGTCGGCCATCATCCGGCGGGCGGTGCGCAGCGAGAGGCCGAGGTGCTTGCCGGCCGCCTCGTCGGTGTAGCCCTGCCCCAGCAGGCGCAGCAGTTCCTGTTCCTGACGGGTGAGGCCCTGCTCGTCGCGTTCGCGCGGGGCGCCGAAGGGGGTGGCGTCGGACCAGGTCTGGTCGAACAGCGAGACCAGGGCGGCGAGCACGCCCGGTGACGAGATCTGGACGGCGCCCTTGAGGGTGTTGGCCGGATCGATCGGGACGAGGGCGACCTGGCGGTCGATGACCAGCATCCGCAGCGGCAGCGCGGGCGCCGTCCGCACCTCGCAGCCCAGTCCGGTGAGCCACTCGGCGTGCTGGACGGTGGCGCGGTCCTTGCGCACCGAGTCCAGGTAGACGGTGCGCATGGTGACGCCGCGGGCGAGCAGGGCCTCGTTGTCGGGGCGGCTGGCCTGGAGGGAGGCGGCGGACTGGGCGCCGCCGGGGCTGAAGGTGAGCAGTTCGTCGCGGACCCCGCCGACCAGCTCCTCCATCCGGGCCTCGACGGTGGCCATCCCGAGCAGCCGCTCCAGCTGGCTGTCCTCCCGGGCGGACTCGTCGCGGAACTGGGCGAGCATGCCGGAGATCTCGGCCTGGCGGCGCTCGAACTCCAGTTGCGCGCGCTGCTGGACGGATTCGTAGTGGCGCAGCAGGGCGGGCAGGCCGACCCGCGGATCGACCGGGCGCAGGTTGCCGGAGAGCTCGCCCGGGTCCCCCTCCTCGCAGGGGCGGAGCAGGCGCAGCCCGGCGAGCTGGTCGAGGGCGGCGCGGACCTGCTCGCCGGTCAGGTCGAGCCGTTCGGCCAGACCCTCGACATCGAGCTGATGATCGGTCAGCATCAACCGGTAGACCGCCTGCGCGGCGTCGTCGATCCTCCGCGTCATCGGCTGCACCACTCCCCCGAGGCCGGTACCGATTTCCGGCACTTGGCCGGACAAGTCCGCTGCCCGATCATGCCAGGACGGGCAGGTCAGGACAACTGCGGAAGCGTTTCTTTCGGTGCGCCGGAAGAGCCCGTCGGGATAAAGGTAAAAGGAAGGCAATGGCACCAAGGTGCCACGGCGATCTTCCTGCCGCCCCGAACACCTTCCGGCAGCCCTCGACATCCTCCAGACTTTCGGTTGTCGGGGAGCCGCGAGCTCCCCCGCCGGGCCCGCCGATGATCACGGACCGTCATCACCGACGGCCGACCGACCGAGTCGGGGAATCGGCCGGCACCCGCTTCCGAACGTACTTTTCCTGGGGGATTTCCATGCTGCTTTCCTGCCGCAAGCTCGCCTGTACCGCCGCGGTCGCCGTGGCCGCCGCGGGCGGTTTCCTGGCCGGATCCGCACAGGCCGCGCCGAGCCCCGTACCGGCCGTCGGCCCCGCCACCACCTCGGTGCAACAGTTCACGAACCATCTCACCAACCAGCTCCGCCCGAGCCAGCTGCTGATGCTCGGCGGCGAGGCCACCCCGGCCGACTGGCGCTGGGGATAACCCTCCCACCAGCGGTTCGAGGCGCCTGACGCCTCCCGCCACGATCGACCGACGGGCAGTTCCCACCCGCCCGTCCGAGCGGCCGCGAGCCGGACGAACTCCGGACCGCCGCATCAATTGAATGTGCAACAAACCTGCCAGGAGCGACAGTGCCGGTCATCGAGCCGATTGTGCTGAACTTCTTCGGCCTCGAAATCGCCCTCGTCCAGGCCGACCGCGACGAGATCGCGTTCCATTTCGGGCCGCACCTCACCGGGAATTCCCGGGACCCCGACCAACTGCGGGTGGAATTCTCCGGCGGCCCGGGGAAGGGCGCACCCGGCGATTTCCTGGTGCGCCGCAGTGACGGAACGCCATTGCTGCGCCGCACCTGCCGGGGCTGGGGGAACGTCCCCGGCGCGGTGCCGCCGTTCGCGGCGCTCCAGGACCGGTTCTGCCTCACCCCCGCCGTGGTGCTCGCCAAGGGCGACGCCACCGTCGCCCTGGTCGGCGGGCCGTACTCGGAGCAGGCCAACGTGGGCGCCGCGCTGGCGCAGCGCTCCTGGGAGTTCGTCTCCGGACGACTGCTGGTGCTGGACCGCCGCACCGGACACGTGCTGCCCTACCTCGCGCCGCTGGAGGCGCGCGGGGCGGCCGCGGCCCGGCTGCGCGGCGCCGGGCTGCCCGAGGGGACGTGGCGCACCGTCACCTCGCCGGTCGGCGGCGAGGTGCTGCTGGTACGGCCGGAGAGCCTCGGCCCGGTCGTCCCGGTGCGGGCCCGACTGGCCCCGCCGGCACTCGTCCGGCTCTGCCGCAGCGTCGACGAGGAAGTACGCCTGGCACCATGGGAGTTCACCACCCGGACCTGGCCGGCCGGCTCCAGCGGCCTGCTCGCCGACGCACCGACGCACTGCCTGCACCTGCCCGGTGTGAGCGGGGCGGAGGAGGCGGCCGGCCTGATCGATCACGCCATGACCAAGGAGAAGGACGACCCGTGCCTCGACGTACCGGCTATGCCATCGGCGCACCGTGCTGGGCTGACTGCATCACTCCCGATCTGAGCGGCAGCCGGGAGTTCTACTCGGCGCTGCTGGGCTGGGAGTTCGTCACCGAGTCGCCGGACTACCAGCTGGCGGTGCTCGACGGGGAGGTCATCGGCGGCTTCGGCGCCGCCCCGGCCGGGCTGCCGCCGCTGGCCGCCTGGAACGTCTACCTGGCGACCGAGGACGCGGACCACTGCTGCACCCGGGTCGGGCTGCTGGGCGGGCGAGTGGTGATGCCGCCGGTGCCGGCCGGGGAGAACGGGCGGCTGCTGCTCGCCGTCGACCCCTCGGGCGTCACCGTCGGCTTCTGGGAGGGCGCCCGGGCCGAGGGCGTGGTGCTCGCCGACGAACCGGGCGCGATCTGCGGGCACGAGCTGCGGGTGCCCTCCGCGACCCGGGCCGAGGACTTCTACGGGTCGCTCTTCGGCTACCGACTCGGCCCGGAGGGGGAGTTCACGCTGGACGGCGTCCCGCACGCCCGGGTGGTGGAGAGCGACCAGGGCCGGCCGTGCTGGCTGCCCCACTTCGGCGCGGCCGACCCGGCGGAGACCGTGCGGCAGGCGGTCGGGCTGGGCGCCCGGCTGGTCCGGCCGGGTCGGGAGCAGCCGCCGGTGCTGCGCGACCCCTGGGGGGCGGAGTTCGGCGTCGTGGCGGCGGGCTGAGCCGCCCCGGCCGCGGCGCCGCGCGTCACAGCCCCCGCCCTGAGTCACAGCCCCCGCCCCGCGTCACAGCCCCCGCCTCGCGCCTCACAACGCCTTGACGGCGGCGCCCAGTTCGGGCCTCCCCTTGATGGCCAGCTTGCGGTAGATCCGGCCCAGGTGGGTGTCCACGGTGCGCTTGCTGAGGCAGAGCCGCTCGGCGACCTCCAGGTTGCTCAGGCCCTGCAGCACCAGTTCGGTGACCCGCCGCTCGCTCGGCGTCAGCCGGACCGGCCCCGCGTCGCGGGTGCCGATGGCCGGGCCGCCGCGCGGCTCGGCCGGACGCGGCCGGGGGTCGCCGCCGGGCAGCGGATCGGCCGCGATGGTCCGGGCCGCGGCGTGCTCACCGAGCGCCTGGTAGGCCTGGGCCGCGTGGGTGCGCCACGGCACGCAGGCCGGGTTGGCCACGCCGCGGGCGGCCAGCTGGTGCCCGCACTCCAGGAAGAGCCGCAGCGCCTGCTGGTGGTCGCCGCGCTGCGCGGCGACCAGCCCGCGCGCCTCCAGCAGCACCCCGCGCAGCAACGGATGCGCCTCCGCGGGCAGTTCGACCGCGGCGAGGGCGGCGGCGTCCACCGGCAGGCCGCGCCGCAGCCGGGCCCGTACCGCGAGCGCCCGGGCGGCGCCCGCGAGGTCCTCGGCCCGGATCTGCCCGGCCAGTTCGGCGGCCTGTTCGGCGTCGGCGAGGGCGGTGTCCAGCCGGCCCTGCCGGTGGGCGATGTCGGCGCGGGCCAGCAGGGCGAGGGCGAGTTCGGCGCGGTGGTTCCAGCGCTGGGCGGAGCGGACCGCCCGGCCGACCCAGGCGGCGGCCTCGTCCAGGCGTCCGGTCCAGGCGTAGGCCATCGCCGCGCCCAGCACGTCCGTCCCGGCCTCGGCGGGCGAGACCCGGCGCACGCAGCGTCCGGCCAGCCGCACGGCCGTACGCGGCCGCCCCCCGGCTGCGGCCAGCGCGGCCAGCGCGCCGAGCAGGGCGGTGGCGGCGGGTGCGGCGGGCTCGGCCCGCAGTGCGGCCAGGGCGGGCCGCAGCGCGGTGCGCCGGCCGGTCAGCGCGGCCTGGGCGGCGAGCGGCAGCAGCAGGTCGGCCGGTGGCGGGCCGGCGGCGGTCCGCGCCCCGGCGACCAGGGTCCCGGCGACCAGCGCTCCGGCGGCCTCCGCGAAGGGGACGGCGGCGGCGCCGGCCGCGCTGAGCGCGAGCACCGGCCCGGTGAACGGCCGCAGCAGTCGGGCCCGTTCGACCGGGTCGGGGGTGGCGGCCAGGCCGGCGGCGCAGCGGGCGGCGGCGGCCACGTCGCGGTGGAGTTCGACGGCGCCGAGCTGTCCGGTGAGCGAGCGGACCAGGTCCGGGTCGGCGGCGTCGGCGAGGGCGCGCTGGAGGTAGCGGGCGGCGTCGTCCCAGTGGCCGTCGGCGGCGGCCTCCTTGGCGGCGGTGCGCAGCACCGGGACGGCCCAGTCCAGTCCGGTGGTGCCGGAGGACATCAGGTGTTCGGCGGTGCGGGCGGCCGGGGCGCCGAGGCGGGCCAGCAGGGCGGCGGCGCGCTCGTGCAGGGCGACCAGGACGCGCGGGTCGGTGCGGGCCAGGACGGCGGTGCGGACCAGCTCGTGCCGGAAGGTCTCGGGCGGGCCGGGGTCGATCAGGTCGGTGCGGCGCAGCGCCTCGCGGGCCTCGTCGGCGAGCAGTTCGCCCTGGCCGGTGAGCAGGGCGGCGGTGGCGAGGTCGGCGTCGGTGCCGAGCACGGCGAGGCCGGTGAGCAGTTCGGCCGCGCGGGGGTGGCTCTGCCGCAGCCAGCTGAGGGTGGTGTCGGCGAGGGCGCCGGCGCCGATCCGCAGCACGATGTCGAGGTCGGGCGATCCGGGCGGGATCCGGGCGGCGGCCAGGCGGGCGGTGAGTTCCTCGACCACCAGGGGGTTGCCCCGGGAGAGGTCGTGGCAGACCGCGGCGAGTTCCGGGTCGACCGGGGCGTCGAACTCCTCGGCGACGCGTTCGGCCACGCAGCTGTCGCAGAGCGGGCCGGGGGTGAGGGTGCGGGCGTGGCGCAGCGCGGCGAGTTCGGCGGCGAGCGGGTCGGCGGCCTCGTCGGCGGTGCTGGCGAGCAGGGCGACGGGCAGGCCGTCGAGCCGGCGGGCGAGGTAGGAGAACCACTGCCGGGACTCCTCGTCGGCCAGGTGGAGGTCGTCCACGGCCATCACGACGGGGGTCCGGGAGGTGAGCGAGCGGGCCGCGTGGAAAAGATTGCTCAGGACCCGTTCGCGCCCGTTTCCGGCGTTTTCGGTGCGCGCCCCGGAGGTTCCGTGAACTGTGCCCGGAAGGGCTTCGGTGAGGAATTCGTCGGGTGATTCGCCCAGGAATTGGGAGGCGGCCGTCGAGCCACTTGTCATGCCCATGAAAGGGTCGAAGAGCTGGCGCACCACGCCGTACGGAAAGTCCCGTTCGTTGGCGTGACATCGGGCCCGCAGCACCACCGCCTCGCCCGGTATCCGGGCCAGCGCGGCCCGCAGCAGCGCGCTCTTCCCGATCCCGCGCGGGCCTCTGACCAGCACGACAGCGGATCGACCCACCCCCGCGCCGGCCACCGCCCGGGCCAGCTCGGCCAGCTCCGTCTCCCGGTGCAGCAAAACTCCAGTCGGCACCGCAACCCCCCGTCGTACGCGCCTGCGGACACACCAATATCGCCTCCGGCACCCCCCTGTCAATGTTCCGGGCTAATACGTACGGGGCTACGTACCGTCCGCGCGGAATACGTAATTCCGCTCGATGCGTAACTCGACCACCCTGCCGAATATGCAGTATGTACAGCCGAATTGGTGACGTGCTCGAATACTCGCAAGGAACTTGTGAACACAGGGGGATGACTTATGGAGCGTCCGCGGCTCAAGGCCCATTTCCTCACCGAAACGGTGGGCGAGAAGGTCTTCCTGCTCGGAGAGGGGCAGGACTACCTCGTCCCGGGGGCCGCCGCGGTGCGCCTCCTGCCCTACCTGGACGGACGGCGCACCGTCGCCGAGATCCTCCAGGAACTGGGCGCCGAGGTCCCGCTCGGCCAGGCGCTGACCGCGCTGCGCCGCTACGAGGCGGCCGGGCACCTCGCCGAGGGCCGGCCCGACCTGCCCGACCACGTGCTCGCCTACTGGGACGCCCAGGGCGTCGACCCGGCCGTCGCGCTGGAGGCCGCCCGGGCCACCGAACTGCTGGTGCTCGCCCTCGGCGCCGCCGAAGCCGCCCCGCTGGTCGACGCGCTCACCGCCACCGGCCTGCGCGCCCGCGCCGTGACCGAGGAGCAGGCCGTCGCGGCCGGCCCGGACACCCTGGTCGTCGCCCTCACCGACGACTACCTGGACCCCGCCCTGGAGCGGCTGAACACCGCCCGGCTGGCCGACCGGCGCGCCTGGCTGCTCGCCAAGCCCACCGGCACCTCCCCCTGGCTCGGCCCGCTGCTGCGCCCCGACGAGACCGGCTGCTGGACCTGCCTGGCCCAGCGGATCAGCGGCAACCGCCAGGTCGAGCGCTACCTGGCCGGCAAGCGCGGCCAGACCGTGCCGCTGCACCCCACCCGCGCCGCGATCCCGGCCGGACCGGCGATGACCGCCCAGCTGCTGGCCACCGAGGCCGCCCGGATCCTGGCCGACGAGTGCTGCTCCGCCCTGGCCGGCACCATGGTCAGCCTCGACCTCAACACCCTGCAGACCACCGAGCACACGCTGGTCCGCCAGCCGCAGTGCCCGAGCTGCGGCGACCCGGCCCTGCTCACCGAGCGCAGCCCCAAGGTCGTCCTCCAGCCCAGCCCGGCCCGGCACACCACCGACGGCGGCTACCGGGTCCAGGCCCCGCAGTTCACCTACGACCGGCTCAAGCACCACATCAGCCCGCACCTGGGCGCGATCACCCGCCTCGGCGCGCACGACGACACCGGCAACGGCATCACCTACAGCTTCACCGCCGGCCACAACTTCGCCATGGTCAACGACAACATGGACCTGCTGCGCCGCAACATGCGCGGCCAGAGCGGCGGCAAGGGCCGCTCCGAGATCCAGGCCAAGGTCAGCGCGATCTGCGAGGCGATCGAGCGCTACTCGGCGGTCTGGCGCGGCGAGGAGCCCGTCGTCCGGGCCGCCTACCGCGACCTCGACCCGGCCGTGGCCGTCCACATGGACGCCCTGCTCCAGTTCTCCGACGCCCAGTTCGCCGGCCGCGCCGAGTGGAACGCCGACCCCAAGCACCGCCTCCACCTGGTGCCCGACCCGTTCCCGGTCGACGCCGAACTGGACTGGACCCGCGCCTGGTCGCTCACCCACGACGAGGAGCGGCTCGTCCCCTCCGGCTACGCCTGGTACGGCCACCCCGACCTCCAGCAGCACTTCTACTGCGTCGGCGACTCCAACGGCTGCGCCAGCGGCAACACCCTGGAGGAGGCGATCCTCCAGGGCTTCTGCGAGGTCGTCGAGCGCGACGCGGTGGCGCTGTGGTGGTACAACCGCACCGCCCAGCCCGAGTTCGACCTGGACTCGCTGAACGACCCGTACGTGGACACCATGCGCGCCTTCTACGCCTCGGTGGACCGCGAGCTGTGGGTCCTGGACATCACCTCCGACCTCGGCGTGCCGGTGTTCGCCGCGATCTCCCGCCGCAAGCACGCGGTCGAGGACATCATGGTCGGCTTCGGCGCCCACCCGGACCCGCGGATCGCCGCGATCCGCGCGCTCACCGAGGTCAACCAGTTCCTCCCGTTCATCGACCGCCGGGACGAGGACGGGAACACCCTCTACCGCACCGACGACCTGGAGACCCTGGAGTGGTGCCGGACCGCGACGATCGCGGACGAGCCCTGGCTGCTGCCCGCCCGTGAGCTGCCCGCCAGCACCCTCGCCGACTTCGCCCCGCTCGCCGGCGACGACCTGGCCGGACACGTCCGGGACTGCGTCGAACGCGCCCGCCGGGCCGGCGTCGAGGTGATCGTGCTCGACCAGAGCCGCCCCGACCTCGACCTCGCCGTGGTCAAGGTGATCGCCCCCGGCATGCGCCACTTCTGGCGCCGCCTCGCCCCCGGCCGGCTCTACGACGTGCCGGTCCGCCAGGGCCGGCTGGCCGCTCCGCTCACCGAGGAGCAGTTCAACCCGAAGAACGTCTTCTTCTAGGAACGGCCGGGTACCGACGCGATGACCACCGCCCTTGACCGGATCCACCGGCCCGCGACCGCCCGTGCGGTGCGCCGGCTGCGGCTGCGCCCCGACGGCGCGCTCACCCCGCTCGGCCCGAAGGCCGTCCGGCTGACCGCGCCGATCGGCGCGCTGAACCTGTCCGACCTGGCGCCCGGCGCCATGGCGGCGGTGGCCGCGCTGGCCGCCGCCGAGCAGACCGAGGAGGAGCTGGCCGCCCTGGTCGCCGCCCGGGACGGCGACGCCGGACTGCTGCGCTGGCAGCTGACCCGCCGCCGGCTCGGCACGGTGGGGCTGCTGGAGCACTCCGTCCACCTCGTGGGCGACGGCACCGGCCCGGACGACGGCACCGGCCCGGGCAACGGCACCGGCACCGGCACCGGCGCGGCCGCGGACGAGCCGCTGGCCCGGCTGCGCCCGGTCGGCCGGGGCGCCGCCGAGCCGGGCCCCACCCCGGACCCGACCGGGCAGGTGAAGCTGTCCCGCTTCGCCTCCGCCGCGGTCGAGGACGGCGCCCTGCTGGTGCGCGCCCCGGGCAGCCCGCTGGCCGTCCAGCTGACCACCCGGGCGGCCGGTCTGCTGGCCGCCCTGGCCGACTGGACCAGCCCCGCCGCGCTCGCCCAACTCCCGGGCGGGCTCCCGCTGGAGGCCGTCCGGCAGACCCTGCGGCTGTTCGCCGCGGCCGGGCTGCTGGCCTACGGCGCCCCCGGCGCCGAGCCGGAGGCCGAGGAGCAGCGCTTCGCCCAGTGGACGGCCGCCGACCTCGCCTTCCACTCCCGCACCCGGCGGCCCACCAGCGTGGCCGGGTACGGCGGCACCTACCGGTTCGGCGACCGCTTCGCCCCCGAGCCGGCCTCGCCCGCGCCGTTCCCCGGCGCGAAGGTCACCCTGCCCGTCCCCGACCTGGACGAACTCGCCCGCGCCGACCGGCCGTTCACCGAGGTGCTGGAGCAGCGCCGCTCGGTGCGCGACCACGACGAGCAGGCGCCGATCACCCTGGCGCAGCTCGGCGAGCTGCTCTACCGCAGCGCCCGCCGCCGGCAGACCTTCACCGGCGGGGACGGCCAGGAGCTGGCCGACCGGCCGTACCCGAGCGGCGGCGCGGTGCACGAGCTGGAGCTGTACCCGCTGGTCACCTCCTGCGCGGGCCTGGAGCCCGGGCTGTGGCACTACGCGACCGACCGGCACGAGCTGGAGCTGGTCAGCGCGCCGAGCCCGGCCACCGCCCAACTGGTCAAGAGCGCCCGCGAGTCCAGCCTGATGCAGGCCGACCCGCAGGTGGTGCTGCTGGTCACCGCGCGGTTCGGCCGGGTGATGTGGAAGTACGAGACAGTCGCCTACCCGCTGGTCCTCAAGCACGTCGGCGCGCTCTACCAGACCCTCTACCTGGTCGGCACCGCGATGGACCTCGCGGTCTGCGGCCTCGGCGGCGGCGACGCGGCCGACTTCGCGGCGGCCAGCGGCCTGGACTACTTCACCGAGGGCACCGTCGGCGAACTGGTGATCGGCAGCCGCCCGGCGGCGCTGCGCCAGGACGTCGGTGTGCCGCGCGCCCCCCGGAGAGAAGCCAGACGATGAAGTTCCGTTTCAAGGCCCTGCAGCGGATGCGCGAGCCGGACGAGCTGGACTCGCCCACCCTGCTCGCCGCGCCGCGGGGCTGGATCGCCCTGTTCGTCGTCATGATCACCATGGCGGCGGCACTGCTGTGGACCTTCGCCGGGACGATCCCGATCACCGTCGACGCCCCCGGCCTGCTGACCCACCCGCACGGCACCGCGATGATCCAGAGCCCGTACGGCGGGATGGTCCGCACGGTGCTCGCCAAGCCCTCCGACCAGGTCCAGCAGGGCCAGTCGGTGGTCCGGGTCGAGGACACCGAGGGCCACAGTCGGGAGATCACCAGCCCGTTCGGCGGGCGGGTGGTCGGCCTGTCGGTCACCGACGGGCAGGTGGTCGCCCCCGGCTCGCCGGTCGCCTCGGTCGAGCGGGTGGACGACCCCAAGGAGGCCGTGGTCGCGATGGTGTTCGTGCCCGCCACCCGCACCGTCGGGCTGGAGCCCGGCGACCAGGTCGACCTCAACGTGTCCACCACCCCGGCCGGCGCCTTCGGCCTGCTGCGCGGCACCGTCAGCTCGGTCAGCCCGTACGCGCTCACCCGGGAGGCCGTCTCCGGGCTGGTCGGCGGCGACCTCGCCGCCCAGCGCTACCTCGGCAAGGACGCGCCCCGGCTGGTCGTGGTCGAGCTGACGCCCGACCCGAACACCCCGAGCGGCTTCGCCTGGACCTCGCAGAGCGGCCCGCCGAACCCGCTGGGCACCCAGGTCTCCGTCACCGCCACCATCAACGTGGGCAAGCAGACCCCGTTCAACCTGATCCTCGGCCGCTGAGAGGGGGCTCCGAATCCGATGACCGCCGTGACCCCGGAGAAGACCGCCTCCGTTCCGCCGGAGGGGAATCCGTCCGAGCTGAATCCGTCGGAGGGGAATCCGTCGGAGAAGAACTCGCCGAAGAAGAAGAGGCCCCGCCGCGGCCGCCCCACCCGGGCGGCCGCGCCGCGGCGCTGGCGCCACGTCGTGCCGACCGTCCTGCAGATGGAGTCGGTCGAGTGCGGCGCCGCCAGCCTCGCCATGATCCTCGCCCACCACGGCCGTTGGGTCCCGCTGGAGGACCTGCGCGGCGTCTGCAGGGTCTCCCGCGACGGCGCCCGCGCCTCCACCCTGCTGAACGCCGCCCGGACGTACGGGCTGACCGCCCGCGGCTACCAGACCGAGGCCGAGAAGCTCCGCGACCTCGACGGCCCGGTGATCATCTTCTGGGCCTTCCAGCACTTCATGGTCGTCGAGGGCGTCCGCACCCGGTACGGCCGCACCGTCGTCGCCGTCAACGACCCGGCCAGCGGCCCCCGGCTGATGGAGTGGGACGAGTTCGACTCCGGCTTCACCGGCATCGTGCTCTCCTTCGAGAAGGGCCCCGACTTCGAGCCCGGCGGCGACAAGGGCGGCATCGGCCGCGCCCTGCTGGAACGCCGGCTGCCCACCGGCCGCGCCATGCCCCTGGTGCTGCTCGCCAGCCTGCTGCTGGTGCTGCCCGGCATCGCGATCCCCGCGTACACCCGGGTGTTCATCGACCGGGTGCTGGCCGGCAGCGGGAGCGGCTACCTCCTCCCGCTGCTGGCCGCCATGACCGCCACCGCCGTGGTGGTCTTCGTGCTGACCTCCGTGCAACGGCACTACCTGCTGCGGATCGAGATCCGGATGGGGCTGGTCAGCTCCGCCCGGTTCTTCCGGCACCTGCTGCGGCTGCCGGTCGACTTCTTCCTCCAGCGCCGCCCGGCCGAGGTCGCCAAGCGGGTCTCCGGCAACGACGTGGTCGCCGAGATCCTCTCCCGCGACCTCGCGCTCACCGTGATCAACCTCGGCCTGGTGCTGTTCTACGCGGCCGTGCTGATCCGCTACGACATCCTCCTCGGGGTGGTCGGCGTCGGCATGGCGCTGCTCAACGTGGTCGTGCTGCAGGCCGTCGCCCGGGCCCGGACCGACGCGGTCGCCGCGCTGCGCACCGACCGCGGCAACCTCACCGCCACCACCTTCACCACCCTCTCGCTGATCGAGACGGTCAAGGCCACCGGCGCCGAGCAGGACGCCTTCGGACGCTGGGCCGGCTTCCTCGCCAAGGTCGTCACGGCGAAGCAGAAGCTGGGCATCCCCAGCGCCGTGCTCACCGTGGTGCCGCCGATGCTGGCCGCGCTCAACAGCGGGCTGATCCTGCTGGTCGGCGGCCAGCGGGTGGTGGACGGCGCGATGAGCGTCGGCATCCTGGTCTCGTTCCAGACCCTGCTCGCCGCGCTCAGCCGCCCGGTCACCCAACTCACCAACCTGGGCGGCCGGTTGCAGGACGTCACCGCCGACATCAAGCGGCTGTACGACGTCGAGCGCTACCCGGTGGCCGCCGCCTTCGCCCGGCCCGAGCCGCCGGCCGGGCCCAAGCTGGACGGCACCCTGGAGTTCGAGGACGTCCGCTTCGGCTACAGCCCGCTGTCGGAGCCGATCATCAAGGGCCTCGACCTGACCGTCGTGCCCGGCCGCCGGGTCGCCGTGGTCGGCGGTTCCGGCAGCGGCAAGTCCACCCTGGGCCGGCTGCTCACCGGGCTCTACACCCCGTGGTCCGGCCGGATCCTGCTGGACGGGCGGCCCCGCGAGGAGATCTCGCGGACCGTGCTGGCCTCCTCGCTGGCCTACGTCGACCAGGACATCTCGCTGTTCGAGGGCACCGTCCGGGACAACCTGACGCTGTGGAACGACGACGTCCCCGACGAGGCGGTCACCGCCGCGCTGCGCGACGCCGCCGTCTTCGACACCGTGATGACCCGCCCCGGCGGCATCCACAGCCCGGTCCTGGAGGGCGGCCGCAACTTCAGCGGCGGCCAGCGCCAACGCCTGGAACTGGCCCGGGCGTTGGCCAGCGAGCCGACCCTGCTGGTGCTGGACGAGGCGACCAGCGCGCTCGACCCGGAGACCGAGCGGGTGATCATGGACAACCTGCGCCGCCGCGGCTGCGCCTGCCTGATCATCGCGCACCGGCTCTCCACCGTCCGCGACGCCGACGAGATCATCGTGCTGCACGAGGGCTCGATCGTCGAACGCGGCACCCACGACGAGCTGTTGGCGCTCGGCGGGCACTACACCGCGCTCATCGAGTCGGCGCGCCGCGAGGAGGAGGACGAGCTGTGACGCTTGCCGTGGAAGTCTGCTCGCCGCTGCTCGCCGGGGCGGCCTCGCCGGTCGAGCCGCTGGCCGACCGCTACCTGGTGCTGGACGACCCGGAGCGGCTGCTGCTGGTCCGCTCCGGCGCCGTCGACCTGTTCGCCGTACAGCTCGACTCCGGTGTGCCGCAGGGCCGTTGGCACTTCCTCTGCCGGATCGCGGCGGGCACCCTGGTACCCGGCGCGGCCGGGGCCGGGCAGCGCCGGGGCATCGTCGTCCGGCCGGTGCTCGGCGCCGAACTGGCCTTCCTGCCGACCGCCCGGGTGGACGGGCTGTCCGCGGCCGGCGGCGGCGCCGTCGACCAGTTCCTCGGCGGCCTGGCCCGCGGCCTCACCGCGCTGGCCGGCGCCCTGCGGGACACCCTGCCGCCCCGCGAGTTCACCCCGCTCGACCCCGTCGACCCCACCGTCCTCAAGAAGGGCCAGGCGCTCCGCTCGGTCGACGGCCTCCAGTGGGTGCGGGTCGAGGAGGGCGGCGTCGAGGCGCCCGAGGGCGCCGGCGGCGAGCTCACCGCCGGCGCCGAGCTCTGCCTCACCGAACGGGACTGGCTGATCGCGGCCGGCCCGGCCACCGTCCTGGCCCGCTCCCCGCGCCAACTGCTCGACCAGGGCGGCCTGTGGGAACGCCTGGCCACCCACTGCGGGCGGCTGCTGGACGCCGTCGACCGCCGGATCGAGGCCCGCCGGGGCACCGAGACCGAGCTGATCGCCGCCCGCCGGGAACGCGACGCCGGCACCCTCGCCGACTCCGCGCGCGGCTTCGAGACCATCCTGCGCGACACCTCCTCCCGGCTGCGGATCGGCGACGCCACCGGCGACGAGCCCACCCTGGCCGCCGCCCGGCTGGTCGCCGCGCACGAGGGCTTCGCCGTCACCGCCCCGGTGGCCGGCAACGGCCACGACCGACGCCTCGACCGGCTCCAGGCGATCGCCCTGGCCTCGCACGTGCGCACCCGCTCCGTCCGGCTGGACGGCACCTGGTGGCGCGGCGACCTCGGCGCCATGGTGGCCTACCGCAAGGCCGGCGCCCCCGTCGCCCTGCTCCCGCTCGGCAGCGGCTACGTACTGGCCGAGGGCGGCAAGGTCACCCCGCTGACCCCGAAGCTCGCCGCCGAACTCCAGAACAAGGCCACCGTGCTGTACCGGCCGCTGCCGGCCGCCGTCCGCTCGGTCGCCGGGCTGCTCCGCTTCGGGCTGCGCAACAACCGGCAGGACCTGTGGATGTTCACCGGGATGGCCGCCCTGGTCGCGCTGATCGGCCTGCTCGTCCCGGTGATGACCGGCGAGGTGCTCGGCACCTTCGTCGCCCACGCCCAGCGCAACCTGATCACCGAGGGCGCGCTGGTGGTGATCGGCTCCGCGATGGCGGTCGCCGCGCTGTCCATCGTGCAGAACATCGCGGTGCTGCGGATCGAGAGCCGCTCCACCGCGGCGATGCAGGTCGGCGTCTGGACCAGGCTGCTGTCGCTGCCCGCGCCGTTCTTCGCCAACTACTCCACCGGCGAGCTCGGCACCACGGTGCTCGGCGTCAGCGCCGCCCAGGAGACCCTCTCCGGGATGATGACCACGGCGACCCTCGGCCTGCTGACCGGCCTCGCCAACCTGGTGCTGGTCTACTTCTACGACCTGCGGCTGGCCGGCCTGGCCACCCTGCTGGTGCTGGTCGGCGTCGCCGTCGGCCTGGCCGCCGGGCGGCTGGAGGTCCGCTGGCAGCGCCGGCTGTACTCGCACGAGCAGGCGATGTCCGCCCGGGTCTTCCAACTGCTCACCGCCGTCCCCAAGTTGCGGGTCACCGCGGCCGAGGACCGGGTGTTCGGGGTGTGGGCCGCCGAGCTCGGCAAGGGGCGGGGGCTGGCGGCCTCCTCCCGCCGGGTGCAGAACGCCGTCACCACCTTCAACGCGGGCTTCCCGCTGATGTGTTCGGTGGTGGTCTTCGGGGTCATCGCCGGGCCGCTGGGCGGTGAGGTGCCGATCCCGGTCTTCCTGTCCTTCTTCACCGCCTTCAACCTGCTGATCGCCTCCAGCCTCCAGTTCACCTCGGCCGCCGTCACCGCGCTCGGCGTGGTGCCGATGCTGGAGCGGCTGCGGCCGATCCTGGAGGAGAAGCCCGAGGTCGACGACAGCAAGGCCGACCCCGGCGACCTCTCCGGTCGCCTCGGCCTGAGCCACGTCACCTTCCGCTACGGCGAGGACGGCCCGGCCGCCCTCCAGGACGTCACGCTGAGCATCGAGCCGGGCGAGTTCGTCGCCGTCGTCGGCCCGTCCGGCAGCGGCAAGTCCACCGTGCTGCGGCTGCTGCTCGGCTTCGAGCGGCCGGAGAGCGGGACGGTGCTCTACGACGGCCAGGACCTCGGGGAGTTGGAGGTCTCGGCGGTGCGGCGGCAGTGCGGCGTGGTGCTCCAGAACGGCGCCCTGCTGGCCGGCGACATCAAGGCCAACATCGTCGGCTCCACCAACCACACCCTGGACGACGCCTGGGCCGCCGCCGAGATGGCCGGCATCGACAAGGACATCGCGGCCATGCCGATGGGCATGAACACCGTGCTCTCGGAGGGGACGAGCACGCTGAGCGGCGGCCAGCGGCAGCGGCTGATGATCGCCCGGGCACTGGTCTCCCGGCCCCGCATCGTCTTCTTCGACGAGGCGACGAGCGCGCTGGACAACCCGACCCAGCGGCTGGTCACCGAGTCGACGCGAAGACTCAACGCCACCCGGGTGGTCATCGCGCACCGGCTGTCGACTGTGGCCGAAGCCGACCGGATCATCGTGATGGACCAGGGCCGGGTGGTCCAACAGGGCAGGTACGAGGAGCTGTTGGCCGACCGGGACGGGCTGTTCGCCCGGCTGGCACACCGGCAGATGTAGACGGAGAACTGAGGACCATGGAATACACCCTGCTCATTCACGGCGACGAGCGGGTCTGGAACGCGCTGAGCGAGGCCGAACAGGCCGAACTCGACGCCGCGCACGCGCGGTTCGGACGCGAGCTGCACGAGGCGGGGGTGGGCGTGCGGTACGGCGGCGGACTGCGGCGCAGTTGCAGCGCCCGGCTGGTGGTGCCGGGCGGCGGGCAGGAGACACCGGTCTCCGACGGGCCGTACCGGGAGGGGCACGAGCACCTCGGCGGGCTGTGGGTGATCGACGTGCCGGAGGAGTCGGAGGCCGTCGCCTGGGCCCGCCGGATGCCCGCCGCACCGGGCGACCTGGTCGAGGTCCGGCCGGTCCGGGTGACCTGAGGCCGTGACCGCGGAAGCGGCCCGCTCCTGGTCGGGGGCGGGCCGGACGGCTCAGGACCGGAAGTCGTCGATGACGACCACACCGGTCGGACCGTACGTCGCCAGGTCCGCCAGGACGGCGCCCGCCTCGCTCAGGCCGACGGTGCGGGAGACGATCCGGCCGGGGTCGAGGCGGCCGGATTCGATCATGGCGAGCATGGTGCCGAAGCGCTGGGCCTGCATGCCGAAGGCGCTCCGGAACTCCAGCTCCTTGACCAGCATGACGTCGATCGGGAGGGGGACGTTTCCCTTCTCCGCGCCGGTGGTGTGGCCGAGTTGGAGGTGCCTGCCGCGGGTGCGGAGGGAGAGCACGGAGTTCCGGCAGGCCTCGGCGATGCCGACGGCGTCGACCGAGACGTGGGCGCCGCCATGGGTGAGGGTCTTCACGGCCTCGGTGGGATCGTCGTCCGTCGCGTTGACGGTGTGGACGGCGCCCAGCGCGCGGGCGGCGGCCAACTTCTCTTCGGTGAGGTCGATCGCGATCACATTGGCGCCCGTTGCGGCGGCGATCTCCACGGTGGACAGGCCCATGCCGCCGCCGGCGCCGTACACGGCGACCCACTCGCCGCCACGGACGCGGGCCTGGTCGACCACGCCGTGGAAGGCGGTCATGTAGCGGCAGGCGAGGGCAGCGACGTCGGTGAAGCCGACGGCGTCGGGGACGCGGACCAGGTTGACGTCGGCGAAGCGGACCATCACGTACTCGGCGAAGGCGCCCCAGTAGGAGACGCCGGGGACGAGGGCGTCGACGTTGTCGCAGACGTGCTGGTGGCCGTCGCGGCACATCGGGCAGGTGCCGCAGCCGGGGTTCATCGGGAAGATCACGCGATCGCCTTCGTGCCAGTCGCGTACTGCTGAGCCGACTTCGACGACGGTGCCGGCGAACTCATGGCCGAGGACGAAGGGGGGCGCGAGGGTGGGGCCGCCGGTCCAGAACTCGCCCGCCCAGAGGGCCCAGTCGGTACGGCAGATGCCGTTGGCGCCGACCCGGAGGACGGCGCCGTCGGGCGGGCAGCCGGGGTCGGGGACGTCGTGGACGACCAGGGGCTTGCTGAGCTCTTCGATGACTGCGGCGCGCATGGCGCGGCCTCCTCGGGGGGCTAATGTCCACTGGTTGAAGGGGTGGACTCGGACGCTAGCCAGTGGCCCGGATCGATGTCAACCACTTAGAGTGGTGGACATGAGTGAGGAAGACGGGCGGCAGCGGGAGGCGCGCCAGCGCGCGAAGACGGACTTCCGGTTCGACGACGCCCGGCTGTGCTTCGCCTTCGCGGGGACGCTGGCGGACCGGGGGACGGCGGAGCCGTTCGAACGGCTGGGGCGGCCGGAGGACTTGGGGCGGTGGTGCGTGGAGAGCGGGTGCGCGGCGGAGGCGCCGGACTGCACCTCGGAGGAGCTGATGCAGGCTGTTCGACTCCGCGAAGCGATCCAACGCATCGGCCAGACCCTGGCGGAGTCACGACCCCCGGCCCTTGAGGACATCACCCTCGTCAACGCCGCTGCGGCGGAGCCAACTTCGGCCCCCGAACTCTCCGCCGATGCGACGACGGTGAAGTGGACCGGCGGGAACGTGGCGGCCGTACTCTCCATGGTCGCCCGCGACCTGATCACCCTGTGCGGATCCGAGCAGCGCACAAAGGTCCACCTCTGCGGAAACCCCACCTGCGGCGCCCTGTTCGTGGACACCTCGCGCGCAAGCGCACGCCGCTGGTGCTCGATGAAGACGTGCGGCGCCCTACTGAAGAAGCGCGCCTACCGCGCCAAGGCGCAGCGGTAAGTCGGGCTGCCGGAAGCTCACTTGCCGCTGTCGACGGCGGCGCGCTGATACCGCGGCGGGAGGGGCGCCCCTCCCGCCTGGTAGGGCCGTGCTCCGACGCCCAGTACCCTGCTGTCGCGGGTCGGCGAGCCGAGCGCCCGCGCCTGCCCGGTCTGCGGATCGGGTACCACCTACCAGACCCTGGAAGGCCGATGGGGCTGCACGGCGTGCGGCGCCACCTGGGCCTGAGCCCGAGGAGGGCCCGATGGCGGACTGCGTGCAGTGCTCCGCTCCTGCGGTGATCGAGGATCTCGACACGCAGCCACCACAGCCCTGGTGCCTCGGCTGCGCGACCGCCCTCGTCCGGGCCGGCGACCCGGTGCTCAACTACCGCTCGCTCGGCGGCGAAGACGCCTACGCACGCATCCTGGCCGGCGGCAGCACCCAGGTCCTGCCCTTCGGCTGACAAGCGCACCCGAGCGACTGACCACCGGCGGCCTCTTGCGGGGAGCAAGAGGCCGCCGGAACGATTCACTCAGACGTCGAACTCACCGTTCTTCGCGCCCCGGAGGAAGGCAGCGAACGCGGGGCGACTGGTGCAGAGGATGACGTTTCCCTCGTCGGACTCGCGAACCTCGATCACGTCGTCAATGGCGCGAACCTCAACACAGTCGTCGTTTGCAGCAGAGTAACTGGACTTCTGCCACGCAGTAAGGGTCATAAGAACCAGGCTAGCCACCGGCGGCCCCTTGCGGGGAGCAAGGGGCCGCCGGAACAACTCGCTCAGGCGCTGACGATCAAGTGGTCGAACTCGCCTGCCCTCGCACCTCGGAGGAACGCGGCAAACTTGGGCGAGGTCGTGCGAACGATGACGTCACCCTCGTCGGACTCTCGGAGCTCGATCACTCCATCGACGGCCCGCACCTCCACGCAATTGTCACTGGAGCTACTGAAGGACGACTTCTGCCAACGGATTTGGGACATCTCAGCCTTTCAGGTTCTTGGCCGTGCAATGGATTAGATCTCGCGAGTCATCAGCACTGAGGGCAGCAGCCTCGATGCGGTCGAAGACTTCGCGATAGGAGTCGAGTTCATCGGGCGCGTCGAAGAAGATCGGCCCCTGTGAGGACTCCATCTCGACCGTATCAAGCTCAGAAACCACCCCGAAGCTGTAGGCCAAGCTCTCGATCGGTGCGGGATAGGTGTGAGCCGCGAAGGGGATGACTCGGATACTTATGTCATCCCTGAGCGAGTCATCAAGCAAGCTATGCAGCTGTTCGCGCAGCACTTCGGTACCACCGAAGCGGGTGAGCAGGCTGGACTCGTGCAGATAGGCTTCGAGCTTCTTCCGGGGGCCTTCGAGGATTCTCTTCCTGCGCTCCGCTCGGAATCCGGTGTGCAGAGCAAGTTCCTCCGCAGAGAGTTGGGGTCTCCGACGGCTGAAGACGCCTCGTGTGTAGTCATCGCTCTGAAGGAGTCCCGGAAGGAACGTCGACACGCAGACCCTGATCTTCCCTGCGGCGAAGTCCTCATGCTCGGCAGATTCGATGAAGACATCGGGGAGACGGCCGCGATAGCTCTCCCACCAACCCTTGTCCCGCATGGCGATGATGCTGCCGAGGGCATCGATGAGTGGCCGATTGTCGTACCCGCACACGTCAGCGACCTCCCGCAGTCGGTCCGCACTGATGGCCGACTTGCCACTCTCCATCTGGGTCACCATGGCTGGCGTCACACCGAGCAGGCGCGCGAGGTGGCTGCCGCCAAAGCCAGCACGCTCTCGCATCTTCCGCAGCTCGGCCCCGAGACGACGCTGGCGATAAGTCGGTTTCTGGCGGTTGGCCATGACTTCCTCTCTGCTGATACAGGCGCCAGTGTGCCGCGTCGCGCGCAGGCGTGGCCATTCGAGCCAAGCACTCCTTAGAGGGAACCTTCTCGTCGGGGCTTAACTTTAACGGATCGCGCGGCTATGGTCGTCACCAGATCGATCCGACGGATCGTCAGCAAGGCGTTGTGCTGCCGTCTTTGCAGCACACCTCTCCCCACACCACAGCCTCCCGGAGGTTCCCGTGTGCACCCGTAACACCCCCTCCCTCACCCTCTCTCGCCAAGCCCTCCGCGCCGCCATGGCCCGCAGCGGCCGCTGGCACGCCGACACCGTCTTCCACGCCGAACTCGCCCTCTGCGAGCTCATCTCCAACGCCTGGCGCCACGGCGAAACCCCCGCGCCCGTCGTCTGGTTCTCCATCCTCGACCGCACCCTCCGGGTCACCGTCTCCGACGAGAGCGACGCCCTCCCGCAGCTGCGCATGAACTCCGACCTCGCCGAGTCCGGCCGGGGCCTCCAGCTCGTCGAGGGCCTCACCGACCGCTGGGGCGTCGACCCGCAGAAGCGCGGCAAGAGCACCTGGTACGAGCTGGACTCCGACGCGTGACCCGCGACCCCATCGCGCCCGACGACCCCCGGATGCGCGACTACACCAAGCCCCAGATCACCACCCTCCTCGGCGAGTTGCACCGCCGCGGCCTCCCCTACGGCCTCCTCTGGGGCTCGGCCGGCACCCCCGAGTCCACCCTCGACGGCCGCATCCTCGTCGACTTCGGCAACGCGCCGGTCAGCACCCTGATCAACCTCCTCCACCTCCTCCGCGACCTGGAGCGCGACGAGGCCTGGCGCCGGTGAGGTTCTTCGTCGGCGCGATCCTCCTCGCGCTCCTCGCCCTCGCGATCACCAGCGTCGCCCTCGGCGTCGTCGCCACCCTCAAGATCCGACCGCCGGACGACGGCTCCGATCAGCACTGAATCCACACGAAGGCCCGCTCCGTCTCACGGTGCGGGCCTTCGGTGTCCGCCCAGCGGACGCTTCGTCAAGTGGCCTTCCCAGCCCGGCAATGGCTTCGCCAACCTTCCCCAGATGCCTCTTGCCCAGGTCATGACACCCCCGTCATCCTGTACTGCCACCCGCCAACGGCAGCCCCCACGGCCCAGGTTGACGGGTGGACCTCCTGTTCGTCCCCTCACGAAGGAGTCCAGCATGCGCAAGTCCCTGATACGTCTCATCACCCTCGCCGCCACGGCCACGGCCTTCGCCGCCCCCGCCGTCCCGGCCAGTGCGACAGCCGCCCACGCGGCGCTGTCCTTCCGCCCCCTCTCGTACAACACCAACGGCTACAACTGGGGCGGGTACGCCGCCCAGGGCAGCGGCTACAGCTCGGTCGCGGCCTCCTGGGTCGAGCCCGACGCGAGCTGCAACTCCTCCAACGACCTCTACGCCCCCTGGGTCGGCATCGACGGCTACGGCTCGTCCAGCGTCGAGCAGACCGGCGTCGCCACCGACTGCTCCAGCGGCAGCCCGGTCGACCAGGCCTGGTACGAGATGTACCCGGCCGCCCCGGTCTACCTGAGCCAGAGCTCGTACCCGGTCTCGGCCGGCGACCACATCGCCGCCTCGGTGACGTACGCGGGCAGCAGCCGCTACACCCTCAAGCTCGTCGACTCCACGGCCGGCTGGACGTACACCACCACCAAGTCCACCTCCGCCCAGCGGACCAGCGCCGAGGTCATCATCGAGTCGCCGACCGGCTCCTACCCCAACTTCGGTTCGGTGACCTTCACTTCGGCCACCGTCAACGGCAAGTCCCTGGGCTCCGCCAACCCGGTCGCGCTCGACCCCAGCTCCAACGCCGGCTACGAGGCCAGCACCAGCGCGCTCAGCTCCAACGGCACCAGCTTCAGCGACACGTACATCCAGGAGTAGCCGTACGAAGCGCTGGGGCGGGCCGCCGCCCCGCCCCAGCGCTACCGCCTCCGGGCCGCCACCGCTGCGGCCGCCAACGCCGTGCACCCTCCGGCCACCATCACCACCGACGTCGACCAGGCGTCCACCACCGCCCCGCCGGCCAGGGCGCCGACCGAGATGGTGGCCTGGAACGAGGACGTGAAGACGACCGTCGCCGCCTCCGGCGCGTGCGGCGCCGCGCGAGCGAACCAGCCCTGGACGCAGACCGGGACGGCCCCGTACGCGAGGCCCCACCCCACCAACAGCACCGCCGCCCCCGGCTCCGACCGTCCGAGGACGGGCAGCAGCAGGACGGCCGTCGCCAGCAGCAGGATCACGCCGGTGAACGCGGCACGCCGCAGCCCGCCCACGAAGTTCCCCACCACACCGGCGATTCCGTACACCAGCAGCAGCGCGGTGACGCCGCCCGGCCCGACGCCGGTGACCTCCGCCAGGAACGGCGTGACGTAGGTGTACGTGCCGAAGTGGGCGGTCACCAGGAGCAGCGTGACCACGAGCCCGGTCCGGACGGCCCGCAGCCGGAGCAGTCCGCGCAGCACGGCGAAGGCGGTCGGGGTCTGCGGCGGCAGCGGGGGCAGGGTCGCGGCGAGGGCCGCGACCACGGCGAGGCTCAGCACCGCCATCGCCGCGAACGCCGCACGCCACCCGGCCAGTTGGCCGAGCAGGACCCCGGCGGGCACCCCGAGCACCGAGCCCAGCGGCACCGCCGAGAAGATCACCGCGTTCGCCCGCCCCTGCCGCTCCCCGGCCACCAACCGCGGGGCGAGCCCGGCCCCGATCGACCAGAACGCGCCGATGACGACTCCGAGCACGACCCGGGCGCCGAGCACCGCCCAGTAACCGGGCGCGGCCGCGTTGACCAGGTCGGCGAGTGCGAGGGCCAGCATCAGACCGCAGAGCACGACCCGGCGGTCGGCCCGCCGGACGGCGACCGTGACGGTCGGGGCGGCCACGGCGGCGACGAGGCCCGGCAGGGTCATCATCAGCCCGGCGGTGCCGTCGGAGATCCGGAAGGTGGCACCGATCGGGGTGAGCAGGCCGATCGGCAGCAGTTCGGTGGTGACGATGGCGAAGATCCCCGCCGTCACGGAGACGACGGCGAGCCAGTCACGCGCCCGTCCCGGGGCGGGCCTGCGGACAACAGCGGGAGAAGTCGTGGTCACCCGACCACCCCACCAGCCGCCCCGCCCCGGCACCGGCGTGATTGCGACGCCAACCTTCCCGCCACCGTTCCGGTGTAGGAAGTCGGACGGGCCGACTTCCTACACCGGCCGGCACCGCTTCGAACCCGCTGCCCACTACGCCGCCGGAACTAGTCCAGGAACGGCGCGTACCTGAGCGGCTGGGTCGAAGAAGCCGCCCCGCTGTGGTGTATCGCGGCAGAACTCGAGCCACCGGAACCGACATGGTCCAAGGTCTCCGCCGAGGCTGCTTGGGCAGGAAGCGCCACGCCACCGAGGCCGACCAGCGCTGCGGCTGCCAGCCCGACTACTACACGCTTGATCACGATGATCCTCCATGATCTCCAAGGGGTCAGTGCCATGAGTGGACCGGACCGGAGTAGACGTCCGGTCAACGACCAGCCATGAGGCCTGCTCAGCACGGGTGGTAATCGGCATGTGGATGCCGGCGGTCCGAGGGGCGCCCGGTGATCCGGTCCAGTAGGGCCGGCATGTCGTCGGCCGGACCATGGTCATGGCCGAGCCGCGACCAGTTCGTCATGCGGAGATCCAACCGGGCCGGCGGGAGCGGCTCCCGCCGAGATCGGCGGAGCCGCCCACCGGGCCGCGCGTCAGACCACCGCGAGCCGGTCCACCAGCAGTTCCACCCGGCTCTCGATGAGCTCCGCCGGGAGCCGGCCCGCCCGGGTCAACGTCGCCTGGCCGTGCAGGGCGGCCCAGAACACCTCGGTGAACACCCCCGGGTGGACGCCCTCCCCCGCCACCTCGCCGAGGGTCTCCAGCAACGCGGCGAAGGCGTCCTTCAGCTGCTCCGGAGTGGACTCCTGTGCGAAGGCCAGGCCGCCGTCGAGCTGGAACATCGCGTCGTAGACCGCCGGGTTGGCGGCGGCGAAGTCCAGGTAGGCGCGGGCGAGGGCGGCCACCCGGCCGCGCGGGCCGGCCGCGGTGGCGGCCGTCGCGGCCCGCAGCACCGCAGCCATCTCGGTGGCGCCGTCCAGGGCGACGGCGCCGATGATCTCGCGTTTGCCGCGGAAGTGGCTGTAGAGGACGGGCTGGCTGTATTCGATGCGCTCGGCGAGCCGGCGGGTGGTGACCGCGTCCCAGCCCTGCTGCTCGGCGAGTTCACGGGCGGTCGCCACGATGAGGCGTTCGCGCTCCGCCCGTTCGCGCTGCTTGCGTTCCTGTACCGACATGACCCGAATCCTAGCACCGCTAGACAATGGAGCGGCAGCAGTACTAGCGTTGCCTCACCACCTAGCAGCGCTAGAAACCAGGGGGTTCATCATGCTCACCGCACTCGAGGTCTTCACCACCGTCGCCGTCGGCCTGATGGTGGGCGTGGAGCTCTCCGTCGCCTTCGTCATGAACCGGATCTTCGCCGCCCTCCCCGAGGACGCCGGCCAACAGGCCCGCGCCCACGGCGGCCGGATGCTCGGCGCCCTGATGCCCTTCTGGTACATCGGCTCGGTCGTCCTCGCCGGCGTCTGGGCCGTCGCCGGCCGGCAGCACGGCACCGGCCTCGTCCTCACCGCCGCCGCACTGCTGGTCGTCAGCGTGCTGATGTCCGTCCTGCTGCTCGTCCCGATCAACAACCGCAGCAAGACCTGGACCCCGGAGAACCGGCCCGCGGACTGGAAGGAGCAGAGCGACCGCTGGGACCGCTACCACTACGCCCGGGTCGCCGTCATCGTCGCCGCCTTCACCCTGCTGGTCACCGCCCTCGTATGAGCCCGGCGGCTCGACTCAGCACCACCGCACGGCAGCCCCACAGCACAGCACGGCAGCACGGCGCAGGAAGTCGGCCGGTCCGACTTCCTGCGCCGACCCACGTCCGTCCCCCGTTACGGGGAGAGCCGGTTCGGCCCCCGGAACAGGAAGGTCGCCTCGCGGATCGAGCCGAGGCCGAGCAGGACCATCAGCACCCGGCCCAGGCCCATCCCGAAGCCCCCGTGCGGCGGGCAGCCGTAGCGGAAGGCGTTCAGGTAGTCCCGCATCGGCTCCAGCCGCGCGCCCTTCTCGGCCGCCTGCTCCACCAGCACCTCGTACCGGTGCTCGCGCTGGGCGCCGGTGGTGACCTCCAGGCCGTTCCACAGCAGGTCGAAGCTCAGCGTCACACCCGGGTCGTCGGCCGCCCGCCGGTGGTAGAACGGCCGGATGCCGACCGGGTAGCGGGTGACGAACACGAACTCGTGCCCGGTGCTCTCCTTGATGCAGGCCGAGAGCGCCCGCTCGCCCTCCGGGTCCAGGTCCTCCTTGACCTCCTCCGGGTCCCAGCCACCCGCCCGCAGCAGCTCCTGCGCCTCGGCCATGGTGATCCGGGGGAACGGCGTCGTCGGCACGGTCACCTCGACGCCGAACTGCTCGGCGATCGCCCGGCCGTGGACCTCGGCGACCTTCCCGATCGCATGGGCGAGCATCCGCTCCTCGAAGGCCATCACCTCCTCGACGTCGTCGATCCAGGCCAGTTCGACGTCCACGCCGGTGAACTCGGTGGCGTGCCGGGAGGTGAAGGACGGTTCGGCACGGAAGACCGGACCGATCTCGAAGACCTTCTCCACCCCCGCCGCGATCGCCATCTGCTTGTAGAACTGCGGCGACTGCGCCAGGTACGCGCTGCGGCCGAAGTAGCCCAGCTCGAAGACCTCCGCGCCGGACTCCGAGGCGGTGCCCATCAGTTTGGGGGTGTGCATCTCGGTGGCGCCCTCGGCGTACGCGAATTCGCGCATGCCCCGTTCCAGGGTGGTCTGCACGGCGAACACCAGCTGCGCGGCGGGCCGCCGGCGCACGTCCAGGAAGCGCCAGTCCAGGCGCTGTTCCGATCCGGTGTGCTCGTCGATCGGCAGCGGCGTGGCGGCCCGGTTCAGGACCTCGACCGCCTCGGGAACGATCTCCAGGCCGCCGAGCTTGACCTGGGCCGCCTCGACCACCCGGCCGGTGATCCGTACGGCGGACTCGGGGGTGAGCGCTTCGAGCCGGGCCTCCAGCGGCCCGCCGTCACGCCGGTGGGTGACCTGCACCGGTCCGGTGCCGTCCCGCACGATGACGAACTGCATCCTGCCCTGCAGGCGGAGGGCGTGCACCCACCCGTGGACGGTGACCGTACGGCCGAGGTGTTCGCTCAACTCGGCGACGCGTACGCGGTTGTGGATCATTGAGGTCCTCCGGAGGACATCGTCATGATCCCTTGGGAGTGCGGGCGAGAAGGGGACTCGCGGTACCACCGCACTTTCGCCGCCACACGGGTGGCGGCCTCGTTCGGCCCGATGACGGAGGCCGGCCGGCGGGGCATTGGACCGCCTCGGCGGCGGCCGTTCCTCCCCGCGGCTCAGGAGGGTCTTCACCTCGGGGCGCGGGACCGCCTTCCCAGCTACCGGCGGTTCTCTCTGCTCGCGTGATCCCTGGCTACTCGTCTCCGTCGACGCGTTGCGCAGCAGGATACGAACCGCCCGACGGCGGGGCAACCGATAAACGGGCCCGGACACATGCGGCGGCCTCCCCGCCGGGCGCGAACCCGGCGGGGAGGCCGCCACGGGACCGTACGGTCAGTTCAGCATCATCGAGGACGTCTGGTCGTTGAACGACGCGGGCACGTCGGTGCAGCGGCCGGACGGGACGGTGAAGGAGGTGCCCTCGTAGGCGGGCTGCGAGAAGAGGGTGACGGACGTGCCGGTGTGGTTGCAGACCGAGCTGATGATCTTGTCGAAGCCGTAGTCGGACATCCAGTCGACGTTCTCGTCGGCCAGCAGGACCCGGCCGAACTGCGGGTTGTTGAGCCCGTAGTTCTCGTAGAGACAGACGAACCCGTCGTTGCACAGGGCGGCGCCCTGCCCGCTGATGACGTGCACGCTCCGGGTGGTGGCGGTGGCCGACTGGACGGGGAGGGCGACCATACCGGCGAGCACGGCGGTGGCCATGACGAGGGGGAGGCGAAGCTTCAAGGAGATCTCCTTGGTCGGCGGGGGTGGGTCCCCCGGCTTCCCGCATCATGGACAAACGACACAATATGGACACGTAGGCACAAAGTATCTACATGAACATCACTGGGATGGGGCACCGGCCAGATGGGCGGCGAGCAGCGGCGCGCAGACGTCCGGACGCTCCAGCAGGGGCAGGTGGCCGGTCTCCGGCAGCGTCTCCAGCCGACAGTCGGGGACGGTGTCGCGCAGCAGTCCGGCGTTGCGGACGAACGCGGGCATGTCCTCGTCGCCGAGCAGGACCAGGGTGCGGGCGGTGATCCGGCGCAGGTCGTCCGCGGTGTGCCGGTGGGCGGTGAGGGCGTCCATGGCACGGTTGCCCAGCTCGGCCCAGCTGTGCCGGGCGATGACGGCCCGCAGGGCGGCCCGGAGTTCGGGGTGGCGCTCGGTGCCGGTGAAGATGTCCGGCGGGGACTGCATCCAGAGGTCGGCCAGTTGCTCGCCCGGGCCGGCGAAGCGGTGGAGCATGGCGAGCTGCTGGTAGCGGACCCGGGCCGAGTCCTCGTTGGGGGTGCCGGCCAGGGTGGGCGCGGCGAGGACCAGCCGGTCCAGCAACCCCGGCTCCTGGATGGCGAGTTGCAGCGCCGACATCGAGCCGAAGGAGAGCGCGACCACCGAACGGGCGCCGGTCTCCTTGACGACCTCGGCCAGCCGCCCGGCCAGCGCGGGGAGCGTCAGCCCCGGGGTCAGCGGGGCGGAGGAACCGTGACCGGGCAGGTCCACACCGATGTGGGTGAACCCTGGCAGCCGGTCCCACAGTGGCTGCCAGGTGGTGGAGTCCATGGTGTAGCCGTGGATCCACAGCACCGCAGGACCATCGCCCTGCCGGTGCAGGTGCAGGCGCAGGTCAGCGGTCATCGCGGCCTCCCGGGAAGTCGGCGCAGAAGTCGGCGCAGAAGCGGCGGAAGGCGAGCACGGGCTCGTCGCGGGCGTCGTAGCGCGGGGTCATGGTGTGGTCCAGGTGCTCCCAGACCACCTTGTCCTCGGCGAGCGCCTTCCCGCTGCCGCCGAGCAGGGCCGGCAGTGCCCCGCGCTGGTCCTCGCGCACCCCGATGGCGACCCGGGCGACGCAGCCGCCGTCCTCGGTCGGCACCGAGCCGGTGACGATCACCTGCCGGGTCTCGGCCGGACCGAACTCGGTCACCACCACGTTCGGGCTGAACGCCTGGGCGTGGAAGCGCGGCTTGAAGTCCCACCGCACCCGGCCCGTCCGGACGGCCTCCCAGCGGATCTCCTCCAGGGTGCGGGCGTCCTGCCAGGGCGAGGTCTGCATCAGGAACTCGCCCTCGATGACCAGTTCGCCGTGCTCGCCGTCCCGGGTGGCCATCCCCCGGTTGCCGGGCACGCCGTGCACGGCCTTGAAGTGGTCCGGGTCGAAGGCGTTCTCCACCACGTACTCGGAGGGCACGTCGACCGGCAGGCTGACCGCCGCGACCAGCGGGTACTCCTCCGCCCAGCCCTGGACGGACCGCTCGAAGCCGCGGTCGCCGTCCGGGTCGTCCGACAGCCGGACGAACAGGGCGTCGCCCCACTCCAGCACCCGGTGCTCGGCCACCGACCAGTGCTTGGACGGGTCCCCGAGGCCGATCCGCTTGCCGTGGAACGGGCAGACCAGGCAGTCGCCCTCGCGCCGCCCGCCGTAGCCCAGGTGGGCCCCGCGGTGCGGGCAGTTGGCGTCCAGGACGCGCACCCGGTCACCCTCGCGGAGGGCGATCAGGCGGCGCGGGCCGACGGCCAACGGGGTGATCTCGTCGGTCAGTTCGGATCGGAAGGCCAGCAGGTACCAGCCGTGGTGCACGGTCATCGGACTCACGTTCATCGCAGTGCCTTGAGAACTTGTTCGGCGGCCCGCTCCCCGCTCTTCAGGGCGCCCTGGACCCAGGGCAGTTGCTCGCCGGCCACGGTCGCCTCGCCGGCGAAGAAGAGCGTGTCGTCCACCGGTGCGGCCCACCGCCGGGCGGCGTCCTCCAGCCCGGCCCGGGGCGCGGTGAACGCCCCACCGGCGTACCGGTCCCGGCCCCAGTCGGCAACCGCCGTGTCCAACACGGCGGCGCCGGCGGTCCAGGGGAGCACGGTGGCCAGCAGCGCGGACAGCTCACCCCGGTCGACGGCCGCGCGGAACGTCGCGGCGGCGTCGGCCTTGGCGACCACCAGCACCTCCGGGCGTCCGGCCGCGCACCGGGTGAAGCCGGTGCGGCCGTCCACGTCGAAGACGATGACGGTGTCCGGCGCGGGCCGGTCCAGTGTGATCACGGCGCAACAGCCGTCCCCGGCGGGGAGATCGGCGGCCTCGGACAGCTTGGCCGCGGGCAGCCCGGCGATCCCGGTGGCGGCAGCGGGCGGCACGGTGAGCACCACGGCCCGCGCCCCGACCGAACCGCCGTCGGTCCGGACCGTGACCCGCCCGGGCTCGTACGCCAACTCCCGCACCGCCGAACCGAGTCGGACGTCCAGCCCGTCCGCCAGCCGCTCGGGCAGCCGCCCGAAGCCGCCGGCGACGGCGAACTCCCCCTCCCCGGCGGCGTCCCCGCGGTGCGCCTCGGCGACCCCGGCGGCGCTCAACTCCTCCGGCGCGGCGGCCCAGTTCTGCCGGAACCACTCCTCGGCGGCCGCCGCCTCCGCACCGCCGCTGCCGCAGGCCCGCAGCCACGTCCCGACCGACAGCCCGGTGACACCGGGGCTGCGGTGCAGCATCGCCTCCAGCTGCCAGGGCGCGCGCCGCCCCCGGCCGAGCTCCCCCATCGGCCGGTCCACGCCGCCCTCGACGATCCGGGCGGTGACCCGGCGCGGGACGGCGGCGGTACGGCCGGGGCCCAGCAGCGCGTGCACCGGGTTGTGCTCCCCGTGCACGACCTGGGCGCCGAGCTCCAACGGCGGTCCGCCGTCGGCCGGTCGGAAGGTGTGGATCCGTCCGCCGAGTCGGGTCCGGGCCTCCAGCACCAGCACGTCCAGGCCTTCCGCCCGCAGCAGCCGGGCGCAGTTGAGGCCGGACGCGCCGGCACCGACCACGATGACGTCAAAGGTGTTCACGCCGCACCCCCGAGCTCGATCGGCAGGGCCCGCAGTCGGCGCGGCACCAGGCACTGGTCCCAGTCCGGCGCCCCGGCGGGCCCGCGCAGCGCCGGGAAGCGGCGGACCAGGCGGGGCAGCAGCAGCGCGGCGGTCTGCCGGACCAGCGGGGCGGCCAGGCAGAAGTGCGGGCCGCCGCCGAAGCCGAGGTGCGGGTTGGGGCTGCGGTCGAGGTGCAGCGCGTCCGGGTCGGCGAAGACCGCCGGGTCGCGGTTGGCGGCGGTGAGCACGGCGAGCACCCGGGCGCCGGCCGGCAGCACGCCGCCGTCCAGCTCGACCCGGTCGGTGGTGACCCGGGCGGTGAAGGGGATCGGTGCCTCCAGCCGCAGCAGTTCGTCGACGGCGAGCCGGGCGGCGTCCTCGTCGGCCCGGCCCAGGGCGGCGACGGCCGCGCGGTCGGGCAGCAGCAGGTGCAGGGCGTTGCCGATGAACTCGGCGAGCGGCTGCCAGCCGCCGATCACGGCCAGGCTGAGGACGCCGAGCATCTCGGCGCGGCTGAGCCGGTCGTCGGCGGCCAGGGCGGCCAGCGGCACCTCGGTGTCCGCGACCGTACGGGTGTGCCCGTCCAGGAAGTGGGTGAGCGCGGCGGCCGCGCTGCGGCCGAGGGCGGCGCGGGCCGGCGGCACCATCGGGTCGAGGTTGACGGAGGCGGCCCGGGCGAGCGCCTCGAAGCGCCTCAACTGCTCGGCGGGCAGCCCGAACAGCCGGGCGTAGACGGCGGTGGCGAGCGGCCGGCCGAGGTCGGCGACGGCGTCCACCCGGCCGGCCGCGGGAAGCCCGTCCACCAGCGCGTCCACGTCGGCGGCAAGCCCGGCGGCCACCGAACGGACGGCCGCCGGCCCCAGGAGCAGCGCCCCCGGGGCCCGCAGCCGGTGGTGGTCCGGCGGGTCGGTGGTGAGCATCGACGGCGGCAGCGCGTCGTCCCGGGCGCGCTCGCGCTGGCCCTGGGCGGCGGAGAAGCGCGGGTCTCGCAGCACCGTCGCGCAGTCACCGTGCCCGGTGACCAGCCAGAGCCGGGACGCGGCGTCGTAGTGGACCGGGTCGTTGGCCCGGAGCCACCGGTACGCCGGGTGCGGGTCCGCGCGCCCGGCGGGGGCGAACGGGTGGATCAGGTGCTCCGGCAGGCGCACCGGCGCCGTCGTGCTCATGGGTCCGGCTCCTTGAAATCAGCGGACCCGGGGTCCGCGCCAGCGGAAGGAGAAGGCGGTCAGCACCAGGCCGGCCAGCGACCAGGCGACCAGGACCATCGCGATGTGGCCCAGTTCCCAGTTCCCGGCGGGTTCCACGGCGGTGAAGGAGTCCGGCAGGAAGACCGAGCGGAAGCCCTGGGCCATCCACTTGACCGGGAAGAACGCGGCCACCGTCTGCATCCAGGCGGGGAGTTGGCCGAACGGGAAGAACACGCCGGAGATGAACTGGAGCACCATGAAGACCGGGGTGACGATCGCCGCCGCGGACCGGCTGTTGGGGATCAGCGCCGAGTAGGCGGCGCCGGCCATCGCGCAGGCGACGGTGCCGAGCGCGAGGTCCCAGCCGAGGGTGAACCAGCGTTCCGGGGTGCTGGGCAGCGGCAGCCCGAACAGGGCGAGCGCGATGCCGATCAGCAGCACCGCCTCCAGCGCGGTGGTGACGATGACCCGCACCAGCTTGCCGATGAAGTACGCCGACTTGGGCATCGGGGTCATCGCGAGCCGGCGGACCGTGCCGGTGTCCCGCTCGATCGCGATGTTGATCGCCAGGCCGGAGAAGGAGGTGCTCATCACGCCGGCGGCGATGATGCCGGCCATGAACACCTGCTTGAGGTCGGTGTCGGTGCCGGCCACCTTCCCGGAGAAGATCGAGCCGAAGACGACCAGCAGGATCACCGGGAACATCAGGGTGAAGACCAGCGACTGCTTGTTCCGGAAGAACGCCCGCAGCTCCACCTTGGAGCGGGCCACCGAGGCCCGCCAGATGCCGGGCGGCCGGCCGGCGCGACGGGGCGCGTCGACGGCCGGCGCCGTCGCGGGGGTGTGGGTGAGGGTCATCGCTTGCCCGCCTCGTCGCCGATGCTCTGGGTGGTGTCCGCGCCGCGGTCGGTCCCGTCCACGTTCTCCCGGATCAGGTCCAGGTACACGTCCTCCAACGTGGGCCGGTGCACCCGCAGTTCGGGCAGTTCGCCGACCCCCGCGTGGTGCGCCCAGGGGACCAGCGCGGCGAGCAGCGCGGTCGGGGCGTGGGTGCCGATCCGGAGGACGCCGTCCGCGCCCACCGGGGCCGGTTCGGCCCCGGGTGGCAACGACGGCAGCGTGCGGCCGGCCAGCTCCGGCGGAATCCGGAAGGAGACCGTGGTCGGAGTCTGCGTTCGGCCGCCGAACTCGGCCAGCGGCCCGCACTGGACCACCCGGCCGGCGACGATCACCGCGGCGCGCTCGCAGAGCGCCTCGGCCTCGTCGAGGTAGTGCGTGGTGAGCACGGTGGTGCGTCCGCGCTCGGAGAAGTAGCGGACCAGGTCCCAGGCCTCCCGACGGGCCACCGGGTCCAACCCGGTGGTGGGTTCGTCGAGGAAGATCAGGTCCGGGTCGCCGACGATGCCCACCGCGACGTCGAGGCGTCGGGCCTGGCCTCCGGAGAGGTCGGTGCTCTGCTTCTTCTCGTGCTTGCCCAGTCCGACCATGTCGATGACCTGGCCGACCGGCAGCGGGTTCGGGTAGAACGCCGCGAAGTGCTCGACGACCTCGCGGACCGTCAGGTCCGAGTAGGCGCCGGTGGTCTGCGGGACCACCCCGATCCTGGCGCGCCAGTCGCGCCGGTCCTCGGCTGGGTCGCAGCCGAGGACCCGCACGTCACCGCCGGTTCGCTGGCGGACGCCCTCCAGGATTTCGACGGTCGTCGTCTTGCCCGCGCCGTTCGGCCCGAGCAGGGCGAAGACCTCACCCCGGTAGATGTCCAGATCCAGACCCTGGACCGCATGCCAGTCGCCGTAACTCTTGCGCAGGCCGCGGACTGAGACGGGGTGTTCCCCGACGGCAGTCGCCACTGTGGATCGCTCCTTGGTGGGGTAATCAGGCCGACCTGGTGCTCAGGTCGACCGGCCGGGCGCCTTGCCCGGCGGGCGGGTTTCCCGGCTGGATCAGGTGCAGCAGCAGCACGGGCAGCAGCAGGAGTTGCCGCCGGCCGCGATGTCCGACAGGTCGCCCTCGCTGAGCTCAGCGGTGTCGATCTGCGGGGTCTCCGGGATGTGGAACTCGTAGCGGCCGGTCGCCAGACCGATCTCGTACAGCTCCACCTGCACCTCGAGGTTGCCCTCCTGCTCGCCCTCGGCGGCAGTCTGGACGATGACGATCTCCGCGTCGGCCGGGAGCTCCAGGCCGGCCTCGGCGAGGGCGGCACGGGCGTCGGTACGCAGGCGGGCCGCGTACTCCTCGCTCGACCAGGCGCTGATCAGGGCGCGGGTGTAGCCGTTGACGAACTCGGCCCGCTTCCTCTGGTCCAAAGCCATGAGAATTTTCCTTTTCTCCGGTTTCCGGTTGGCCGTCGGCGGGCCTCGGCACTTTCGTGCTTCCCGGCGCCGCCGACAAATGAAGAATGACACGGTCGCAATTGGCCGCCAAGACCTCACTTCCGGCGCCTGGACTAAGTATTGAGCACGTGCGGCGGGTGCGGTAGATTTCAGGCGTCCCGCACCCTTGAATACGTATCAGAATACGCATCGACCTACGCATCGAAATGCGTACCGGGAAATCACCGGGAAATGCGTACGTACGTATTCGGCGGATGCGTACGTACTCCGGAAGTCCCGGGTGAGCATCGAGAGGAAACACGGGGGTGGTCCGCACCGTGCCTACGCACACCGTCCCGCCAGGCCCTGCCGACGACGTCGACATGGCGCTGATGAGGGAGTCGCCGCTCGACTTCATCACCGGCCTGGCCCGCACCTACGGCGACGTCACCCGGCACCGCGCCGCCGGCGACACCGTCTACCTGCTCAACCGGCCCGAGTACGCCCGGCACGTGTTGAAGGACAACGGCGCCAACTACAGCAAGGAGGGCACCCCGGACGACGCCATGCTGCGCCCGCTGCTCGGCAACGGGCTGCTGACCAGCAACGGCGCCGACTGGGCCCGCCAACGGCACCTCACCGCGCCCGCGTTCCGCCCCAGCGCGGTCCGCACCTTCGACGCGATCGTCACCGACGCCACTGCCCAGATGCTGGAGCGCTGGCGGCCCGCCGTCGAGGCCGGCACCCCGCTGGAGGTGGACCAGCACCTCACCGCGCTCACCCTGGGCACCCTCACCCACGCCATCCTCGGCGCCGACATCGACGGCATCGGGGAGGGCTTCGCCCGCGCGGTGGACGCCGTCAACCGCTGCATCGGGCACTACGTGCCCAGCCCGGACCCGGACCCGGCCGACACCGCCCGCCGGTACGCCGACTTCGGGCGCGCCCGGGTGTTCCTCGACACCGTCACCCGCACCCTGATCGCCGCCCGCCGGGCGGGCGGCGGCAGCACCGGCGGCAGCAGCTGTCCCGTAGGCGGCGACAAGGCCGTCGGTGGCAAGGCCGGCGGTGGCAAGGCCGGCGCTGGCAAGGCCGGCGCTGGCAAGGCCGGCGCTGGCAAGGCCGGCGGCGACCTGCTGGACACCCTGATGTCCACCCACCACCTGGTCTCCGACAAGGACCTCCGCGACCAGGTGCTGACCATCGTGATGGCCGGCCACGAGACCACCGCCAAGTCCCTGACCTGGACCCTCTACCTGCTCGACCGCCACCCCGAGGAGCTGGCCAAGGTCCGCGAGGAGGTCGACCGGGTGCTCGGCGGCCGCCCGCCGACCGCCGCCGACCTGGCCGCCCTCCCCGCCTGCCGGCGGGCCATCCAGGAGGCGATGCGGCTCTTCCCTCCGGTCTGGCTGATCTCCCGCCGGGCCGTCGGGCCCGACGTCATCGGCGGGTACGACGTCGAACCCGGCACCCTGGTGTGCGTCAGCCAGTGGGTGCTGCACCGCCACCCCGAGTACTGGACCGAGCCGGACGCCTACCGCCCGGACCGCTTCGACGGCGCCGACCTGCCCAGCCACCTCTACCTGCCGTTCGGCGGCGGCGACCGGATCTGCGTCGGCCAGCACTTCGCCATGCTGGAGGCCGTCCTGGTGCTCGCCGCCCTGCTCCAGTCCGTCCGGCTGGAACTGGTCGAGGGCTTCCCGGTCGAGCCCGAGGCCCTGGTCACCCTCCGCCCCAAGCACGGCATGACGATGATCGCGAGGCCCCGATGACCACCTCCGTACGCCCCGTGGGCGGTTCCTACGACCCGGCGCGCACCACCGGCGGCGGCCTGGCCGCCGAACTCGACCGGCTGGAGGCACAGGCCGCGCTCTCGTTCCCCGAGGAGCTCCGCATCCTGCGCGAACTCGGCATCGGGGGAACGGTGTTGGAACTCGGCGCCGGACCGGGCGCGGTGACCCGACGGCTGCGCGCCGCGCTGCCCGCCGACAGCGCGCTGATCGCCGCCGACATCGACGGCGAACTGCTCGCCCACGCGGCCGGCCCCGGCGTCACCCTGCTGGTCGCCGACGGCGCCGAACTGCCCCTGCCGGACGCGAGCGTGGACTTCGTGCTGCTGCGCTACGTCCTCCAGCACGTGCCCGACCCGGTCGCGGTGCTCGCCGAGGTCCGGCGGGTGCTGCGCCCGGGCGGCCGGGTCGCCGTCACCGAGGTCGACTCCGCACTGTGGGGCGCCGCCGAGCCCTCGTACCCCGAACTCGCCGGCGTGCACGCCAAGATGGCCGCCGCCCAGCGCGCCGACGGCGGCGACCGCTCGATCGGCCGCCGGCTGCCCCGGCTGCTGCGCGCGGCCGGCTTCGAACAGCCGGTGCTGCGCCCGTTCGCCACCACCAACGACGACCACCCCACCGACGCCTTCGCCCCGCAGCTCGGCCCGCAGCGCCTGGAGCCGCTGGTCGCCCGGGGCGTCCTCTCACTGGCCGAGCTCGCCCTCGCCGCGGACCGCTGGAACCGCTTCCGGTCGGACCCCGACGCCTGGGTGATGCTGCTCGGCCTCACCGCCGCCGCGACCGCACCCGCGGGCCGCGGACCGCAGGAAACCGCAGCACCCGCAGCTGTCTGACCCCCGCACCCACCTCTCGGAAAGGACCCTCTCCATGCACCCCAAGGTGAAGATCTTCATCACCATCTTCTGCTACATCAGCGCCGTCGCCGGCCTGGTCACCGCCGTGATGGACGCCAGCCGGAAGCCCGCCGACACCACCTCCGCAGTGGTCGCCGGCGCGCTCGGGGTGGCCTTCCTGCTGGGCGGCCTGGCGCTGACCCGGAAGCCGCGCTACTGAGGACGGCGGCCGGTGGCTTAGCGACGACGGAACGGGTCGGGGGGTAAGGCTTCGAAAGCCTTACCCCCCGACCCGTTCCTGGCGCCCGACCCGTATCCGGCCCCCGGCCGTTGCCGCTCCCCGCGCCTACCGCCCCCTGCGCAGCGGGTTGATCACCCCGAACGCCCCGGTCAGCGTGGACGGGTCGACGAAGGAGCCGCCCGGCCCGTGGGTGCGGACGAAGTTGCTCACCAGCCCGGAGAACGACGGGTCGACCTTCGCCCGGTACGCCGCCAGCAGGTTGACCCGCTCCGGCGTGGACAACTCCTGCTCGGCACGCAGCTGGTGGCTGCGCGAGAGGTGGTACATGCCCTCGACGGTGTAGCCGGCGTCCAGCCAGCCCTGCCAGAGCGCGTCGCGGTCCGCCTCCTGCCCGGCGAAGTGCTCCAGGGCGCGCGGCCGCGGCTCGGTCGGGGCCACCGGCGTCGGCGCCCCGTCCGCCGACACCGGCTCGGCCCGCAGCTCGACCCGTCGTCCACCCAGGTACAGCACCTGAACGCCCTTGCGGACGCAGAAGTTGAGCGCCTGGGCGGCCTGGTCGACGACCGCCTCGGCCTTGTCGTTGAGCGAGGTGTTGCACAGGATCGGCACCCCGGTCGCGGCCCGGAAGGCGTCCAGCGCCCGGTGCAGCCGCGGGTTGGCCGCCGCGCTGACCGTCTGGTGCCGGGCCGAGCCGTCCAGGTGGACGATCGCGGGCACCAACTCCCTTACCTCCGGCCGGACCTGCACGGCCTCCAGCATGTACGGCGACTCGCGGTCGGAGGCGAACCACTCGCCCGCGTGCTCGGCCATCACCATCGGCGCGACCGGCCGCCACCACTGGCGCCGCTTGTACGCGTTCAGCAGGTCCTTGACCTTCTCCGAGCGCGGGTCGCCGAGCAGGCTGCGGTGGCCCAGCGCGCGCGGCCCGAGCTCGGCCCGGCCGTCCACCCAGGCGATCACGCCGTCCGAGACGTCGGCGACGAAGCGCTCGTCCTCGAAGTCCGTCACCGAGACGATCCACGGCGCGAACTCGGCCAGCGCCTCCTCGGTGTCCAGCACGTCCCGGCCGTAGTACGGGGAGTCGATCCGCAGCTCGGAGTCGGCGAGCAGGCCGGCCCCGTACAGGCCGAGCAGGCCGAGGCCGATGCCCTGGCCGGAGTCGTTGGCGCACGGCGGGGAGACCAGGCCGCGGAAGCCGAAGCGGTCCATCAGCAGGGTGTTGGTGGGGCAGTTGAGCGCGTAGCCGCCGGTGGTGGCGAGGTGGGTGTCCTCGGCGCGGATGCCGCCGACCTCCAGCAGCCGCTGCACATTGCGGATCGCGACGCCCTCGCAGCAGCGCTGGACGACCTTCATCACGGCGCTGCGCAGGTGGTCCTCGCGGCTGAGCGAGTCGTCCAGCTCGGCGTCGGCGAGCTGCCGTTCGGCGGCGTCCACCACCGAGCGCACCAGGTCGTGGGCGGCCTTCCAGGGCTGGGTCGCCGAACCGCCGAAGAAGGTGACGTCGGCGATGGCGGCCTCGGCGTCGAACTCGATCGCGGCCGTGGACGCGGAGGCCAGCGCCATCAGCGAGCCCGGCTCCAGCCCGAACACCGTCTCGGCCGCGGTGTACAGCGGCCCGGGGGACTCCACCGGCTCGAAGGTGATCCGGCCCTGCTTCACCACGCAGCCCGCGTACCAGTACGGGTTGGGGCGGCTCTCCTGCGCGTAGTCGGGCAGCGCGTCGATCGCCAGGCCGACGATCTGGCCCTCGCGGAACAGCGGGACGTCCCGCAGCACGCCGCTGAACAGGTGCGCCAGGCTGTGCAGCGGGAAGTCCTCCGCGCCGGCCGGCTTCGGCACCGGCTGCGTCCCGGGCAGACCGGGGGTGCCCCAGGTGGCGGTGACGTCGTCGAGGGTCAGCCCCTCCTCGGCCAGCAGCGCCGACAGGAAGGCCGCCGAACGGCCCTCGGTGTACAGCGGCCAGAAGTGGTGCTTCTGCCCGCTGACCCGCTCCAGTTCCCAGACCCGGACGAGTTCGACGTCCGCCCCGTCCCGGCGCCAGAGCGCGACGTTCTGGTCGTGCCGGACCGAGAAGACCGCACCCGGCCCCGGCGGCGTGAGATAGGCGGAAAGGAAATGCTCGGCCACGGTTACCTCTTTTTCCTCGGTCTGCCAGGTTCTGTCAGGACGAGGTATTTCCGGCCCGTGCGCGAAGGGCTGTCCCGGGAATTCCCGTACCCCGCCCAGGGCCGGCCGCCTGCCCCCGGCACCAGCGACTACCCGGTCATTCGACCACGCGTGCGGAGGGCCGGTACATACTGAAATCCCCGTTTACGCACGGCCCCGGGCCCGGGCGTACGCATGCGCAGCAGGGCCCTCCCCGGTCCGGCGGGCGCGATCTGACGGTGTTTTTGACAGGGCAGCCAAGAACTGGCACGATCCCCACCATGGCACGCCCGAGGAAGTTCGACACCGAGGCCGCGATCGACGCGGCCATGAACACCTTCTGGACCAAGGGGTACACCGCGACCTCGACCGACGACCTCGCGGAGAGCACCGGCATGCTGCGCGGCAGCCTGTACAACGCCTTCGGCGGCAAGCGGCAGCTGTTCGAACTCGCCCTGCACCGCTACCGCGCGGGCGGCGCCGCCGGAGCCAACCCGCTGCACGGGGACCGGCCGCCGCTGGAGCGGGTCCGGCAGCTGCTGCTGACCGGGATCGACCAGGCCGCGACCGACCGCCGCGGCTGCCTCGCGGTCAACACCATCACCGAACTCGCCCTCCGAGAACCGGAGTTGACGCACCTGGCCCGACAGTCCTTCGTCCCGCTGGAGACCGCGCTGACCACCGCCGTCGAGCAGGGCCGGCTGCACGGCGAGATCCGCGCCGACCGCGCCCCGCAGGTGCTCGCCCGCCAGGTGATGGCCGGCTTCCACGGCCTGCTGCTCCAGGCCAAGGCGGGCTTCGAGCCCGAGTCGCTGCACGCGACCGTCGACGCGATCATCGACGACCTGCGCGCCTGACGAGCTCCACCCCGGGCCCGCCCGGGCTTTCTCATGCCCACGTTTTTGGCACTTCCACCAATAATCGAAGCGGAGTCCAGCCCCATGTCCCTCCTGCGCCGCCCCCCTCTCCTCCCCGTCGTCCTGGCGGCCTTCTTCATGTACGGCTTCGACGGCAACGTCGTGAACGTCGCCCTCCCCGCCATCCGCGCCGACCTCGGCGCCGGCCAGGCCTCACTCGAACTGGTCGTCGCCGGCTACGTGTTCAGCTACGCGACCGGACTCGTCCTCGGCGGACGGCTCGGGGACATCCTCGGCCACCGCCGGATGTTCCTCGCCGGAATGGCCGCCTTCACCGCCGCCTCCGTGCTGTGCGGACTCGCCCAGTCCCCCGCCCACCTGGTGCTCGCCCGCATGCTCCAGGGCCTCACCGCCGCCGCCATGGTCCCCCAGGTGCTCGCCCTGATCACCACCGCGATCCCCGCCGGGGGCCGGCCGCGCGCCCTCGCCTGGTTCGGCGTCACCGGCGGACTCAGCGGCGTCTGCGGCCAGTTGCTGGGCGGCGTGCTGCTCGACGGCGACCTCCTCGGCCTCGGCTGGCGCGCCGTCTTCCTGGTCAACCTGCCGGTCGGCCTGGTCGTCCTCGCCCTCGCCGCCACCGTTCTGCCGCGCACCACCACCGGTCGCCGCCCCGCCCTGGACGGCATCGGCGTGCTCGCGATCTCCGGCTCGCTCGCCCTCGCCCTCGTCCCGCTGGTCCTCGGCCGCGAGGCCGGCTGGCCGCTCTGGGGCTGGGCGATGCTCGCCGCCACCGTCCCCGCCCTCCTCGCCGCCCTGCGCTGGGAGCACCGGCTCGCCGCCCGGGGCGGACAGCCGCTGCTCGACCCCGCCCTGCTCCGCAGCCGCGTCTTCCGCACCGGACTCGCCGTGAACGCCGCCTTCATGGCCTTCTTCGCCGGCTTCGTCTTCGTGATCAGCCTGACCGTCCAGACCGGCTTCGGCTACAGCCCGCTGCGCTCCGGCCTGCTCTTCACCCCCATGGCCGTCCTCGCCATGGTCGCCTCGCTCACCGGCAAGCGGCTGCTCCCCCGGTACGGGCTGCGCGTCCCGATCGCCGGCGGGGCGATCACCGCCCTCAGCCTGCTGCTCACCGCGCTCGCCCTGCAGACCGAGGGCGCGCACCACGCCCTGCCCGTCCTGCTGACCGCCATGGGCCTGATGGGCCTCGGCAACGGCCTGGTCCTGCCCTCGCTGATCGGCGCCCCGATGGCCGACATCGCCCCCGAACGGGCCGGCACCGCCTCCGGCACCCTCGCCACCACCCAGCAGTTCGCCTCCGTCACCGGCGTCGCCGTGATCGGCGGCAGCTACTTCGCCGTCCTCGACCACCACGCCCCGGCCACCGCCGCGGCCGTCGGCAGCTGGCTCGCCCTGGGCGCCGTCCTCGCCATGATCGGCCTCACCGCCCGGCTCGCCCGCGTCACCCCGGCGTCGACGCCCGCACCCGCGCCGGCCGACGCACGGGTTCAGCCCGCCTGACGGACCTTGACCCCACCCACCAGCGAGTACGAGCGGACCTTCACCACCGGCCCACCCGGCTCCCCGGCCACACCCTTGCTGCGCCCGCCCAGCAGCGAGAACCCGCTGACCTCCACCGCCGTCCCGGCCGGCACGGTCAGGTCCACCCCACCGAACACCGAGAACGCGTCCACCTCGGCCGAGGCACCCTCCGGGTAGGCCAGCTCCGCGCCACCGACCAGGGCCGCCTTCACCAGGTGCGTCCCGTCCACCGGCAGCACCGCCCCGGTGTGGTCCAACTTGGCCCCGCCCACCGCCGCCACGTGCACCGTGCGCTCCCGGACCGCGAAGTCGCCCCGGTGCTTCAGGCCGCCCAGCAGGGCCAGGCTCCACTCGGTGCGGCGGGCCGGGGTCCCGGTGTTCTTCGTGATCTCCATGCCCTGAAACCTACGGCCGCGCCCTGAACCCCCGTCAGTGCCCGCCGCCACCTCTCCCGCATGACAGACGTCATGGTCAGCGCCCCACGCACCGCAGAACGGCCCGGGTGCCCGGCGGGGGGGGGGGCGCCCGCCCGGGGCCCGGGGGGCGGCGGGGGGGCGTTCCGCACGCGCGCGCGGGGGTGGGGCGGCGCGGGGGGGGGGGGGCGGGGCCGGGC
>NZ_JBEOSV010000014.1:19179-58034 GCF_040303245.1 Kitasatospora sp. NPDC096077 | reverse complement strand
GGTCGAACCACCGGCCGGGACCCGGGCCGCAGGAGTGGGGAAGTCCCGAACGGGACCGGGGGTCAGGCGCGCGCGTCGGCCTTGGCGTCGCACGCGGCGAAGAACTCGTCGGCGATCTCCCGGGTGCGCGGCAGCTCGGCGACCGGCTCGCCGATCACCCGCCCGGCCAGCTCACCGGCGAGCCGGACCACGTCCTCCCGCAGCTCGGCCTCGGCCAGCACCCGGTCGGCGGCCAGCTGCACCTGCGCCTCGGCCACCATCCGGTCCCGCAGCTCCTGGCCCTCGGCCCGCAGCCGGGCGATCATCGCCGCGCCCTCCTCGATGGTGGTCTGCCGGATCACCGCCGCCTCGTGCCGCGCCGCGGTGAGCTCCGCCTGGAACTCCTCGTACACCCGCTGCGCCTCGGCCCGGGCCGCCTCCGCCCGCTCGACACCCCCCTCGGTGGCATCCCGGCGCTCCCCCAGCACCTTCTCGATCCGCGGCAGCAGCACCGCCCCGAGGATCCCGAATATCAGGAAGAAACAGACGAGTCCGATCACCAACTGCGCAAGATCAGGCTTCAAAGGTCCCATGACACCAAGATAGTTGAGCACCCATCACTCACCCCGGTCGGGTCCCGTCCGTCCCCGCCGGCCGGTCGGGCGCTGCGGGGCGAGGGCGGCGAGGCTGCGGAGCGACACGGGCTGGAACCGCTCCTCGCACCAGGCGAGCAGGACGGCGATCGGGACGCCCCGTTCGCCGCGGGCGCGCCAGATCAGCCGGGGCAGGTCGTCGGGCCGAGTCTCCGCGGCGCGACGGAGGAACCAGCTCCGCCCGGTCACCAGCCCGGCCCGCAGAGCCGCGACCTCACGGCGGACGAGGGCGAGCGGGCGGGCCGGGAGCGGGTCGAGACCGAGGGGGGCGCGAACGGCGGCGTCCGCCAGCACGGTGGCTGCGACCAGGCCCTCAGGGCGCCCACCGGCCAACAGGATCTCGGTGGCCGCACGCCGGACCAGCCGACGCACCACGTGGGAGGGACCGCGCGGCCCTGGGTCGACGCCGCCGCCGAGCAACAGCGCGACGGTACAGAGGTGGTCGGCGATCACGTCAACGGCCGCGTGGCCCCGCGGACTCGCGGACAGCTCCGGGAAGGCGGCCCGGATGCCGTCCACAAGGGGGCGGAACCCCGGGAGTTCGAGCGGGGTCCGAACCCCGGCCAGCGCACAGCCGACGGCCGGCTCCAGGAGCACCGCCTCGAAGCCCGCGCGGCCGGTCGGCCCGCCGAACTGGCCGTAGCCGAGCAGGACATGGCGGCCGCAGGGGCAACCAGGGCGGCAGTGCTCGGAGCACTGCCGCCCGACCGGGAACTCCAGCGTGAAGCACGGCCCCAGGTGTGGCCGCATCCGCCGGGGTGTGCCGGGGGGCAACCGGTCCAGGGCGACCCGCTCGCGGACGCCGACGGCGGCCAGGGCGTCCAGCAGCGATTCGGCACCGTCTCCGGGGGCCGGGCCGGGCACGATCCCGACAGCCAGCGCGCCGCGCTCCACACCGCACTCCTGGAGCGCGCCGATGACGTCGTCGAGGTGCCGCCCCGGCGGCTGCCCGGCGGTATGGACCGCGCCGACCACGCGCTGCGCGGACGGGGGCAGCGCGGCGGGCAGCGCCTCGATCCCGCTGATGTCGAAGCACCAGGCCAGGGTGGCCGTGCCGCCGCCCCGGCGGGGTGTCGCGGACAACAGCTGCTCCTGCCAGTCGGGCGCGGAAGGGGTGGTGAACAGGTGGCCGTCGCGCCGGAACGGCGGCATCGCCCGGGGCACCGCCCGGCGGTACCCGCGGCGCGCCAGTCCGTCCACCAGGGCCTGGGCCACCCACGGCGCCTCCGCACTACCAGTCACCATCCCGCACTCCTCTTTGTGACTTATTTATTGACAACCGTGACTCAAGCCATAGGGAGTGTCAAGTTCAAGCGATGTCGCGTCGCATACCGCTCTGACCTGCGTAGATCGAACACCAGTCGAGGGCTGACGGGACAGACAAAACGGAACAACCGGGGGGAAATATGCACCAATCAGCGCGTGACCAAAAGTCTTGACAGCTCTTGTCGACAGCTGTCAATATCTCCCCAGTCAAAACAAGTTCGTGGCAATTCTGTTTAATTAGCAAGCGAGGCGACAACCGTGCGCAAGGCTCTTTCGACTGTTCTTCTGGTGGTTGCGGCCTTCACGGCGGTCACAGTGGTACCCGCACAGGCCATCCCGGGCACGGGCCCGGCGGACACCACGGTGACCGCACGCGCCGCCGCCGACATCCCGCTCTGCTGCTGACCGCGCGGCACCTTTCGCCCAGGGGGGGGGGCACCAAAGCCGCAGGGGCGGACCGTCTGCTGACAGACGGTCCGCCCCTGCGGCGGCTCTCGGAACCTGTGCCGCCGGTGTCCGGCGGGTCCTCGGCGGGTTTCGGGCGGGTGTCAGGCGCGCGGCAACAGACTCCCGGCCGGCAGGATCCGGCCCTGCTGGCCCAGGCAGCGCATGCCCTGCCGGTACGCCCAGATCGCACGCTCCGGCTGCCCAGTGGCCTCCATGATCTCGGCCAGTTCAGCCCAGGCCGCTGCGGCCTGCCGCCCCGCCGCCGAGGCCTCCAGCATCAGGGCGCTGCGCTCGTACGCCTCCCTGGCCGCAGCGTGGTCGCCCTGGGAGAGCCGGGCGGCGGCGAGGACCAGAAGCGTCCGCGCGCTCTGCAGCCGGTGCAGCGGTCCGAGCAGGCCCAGCGCCCCCTCCGCGTGCCGGACGGCCGCCTCCGGGTCGCCGCTGCGCAGCTTCACCCGGGCCATGGCGGTCTCGCAGTAGGCCCGGTCGACGTCGCTACCCACGTCCGACAGCGCGTTGGCGCTCTGCCTGAGCAGCCCCTCGGCCAGCGTGATGTCCGGCTCATCGAACTCCAGCAGGACCGCGGCGTAGGCGTTGCGCAGCCGGGCCAGCGCCCGGATGTCGTCCCCCTCCGAGTAGATCGCCAGGGCCCGCTCGATGAGCTCGACCGCGTCGGCGGTCCGGCCGTTGCGGTGCATGGCGACACTGGCGTTCCACAGCACGGCGCCGAGGGCCTTGCGGTCGGAGACCTGGTCGGCCTTCTCGATCGCCCGGGCGGCGAGGTAGCTCGCCCGGTGCAGATCACCGCGCTCGCAGTGCAGGCCGACCAGGGTCGACAGCAGCTCGATCCCGGGGCGGGTGGGCGCCAGGTTGAGCCGCTCCACCTCCGCCACCGCATCCTCGGCGATGGTGACGGCGTGGGAGAGGTCCCCCAGTTCCCGGTAGCAGCGGCACAGCGCGACGGTGACGGGCAGCCCGGCGACGAAGTCCCGGGACCGCTCCGAGGCCGTCCGCAGTACCTCGTAGCGGACGACGGCCTCCTCCAGCCGGCCGACCCGCTCCAGCGACTGCGCGATCCCGGTCTCGGCGGCGAGCCAGAGCGCCGGCTGCTCGTCACGGTCGATGGTTGCCTGGATGCGCTCGTAGTCGGCGAGCGCGGCCTCGGGCCGGCCGTTCAGTGCCGTCATCTCGGCGTACTTGAGTTCGAGGTCGATCTCGCCGGCCCCGGCCCGGGCCTCCGCGCCGAGCAGGTCGGTGACCTCGCACCCCAGCCGGTCGGCCAGATACTGGACGACGTCCCCCGAGGGGGTTCGCTTCCCGGCTTCTAGCAGTGAGATGTAACTCGGCGAAAGCTTGGGGCCCGCGAGTTCGGCCTGGGACAGGCCGGCGGCCCGCCGCAGCCGCGCCACGCGCACGCCCAGGTCTTTGTCCTTCACGCTTCGCTCCTCAGCTCCGAGCACTGCAAAGGCAGGTCATGGAAGATTCGTGGGTGATTTTCGCGGTTCCGGGTCGGACCCCGGGAGACGAATGGCCGCGGCCCCGCAGAATTCCGGGTCGCCGTACGGTTCCGGCGGGTGGCGGTACGCGGCGGGGTCCCTGCGGCGTACCGCCCTCGGATGCCCATGGATGCGAACGGACGCCGGAGCACTGGTGGTTCAAGGGGCGGAGCACCGGCCGTCGCATGGGTCCCAAGCGACGCCGGGCTCGCTGATAAGGCCCCTGGTATCGCCTGCATGATGACCGCTCACGCCTTCCCGACCGCGCAGCCCCCGCATTCGCCAATGAAGATTGGCAATAAAGATACCAGCCTGTCAAGAAAGATGTCAAGCTACCCCGGCGGGCCCGAACTAATTGCCGGAGTCCACACCGGTGAATTCCGGTGACGACTTATCCGCGACCAGCTCGGCCAGCGTTTCGACGTACGGATCGGCGAAGACGTCGCGCAGGCTGACGACCACGCCGAACTCCCGCTCCAACCAGCCCGCGAGCAGGAGCGCGCTCTTCGACGTCAGGCCCAGGTCGAAGAGGTCCGCCCGGACGAACTCCCGGTCGTCCGGGGCGTCGGGCAGGTCCAGCATGCGTCGGACCTCGTGGGCGATCCGCCGCTCGACGGCGTTCCGGAGGTGGTTCATGGGATCGGGCTCCTTGAAGAACGGGGTGGGTGGGCAGGTGCCGGCCGCTCCGGCACGCCGGAGCGGCCGGGGGTCAGACCCCGACGGTGAGCGCGTCGATCCCGACGCGGGCGGCCCGGCGCAGCGCGCGGGTGTCGCCGGCCGCCGGCACCACGACGGGCCTGGCCGGCGTTGCACCCGGGGTGAGCGCCTCGGCCAGACGGCGCACCGTCGAGTGCTGGAAGACCGTCAACGCCGATATCTCGGCACCGAGTTCGGACCTGATCAGCGCGTGCAGCCGGACCGCGGCGTGCGAGCTGCCGCCGAGGTCGAAGAAGTTGTCATCGGGGCCGACCCGCTCTGTCCCCAGGACTCGGCACCACAGCCGGGTCAGCTCCTGCCGCAGACCGTTCCGCCCGGCCGCCGACAGGCCCGGGCCGGATGAGGGGCCCGGACCGGGCGACGGGGGGACCACCGGCACGGCCGGATCCGCCTGCCCGGCGGTCGCCCGGAGGTCGACCTTGCCGTTGGGCGTCAGGCACAGCGCCGGGACGATCCGGAGCTCCTCCGGCAGGTGCCCGGCCGGCAACCGCCGGGCCAGCTCCGCCGCGAGGCCGTCCCCGGTCGGCGTCGTCCCCGGCGCCGGGACGACGCAGGCGATCAGCCGGGAGTGGCCCGACCCGTCCGTCAGCGCGCCCGCCACCGCCTGGTCGACCCCGGGGAGCCGGCGGAGCTCCTGGGCGACCTGCACGGGCGAGACCCGGTTGCCCCGGACCTTCACGATCGCGGCGCTGCGGGCGACGAAGGCCACCGCGCCGTCCCAGCGGAGCCGGCCCAGGTCGCCGGTGCGGAAGATCGCGTGGCCCGGTTCGCCCCACGGATCCGGCCGGTAGGCGCGGGCCGTGGCGTCCGGCTCGTCCAGGTACCCCAGCGTGAGCAGCGGTCCGCGGACCGCGATCTCCCCGATCCGGCCGGGCTGCACCGGATTGCCGTCCCGGTCCACCACCAGCAGCCGGGCCTCCACCGCGCCGGAGCCCAACAGGGCCTCCGCGCCGCCCGAACCGCCGGGCTCCCGTTCATGGCAGCTCGCCGCCTGGGGCGTCTCGGTGGTCCCGTACACCGTCACCACGCGGGAGGAAGGCGCCACCGACCGCCAGGCCGCGTCCGCGGCGTCGGTCAGCAGGTCGCCGCCGAAGCAGGCCAGCCGCACCTCGGGCAGCCGACGGCCATGAGCCCGGGCGGCGCCCGCGACCATCGCACCGACCAGCGGGGTCGCGTGCACCACGGTGATCCGCTCATCGGCCAGCCAGCGGACCAGACGGTCCGCGTCCAGCCTGGTCCGATCAGGCGGGACGACGGCTGTACCGCCGTTCCACAGCGGCAGCAGCAGGTCGCGCAGCAGCGGGTCGTGGGACCGGCCGGAAAGCACGCTGAAGCGGTCCGCCGCGGTGATCCCGTACCGAGCGGACCACCAGTCGAGGAAAGCGAGCAGCGGGGCCTCGGTGCCCAGCACCAGCCGCGACCGTCCGGTCGAACCCGAGGTCGGCAGTACGTAGCAGGGCTCGCCCCGGCCCGGCCCGCTCCCGGGCACCCGGTCGACGGGCAGCCCGGCGGCACGGTCGACCGGGACGACCCGGGGCCCGTCGGGCCCGCAGAGCAGCGCCCAGTGCGGCCGGGCCAGCGCCGTGAGGTCCTCCCGCCAGGCCCGCGGGTGCTCCGGGTCGACCGGCAGCACCACGCCCCCGGCCCGCCGGACGCCCAACAGGCCGGCCGCGAGGTCACGGCCGTGCGCGTCCCGCAGCTCGACCAGCTCGCCGGCACGCAGGCCCGCCCGGCGCAGCAGGTCCGCGCACGCGCCGACCCGGTCGGCCAACTCGCCGTAGCTGCAGTCGCCGTGCTCGTCCCGGACGGCCACGGCGTCCCGGGGGTGCGCGAACACCCGCTCCAGCAGGGAGGCCGGCCGGTCACCGCCGTGCGGGCCGGTCCGCTCCGGCAGGCCCCGGCGCGGGGCGGTGGCGGCGGGCACCGGACGCACCGTCCAGCCGGCCGCCGTCCGCACCACCTGGTCGAGCAGTTCGGCGGCCCACGGCCGGTCGAAGCGGGCCGCGTCGAAGGCGAGGTCGAGGACCACACCGCCCGCCCGCTGGTCGACGTAGAGCGACAAGTCGAACGGGAGGCCCGGCAGCGGCGCGGTCAGCCGCTCGGCCCGCGCACCGTCCAGCCGCAGCCCCCTCACCGGGAAGCTGAGCGCGTTGAACCACACCGAGAAGAGCGGGCCGACGGGGGCGCCGCGCTCCGCGGACAGGGCCGCGATCACCTCGTCGTACGGGAGGTCCTGGTTCAGCTGGGCGTCGGTCAGGGCCCGGTGCGCGTGACGCACCAGCTCGGCCGGGGAGCCCTCCGGGGACACGTCGAGCCGCAGCGCGACAGTGGCGTTGAAGAAGCCGACCGTGTCGGTGGTGTCGGCCGTGGTGCGGCCGCTGAGCGGGGCTCCTACCACCAGCTCCGGGCAGTCGCCCCACCGGCCGAGCACCGAGCCGAAGCAGGCCAGCAGCACCGTGGCGGGCGTGGTGCGCAGGCTGCGGGCCAGCTCGCCGACGGCCGCGGCCAGGCCCTCGTCCAGCGTGACGGTGCGGCGCTCGATCCGGGGCGCTGCGCCCGGCGGGCCGATCGGCAACCGGGGCGGGGTCGGGGCGTCGCGCAGCACCCGGCGCCAGTGGTCGGCCTGCTCGGCGGGAACGGTGCGGGCCGCCTCCCGGGCGCTGTACCCGGCGTAGCCGAGGGCGACCGGCGCGAGCCCGGGCGCGCGGCCCGCCGCGCGGGCGGCGTAGCAGTGCGAGAGTTCGTCCCAGAGGACCTCGACCGACCAGCCGTCCAGCACCAGGTGGTGCGCGACCAGGACCACCTGGTGGCGGTCCGGGCCGGTGGGCAGGAGGACGCACCGGACCAGCGGGCCCGACCCGAGGTCGAAGCGGGTCCGGGCCAGCCGCGCCACGCTCTCGCGCACGGCCTCCTCGCCCAGCGGCCCGGGCATCACCTCAAGGCCCGAAGTCGGGCGGGGGTGGACCACCTGGACCGGGCCGTGCGCGCCGTCCCGGAAGGTGGTGCGCAGCGCGTCGTGCCGGGCCAGCACGTCCGTGACGGCCCGTTCCAGTGCCACCCGGTCCAGCGGCCCGGTCAGTTCCCACACGTCCACAACGTTGTAGTCCACCTGGCCGGGGGACAGTTGCTCCATGAGCCACAGCCGGCGCTGGGTCGGGGCGAGCGGGACCTCCCCGACCGGAACGGGCCCGGACCGGACCGGCTGCTCGGGCTGCTCGGGCTGCCCGGGCATGGCGGCCAGGGAGTCGATCCGCGCCGCGAGCGCCCGGGCCGTCGGCGCGGCCAGCAGGTCCACGATCCTGATCCCGACCCCCAGCCGCTCCCCGACCCGGACCAGCATGCGTGCCGCGACCAGCGAGTGGCCGCCCCGGTGGAAGAAGTCGTCGTCCGGTCCGACCGCCGGATCGTCCAGCAGCTCGCGCCAGATGGCGACGACGGCGCGCTCGGTCGGTGTCCGCGCGGTGTCCTCGGTCCCGCCCTCGGCGGAGGGCACGCCGGGCACCGCGGCCCCGCCCGTGTCCAGCCGGGCGAGCAGCGCCGACCGGTCCAGCTTGCCGGACGGAGCCAGCGGCAGCCGGGGCACCGGCACGATCCGGGCGGGCACCATGGCCGGGGGCATCCGCTCGGCCAGCGCCGCGCGGATCTCGTCCACCGGCGGCAGCGTGCCGGCCGGGTCGGCCGGGAACGCCGCCAGCTGCGTCGCCCCGGCCCCGTCGCGGAACGGGAGTACCGCGACCGACCCTGCCCCGAGGGCCTCCACCAGGTGCTGCCGAACCTCCTCCGGCTCGATCCGCTGACCGCGGATCTTCACCTGGTCGTCGATCCGGCCGTGGTACTCGAACTCGCCGTCCGGGCGCAGCCGGACCAGATCGCCGGTGCGGTAGCGGCGGCCGCCGGGCCTGCCCGGGTCGGGCCGGAACGCGCGCTCCGTCAGGTCCGGGCGCCCGAGGTAGCCCCGGCCGACGCCCGGGCCGCCGATCCACAGCTCGCCCACCGTGCCGGACGCGACCGGGCGGCCCTCCTCGTCCATGACCTCGGTCTCGGTGCCGGCCACCGCCGGACCGATGCTGACCGGCCCGACCGGGTCACCGGCCCGGACGATCGAGCAGGTGGCGAAGACCGAACACTCCGCCGGGCCGTAGAGGTCGACGACGTCCGCCGTGCACCAGCCCCGCAGGTCGGCCAGCAGCGCGGGCGGCATCGCCTCGCCGCCGACCACCAGGATCCGCAGTCCGTCGAGGGCGCGGAAGTCCCGCTGCTCCATCAGCACGGCGAGCATCGACGGCACGAACTGCGCCACCGTCACGTTCGCGGCGCGCATCTCCCGCACGAGGTGAAGCGGGTCGGCGTGCAGTCCCGAGGGCACCACCCGGAGCCGGGCGCCACAGGCCAGCGGCCAGAACACCTCGGCCACCGAGTAGTCGAAGGCGTACGCGGTCTTGTGCAGGGCCACGTCCCGGGCGTGCAGCGGAAGCCGCCCGGCCAGCCAGCGGACCTTGTCGACGATCGCCCCGTGCTCGTTCAGCACGCCCTTGGGGCGGCCGGTCGAACCGGAGGTGAAGACCGCGTAGGCGGCGTCCCCGGCACCGACCGACGGCAGCTCGACGGCCCCCGCCGGAGTGTCGGCGAGGGTGCCGAGGGCCGGTGCCGGCACGCCGGGCGGGACGGCGCCGGCGGGCGCCGTCCCGTCGACGACGACCAGCCGGACCCGGGCGTCCTCCAGCATCCCGCGCAGACGGGCGACCGGCTGGTCCGGGTCGAGCGCGAGGTAGGCGGCGCCCGCCCGCAGAACGGCGAGCAGGGCGATCACGACCTGTTCACTGCGGGGCATCAGGACGGCGACCACGTCGCCGGGGCGCACCCCGTGCGCGACCAGCGACCGGGCCGCCCGGCCGCTCTCGGACCAGAGCCGGCGGTAGCTCAGGCTCCCGTCGGCGCCCTCCACCGCCACGGCGTCCGGGGTGCGGACCGTCTGCTCGCCGACCAGGCCGTGCAGGGTTCGGTCCAGGCCGGGCACGGGCTCGGCCGGGGCGTTCGGCTGCGGCACGACGGTCACCCCTTGCTCCCCACCGCGGCCACCAGCTCGGACAGCGTGGGGTGGTCGAACAGGGCGGAGATGGGGAGTTCCACGGCGAGTTCGCCGCGGATCCGGTCGACCAGCTGGACGGCGGCCAGGCTGTCGCCCCCGGACTCGAAGAAGTCGTCGTCCGGACCGGCCTCGGTCCCCAGGATCTCGGTCCACAGACCGGTGACCAGGTCGGCGAGTCCGTCCCCGCCGCCTGCCCCGGCCGGGGCGGCGGCCGGGACACCGACAGCCTCGACGGCTCGCGGCGCGGCGGGCTCCGCCACCGAACCGCCGTTCGCCGAGCGGACGGCGGCCGCGGTGAACCGGCCGGTCCGCCGCAGCTTCTCGGCCAGTCCCTCCGGTGCCACGACCACCTGGGGGCCCAGATCCGTGGTCAGGAAGGCCTCCAGCAGCGCGGCCCCGGCCTCGACACCGAGGAAGGAGTCCTGCGCGACGCCCGAGGAGCTCAGTGGAGCGCTGCGCACCGCCTCGCCAGCCGACCGGACGTTGCCCGTCACGGTCGCCCGGTCGACGTGCAGCAGGGTGAAGCCGGTGACGGTGACGACCTCACGGCCGCCCTCGTCGATCAGGGCGATGTCGCGGACGACCGCCCCCTTCGGCTGCTCGGGCCAGGGCCGCACCAGCGCCGTCACGCGGGCCGGGAGCGGGCCCCTCACCACCAGCGCGCGGTAGCTGAACGGCAGCGCGTTGACGCCCTCCGGCAGCGGCAGGACGAAGGAGGTGGCGCAGTCGAGCAGGGCCGGGTGGAGCAGGTTGGCCGCGGTGTCGCCGCGGTGGGCGGCCGGCAGGGCCAGCTCGGCGAGCACGCTGTCGGTGCCGCCGCTCACCCGCTCGACGGTGTGCCAGCGCGCCCCGACGGTCATCAGGCCGGAGCCGTCGTTCAGCCGGGGGCCGGCCAGCGGCACCGTGTGTGCGGCGCGCAGGGCAGCCAGGTCGTGGCGCGGGGCCGCGTCCTCGTGCGGGGTGACCGTGCCGCCCGCGTGCTGGACGGCGGCCCGGGAGCCCTCGGCCCGGGACTCGACGCGGAAGCGCCATCCCGAGCGGTCGGGCTCGAAGGTGACAGTCAGGTCGAGCGGCCCGGCGATCGCCAGCGGGGCGGTGAAGGCGACGTCGGCCAACCGCACCGGGCCTGGGTGGAAGGTGCGGACGGCACGGAGCACGAGCTCCAGATAGCCGGTGCCGGGGAGCACCGGGGTCTCGCCCATGCGGTGCTCGTCGACCATCCAGACGTCCGGGGCGAGCTTCACGGTGAAGGCACTGCCCGCGCCCCCGGCCGGGGCGGCGACCAGCTCGGGCTCGCGGTTCGGGCGGTCGGCGTGGAACCTGGAGTGCCGGGCCGCGGCCTCCACGGCCATGCCGGCGCCGTCCCAGGACGGCCAGTTGACCGACAGGGTGCGGCCGGGCCGGCGGCGCGAGCGCTCGCGGGCGAAGGCGTCCAGGAAAGCGTTGGCGGCGCCGTAGTCCGACAGGCCGAACTGACCGGTCACGGCGGCGACCGAGGAGTAGAGAACGAAGGTCCGCGGCTCGTCGCCGAGGATCTCGTCCAGCAACAGGGTGCCGTTGACCTTGGGCCGCAGGACCTGTTCGGCCGCGGCTGCGTCCTTGACCGCGAGCATCCCGCCGCCCGCGAGTCCGGCCGCGTGGATCACGCCGCGGATCGGGCCGAGGGCCTCGCGCGCCCGCTCGACGGCGGCGGTCAGCGAGCCGCGGTCGGCCACGTCGGCGGCCAGCGGCAGCACCGAGCAGCCGGCCGACTCCATCCGCCGCACCGCGTCGACGGCGGCACGCACGCCCCCGGTCAGCGCCTCGGGGTCGTCCCACCGCGCGCGGGCCGGCAGGCCGGAGCGCCCGAGCAGGGCGATCCGGGTGGCGCCGCGGGCGACCAGCCGCTCGGCGGCGACCAGCCCGAGGGCGCCCAGGCCGCCCGTGATCAGCCAGGCACCGTCGACGGCGGCCGCGAGGGCCTCCGGGCCGGCCGGCGCGGCGGGCTCGGGCACGCTGTGGAAGGCCGGGTGCCAGTGGCGGTGGCCGCGCAGCGCGACCCGGCTGAACTCGGCGTCGTCATCGCCGCTCAGCAGCGCCCACAGCGCCTCGGCCATGGTGCGGTCGGCTCCGTCCAGCGCGGCGGCAGGCGCGTCGACCACCCGCGCGCGCAGCTGCTCGTTCTCCCGGACGGCGCTGTGCAGCAGGGCCGTGACGGGCGCCTTGGCCGGTTCGACCGGCTCGGAGCCCGAGACGTCCCAGAGCCGGTCGGCGAGCACGGTGACGCGGACCGGACGGTCCGGGCAGTGCCGGGCGACCTCCTGGACGATCCGCTGGGTCGCGCGGAACCCCCGGTCGAGCCAGTGCTTGGCGGCCCGGCCCGGCCCGGCTCCGTCCGGGGTCGGTCCGGTCAGCCAGAGGTTGACGATCTCCAGCGGTTCCCGGTGGTCCCGCAGGTGCGGCCGGAGCGCGGCGGAGAGGCGCTTGGGCTCCACGTCGTCCGCCTTGACCAGCTCGGCGGCGGCGCCGGCTGCGGCCAGCCGGTCGAGCAGCGGCGCGGCCTGCCCGGCGTCGTCGGCCAGCACCAGCCAGCGACGGTCCGCGGATTCGCCCTGCGGCTGCCCGGGCCGGGCCAGGACCCAGCCGGGCACGGTGATCCGGTCGTCCTCGGCGGCGCTCGGCGCCTCCTCGGCGGCCTGCGGACGGGCCGCCGGGGCCGGGTCGGCGGGCTTCGGGTCGGGGGAGATCCAGTACCGCTCGCGGTCGAAGGCGTAGCCGGGCAGGGCGACCGGGGTGATCCGCTCGTGCTCCAGCAGGGCGCGCCAGTCGACGTCGAGTCCGGCCTGCCAGAGGGCGGCGACCGCCCGGTAGAGGACGGAGGCCGCCGGGATGTCCTCGCCCGCCGGCGGCAGGGAGGCCAGCGGGCGGTGGCCGACGGCCGTCCTGACCCGGCGCACCAACTGGGTGAGCGCCTGGCCGGGGCCGACCTCCAGCAGCACCGCTCCCTCGACCTGGGCGACCCGCTCGACACCCTCCCGGAACCGGACGGTGCTGCGCAGGTGGTCGGCCCAGTAACGCGGGTCGGTGGCCTGTTCGTCGGTGATCCAGTCGCCGGTCACGTTGGAGACCCATTGAACGGTCGGTCGAGTGAGAGTCAACTGCCCAACGAAATCCGCGAGTTCCTCGGCCGCCCGATCGGTGGCGGGGGTGTGGAAGGCCCGTTCGACGTCGAGCGCCACCCAGCGCCGGCCCAGCGCGGTGAGCAGCGCAGTGAGCTCCTCGACGGCCTCGACCGGGCCGCCGACGGTGCAGCTGCGCTCGCCGTTGTCGGCGCTGAGCCAGACGTCGCGGCCCTCCAGCAGCGGCGCGACCTCGGCCGCGGACATCGCCGGCGCAATCATCCGGCCGACCGGCGCGGCCGCGAGCAGCTCACCGCGGCGGACCACCAGGCGGGCGGCGTCGGCGAGTTCGAAGACGCCGGCGAGCGCGGCGGCGGTGATCTCGCCGACGCTGTGGCCGATCATCGCGACCGGCCGGACACCCCAGGAGGCCCACAGCCGGGCCAGCGACCACTCCACCGCGAAGAGCGCGGGCTGGGTCAGCGCGGTGTCGCGCAGCCGGGCCGCGGCGTCGGGCGCGCCCTGCAGCAGGGCGGCGCGCAGTGCGTCGGCGACGTCGGCCCCGAAGTTCTCCAGGCAGCGGTCGAACTCGGCCCGGAAGACCGGCTCGTGGCTGAACAGCTCGGCGGCCATGGCCGGGTGCTGGGTCCCCTGGCCGGGGAACATGAAGACCGCGCCGGTGGCCGGGGTGCCCGGGTGCTGACCGCGGGCCGAGAGGTCGGCGAGGGCGTCGGCGAGCGTGGCGCCGTCCTCGCCGACCACGGCGAGGCGGTGGCGGTGGCGCAGCGGCCGGCGCTGCAGGGTCCGGGCCGTGCGGTGCAGGTCGGCGTCCTCCTCGGCCAGGCGGGCCGAGAGCCGGTCCGCCATGCCGCGCAGCGACGCGGCGGAGGCGGCGGCCAGCGGGAGCACCACCGTGCGCCGGGACTGCGGGCGCGGCTCGGCGGGTTCGGCGGCAGGCGGCTGCTCGACCAGGACGTGGGCGTTGGTGCCGCCGATGCCGAAGGAACTGACGCCGGCGATCCGGGGGCCCTCGATGGGCCAGGGGCCGGCCTGGGAGCGGACGGTGAACGGCGTCCGCTCCAGTTCCATCAGCGGGTTGGCCTCGGTGAAGTTGGCGGTGCCGGGGGCGATGCCGCGGTTGACGGCGAGCACCGCCTTGATGAACCCGGCGATGCCGGAGGCCGGGCCGAGGTGGCCGATGTTGCCCTTGGCCGAGGAGAGCAGGCAGTAGCCGGTGCGGTCGGTGTACGTGCGGTAGGCGCGGCTCAGCGCCTGGACCTCGATCGGGTCGCCGATCGCGGTGCCGGTGCCGTGGGCCTCCAGGTAGCCGACCTGGTCGGCGTCCACGCCGGCCACGGCGAGCGCCTCGTAGACCGCCGCGAACTGGCCCTCGGCGCTGGGGGCGGCGAAGCCGGCCTTGCGGTTGCCGTCGTTGTTGACGGCGGAGCCGCGGATGGTGGCGAGCACCCGGTCGCCGTCGCGCAGTGCGTCGGCGAGCGGCTTGAGGACGACCGCCCCGGCGCCGTCGCCGAAGATCGTGCCGTCGGCCGCCGCGTCGAAGGGGCGGCACCGGCCGTCCCGGGAGAAGATCCCGCCGTCCACCCAGCGGTGCCCGCCGCCGTGCGGCAGCTCCAGCTGGACGCCGCCCGCGACGGCGACGTCGCACTCGCCGTTGCGCAGGGCCTGGCAGGCCAGGTGCAGCGCGACCAGGGAGGTGGAGCACGCGGTGGCGACGGTGAAGGCCGGGCCGCGCAGGTCGAGCTTGTAGCTGACGATCGTGGCGATGTAGTCGTTGTGGTTGCCCGCCTGGATGCCGACCTCGCCGTAGTTGCGCACGGCCGCGGCGTTGCGCCGGACGTTCAGCTCGGCGTAGCGGTTGGTCGCCCCGCCGGCGAAGACGCCCACCGAGGTCGGGCCGTCGGTGCGGACGCCCGCGTCCTCCAGTGCGCCGTAGGCCACTTCGAGGAAGATCCGCTGCTGCGGGTCGCGCAGCTCGGCCTCCCGGGGGGTGAAGCCGAACAGGCCGGCGTCGAAGCCCGCGACGTCGTCCAGCAGCGGGGCCCGCTTGACGTAGTGGGGGTCGGCGATGGCGGCCTCGGGAACGCCCGCGTTCCGCAGCGTGTCGTCGGACAGGTCGGTGAGGCTGACGGTGTTGGTGAGCAGGTTGGACCAGTAGCTCTCGACGTCCGGCGCGCCGGGGAGGCGACAGGCCATCCCGATCACGGCAATGCGGTCGTCGTCCGCGACGCGGTTCATCGGATTCCTCCAGGGCTGGGTGCCGCCGTGGCCGGCGGGCGGGGGCGATCGGCGGGGGCGGGCACGAGGTCGGCCGCCAGCTGCCGGGCGATCGCGGTGAGCAGGGAGCCTGTGGCGTGGCCGAGCAGGTGGTGCGGCCCGGGGACGCTCTCGCGACGGTGGCCCCCGGTGGTCCAGCCGGACCAACCGGGGCCGTCGGGGTCGAGGACCCGGTCGTCCGCGCCGCGCAGTTCCAGGACGGGCGCCGCCAGCGGGCGGGCGGCCGGTTCGGGCACGGTCCAGGTCTCCAGCGCCTGGAAGTCGGCGCGGATCGCGGGCTCGGCGAGCGCGAACAGCGACCGGGCCGCCGGGGTGTCCTGGACCGCGCCGTACCGGATCAGGTCGGCGAACAGGCCGGGGCCGTCCAGCAGGTGGGTGGTGCCGCCGACGGTGGCGTCCGGGGCCGGGGCGGCGGCGACGATCAGCCGCCGGACCTCCGACCGGCCGCCCGTCTCCAGCAGTTGCGCGGTGCGGTAGGCGGCCACCGCCCCGAAGCAGTGGCCGAACAGGACCACCGGGCCCGGCAGGGCCGCGATCTCCCGGGCGGCGGCGTCGGCGACGGCGTCGAGCGAACCCAGCGGCTGCTCGCGGAGCCGGCTCTCACGGCCCGGCAGGCGGACGGCGCTGACCGCCGTCCACTCCGGGAGCAGGCCGGGCCAGCCGGCGAAGGGGGCCGCGCCGGCCCCGGCGTGGGCGAAGCAGACCAGCTGCACCCGGGCCCCGGCGGCGGCCGGGAAGCGGACCAGGGCGGGGCGGGCCGGGCGGGCCGACCCGGTCGGGGTCGGGACGGTCGGGGCGGTCATGCCGACAGCTCGATCGTGCCGCGGCGCCGCTCGCCGGCCACCGCCTGCTTGAGCAGCGCGACCCCGAGGGCGGTCCAGGCCAGGCCGACCAGCGCCTCGCAGCCGAGACCGCCGAGCACGGTCGCGGCCGGCGCGCCCGCGAGCAGGTCGCGCAGTGCCTGGAGACCGTGGGTGAGCGGCAGCAGCTGGGCCACCGCGGCGACCGGGGCGGGCCAGTAGTCGACCGGTACGTTCACCCCGCAGAAGGTCATCAGGGACATGTAGCCGGTGTTGAGCGCGAGCCACTGCAGCCCTGGGCGGCGCAGGACGAGGGCGCCGACCGCCGTACCCAACCCGTACGCAGAGCAGCCGGCCACCGCGAGGAAGAGCGGGACGAGCAGGACCTCGGGGAAGGGCATGGACAGTCTGAAGACCAGCGCCGCGACGACGAACACCCCGGTGCTGCTGACGATGCCGACCAGCAGGCAGTAGGCGCCGCGCGCCAGGTAGGTCAGCGCGAAGTCGGCGGGTGCGGCGACCTGGAGCGCCAAGGTGCCCTGCCCACGCTCGCGCACGGTCGTGGTGATGACCACCATGGCCTCGATGCACACCACCACGGCCGCGTTGCCCACGGCGAGGTAGCGCACCCGGTCGTCCGAGCCCGACAGCATGCCGATGGTGCCGAAGAACAGAACCTGGGCGATCAGCCGCAGGAACCAGCCGAACACCCAGGTGCGCCAGGTGTAGAAGGTGGTCAGCTCGCGGAAGCCGATCCGGGAAGCGGTGCTGACGGTGGCGTACCACCGGGTGAGTGCGTTCACGACAGCCCCACCGTGCCCTCCGACTTGAGACGGGTGATCATCCGGTCGACCAGGACGGTGCCGGCGGCGTAGGCGACGACGCCCAGGAGCAGCAGCGCGGCGAGCCGCCAGCCGAAGTCCCCGACCGGCTCGGGCCGGGTGACCGCCCGGAGCAGGTCCGCGGCCCAGGAGAGGTAGACGACCTTGCTGAGCGGCTGGAGCCAGCCGGGCAGCAGGCTGACCGGGACCAGGACGCCGCCGAGGACGTAGCACGGGTACCCGAGCGCGTTGGCGTAGCGCCGGGCGGATCCGGCGGCGACGAAGACGGCGGCCAGGACGGTCGCAGTGCCGAGGGTGGCGAGCGCGGTCGCGACCACGGTGCAGGCCAGCAGCCAGGGGTGGTGCACGGGCAGCGCGACGCCGAAGAAGACCGTCGCGGTGAGCCAGGACTCGGCGAAGGTCACCACGCCGAGGACGGCGATGGTGGCGACCCGGCCGGTGACCAGCCGGGTGAGCCCGGCCGGGGAGGCGAGCAGGAGTTCCAGGGTGCCGCCGCGCTTCTCGTCGTCGATGACCGAGCCGGCGAGGTCGAGCGAGACCAGCCACAGGCCCATCAGGGCCGGGGCCAGGACGGCGTAGGCCTCCAGGTCCGGTCGGTCGGCCTGCCGCACCGAGGAGAGGAAGATCGCGGTGAAGAACGGGATGGTCGCGAAGACCAGCAGGTGCCCGGCGTTGCGGCGGAACAGCCGCAGTTGCAGCCGGGCGCCGGTGAGGATCTCGGTCATACCTTCAGCCCCCGGTCCCCGATGACCTCCAGGTAGACGTCCTCCAGGGTCGGCAGCGAGGTGCGGACCATGGTGACGTCGGCGTCGACCAAGGCCCGGAGCACCGGCTGGACGGCACCGGCCACGCTGGTGGCGATCCGGATCCAGCCGTCGGGCAGGTCCTCGATCCCGGCCACGCCGTCGAGTTCGGCGAGGCCACGGCGCAGCTCGGCGGGGACGTCACGGGCGTCGACCCGCTCGTGGGCGGTGATCCACCGGCCGACCTCGGCCGGGGTCTCGGTGCCGATCACCTGGCCGTTGTCGATCAGGGTGACCCGGTCGCAGACCGCCTCGGCCTCGTGCATGTCGTGGGTGGTCAGCAGGACGGTGCGGCCCTCTGCGCGGAGTTCGCCGATCAGACTGCGGAACTCCCTCGCGGCGACCGGGTCCATGCCGACCGTGGGCTCGTCGAGGAAGAGCAGTTCGGGGTCACCGACCAGGCCGCGGGCCAGGTGGAGACGCTGCTTCATGCCGCGGGACATCCGGTCCACCTGGGTGTCGGCGCGGTCGCCGAGGCCGACCCGCTCCAGCAGCGCGGTGACCGCCCCGGCGCGGGTGCGGCCGGGGACGCCGTAGAGGGCCGCCCAGTAGTCCAGGTTCTCGCGCGCGGTGAGCCGTCCGTAGAGGCCGCGTTCGCCGCCGAACACGATGCCGATCCGCCGGCGCAGGGCGCGGGCCTCGGTCGCCACGTCCAGGCCGAGCACGGCGGCCCGGCCGTCGGTGGGCAGCAGCACCGTGGAGAGGATCTTGACCAGGGTGGTCTTCCCGGCGCCGTTGGGGCCGAGCAGGCCGCGGACCTCGCCGCGCTCCACGTCGAGGTCCAGGCCGCGCAGCGCGGTCACGACCTGGCCGGCCTCGCCGCGGCGACGGCCCTTCGCATAGGTCCGGGTCAGCCCGCGGACTTCGATGGCCCTACTCACTCTTGGTCGTCTCCTGGTGCTGGCGCGGGGTCGCCGCGGCGCGGTCGGGGTTCAGGTCCCCGCTGGGCGTGGGGAGGGAGATGCCGCCGTCCACCGGGAGGTTCACCCCGGTGATGAACTCTGCGGCGTCGGAGCAGAGGAACAGCGCGGCGGAGGCGGAGTCCTCGGGGGTGGCGAGCCGGCGCAGCGGGGTCCGCCGGCGCTGGAGCTCGAAGGACGGCGGGTGGTCGGGCCGGCCGGCCGCCATCCCGCCGACGGCGTTCTCGGTGACGGTGGGGCCGGGGCCGAGTGCGTTGACCCGGATGCCGTACCGGCCCCACTCCGCGGCCCACGTGGTGGTGAGCGCCAGCACTCCCGACTTGGCGGCGGCGGCGTGAGCGAAGGAGGGCAGGCCGCGCTGCGGGTCGGTGATCGCCACGTTGAGGATCACCCCGCGGCGCTGCTCGATCATGTGCGGGACGACGGCGCGGGTGGTGTGGAAGGTGCCGAAGAGGTCGATCTCGACGACGGTCCGGAACGAGCGCGAGGACATCGTCTCGGCGGGCGACCAGAAGTTGGCCGCGGCATTGTTGACCAGGACGTCGATCGTCCCGAACCGGGACACCGTGCGGGCCACGGCCGCCTTGACCGCCGCTTCGTCCCGGACGTCGCACACCACCGTGTCGTTCTCGATCCCGAGAGCGGTGAGCCGCCCGGCGGCTGCGGAGAGCCGCTCCGCGTTGCGGGAGGCCAGGACGACCTGTGCCCCGTGGAGCCCGAAGGCCCGGGCCATGGCGAAGCCGATTCCGGTGGCTCCGCCGGTGATGAGCACGGTCTGCGAGTCGTACAGGCCGTCAGTGAAATGAGGCATGACGCGAGCCCACTTCCGATCGGTTCATGACGGCTTGACATTACAAACGGTCATATTGCTGAGTCAATATTCTCTGTCAAGATCCTTCGCCGGGGCGGCCGCGGCGATTTCCGGCGCGGCCGCCCGAACGGTCCGGGGGTGCCCCGCCCCGGGCCGGCGGTCAGGCCGTGCCGCTGCGGACCGCTCGACCGAGGTCGCGCACGATCAGGTTCTCCAGCCGACTGCCGCTGCCGCCGGGCGGCACCACGCTGCTGGAGAGGAAGGACACCGTGAGGTCCTGGTCGAGGTCGGCGACGACCATGCCGCAGCCGTAGGCGGTGTGCCCGGCGACCCTGGCCCCGGCCGGGGCGGAGTACCACGCCCGGTCGGTGCACAGACCCAGGCCCCAGGCGAGGTCGAGGTCGCCGAAGTTGCGGTCAGGCAGTCCGCTCCGGTGATCGGCGGCGAGGACGTCCACCGTCGCCCGGTCCAGCCCGAGGGCCGGCCAGCGCTCGGGCGCGGCCAGGCAGTCCACCAGCCGGGCCAGTTCGTTGGCGGGCCCCCAGGCCCCGGTGCCGGGCAGATGCGGCGCCAGCACCGCGCCGGAGACCCGGGCGGTCGGCACCTGGCGGCCGTCGACCTGCTCGAACAGGCCCACCGCCCGCGGCGGTTCGGCCGCCGGGGTGCCGGCCTCGGCGAACACCGTGCGGGTCATCCCCAGCGGCGCCAGCACCCGCTCGGCGACGTACTCGGCGTAGCCCAGGCCGGTCAGCCGCCGCACGATCTCGGCGACCACGACCCAGGACTCCATCGCGCTGTACCAGCCGCCACTGCCGGGCTCACCGGTCAACTCGATGGCGCAGGCCGCCTCGAAGGCCTCCTGGTGGCCCAGCCCCGAGTACGGGCGGTCGACGCTCTCCGGCCGGAACGGCAACGCGTGCGCCATCAGGTGGGCCAGGGTCGCCCGCTCCTTGCCCCGCACCGCGTACTCGGGGACCAGCTCGGCCAGCGGCGTGTCCACGGCCACCACCCCGGCCCGCAGCTGCTGGCCGATCGCGAGCGCGCCGAGCAGCTTGGTGCAGCAGATCCACGGCAACCGGTCGTCGACGGTCAGCGGGACCCCGGGCTCGATCTCTCCGTACGCCTCGTCCAGCAACACCTCACCACGGTGTGACACCAGGAGCTGGACCCCCAGGTGGGTGCCCTCCCGGATCGCCGACAGCACCCGGTCCCGGACATTCCCAATCGCCTTCACAGCCTGCCCTCTCAAGACGGTCAATTCCTTCTGTGAGCCCACAATGCCAGCCCCGACGGGGCACGCTCAAGAAGCTTGACAAATTTTATTGACCATCGAGTCACAATCTGCGTATCGTTCGATCCCGCCGGAGCCGCAGGACCGGGACCACCCCGCCGCGCCCGACGCCACCCATCCGCCCCGACCGCGAGGACCGACATGGCCGAGTCACCCGCCGACCACACCGTTCCGCTCGGCAGCACCGGCTGGCGTCTGTGGCGCGAGGCGGTCCTGCGCAGCGCTGGCTTCCCGGCCGGGCGGGTCCGGGCGCTGGCCGACCCCGAGCTGGCGGCCGCCGCGGACGAGGCCCTCGCGGGCACGCTCACCGCAGACGGGTACCGGCAGGCCTACACGGCGGCGACCGAGCGGCTGTCGGCCGCCGTGCGCGCCACGGCGGGCGAACCCACCTTCCGCGAGGCCGTCACCTGGCAGAACCGGCGCCTGCTCACCGACTGCCTGGACAAGGCGGCCGCCGGCGAGCCCCGCAACGCGCGCGGCCGATCCCACGAACTCGCCATCACCGGCTACCTCCAGCGGTACGCGTTGAAGAACGACACCATCGGGTTCTTCGGGCCGGTCGGCTGGGCACGGTGGGACGACCGGCCGGAGCCGCTCGCGGTCGAGTCCGGCGGACAGCTGCTCTCCCGGCGCACCGTCTACTTCGAGTCCTGGGCGATCGACACCCTCGCCCGGGTCCTCAGCACCCACCCGGACCTCGCCCCCTGGCTGACACCGCGCCGCTCGGCCGCGGACCACCTCGGCGAAGGCGTGCTGCACCGCGCGGGCAAGGGCGAACAGCCGCTCGCCCCGCTGGAACACGCGCTGCTCGCACGGTGCGACGGCGCCCGGACGGCCCGGGAGGTGCACGCCGCACTGCCCGACCCGGCGGCGACCACCGAGGCCGACGTGCTGGCCGCACTCGCGGACCTGCGCGACCGGGAGCTGATCACACTCGACCTGGAGGGCCCGGTCGAAGCCCGGCCGGAGCTGACCCTGCGGGCGAAGCTCGACCGGATCGGCGACCCGGCGGTGCGCGAGTCCGCGCTGGCCGTCCTGGACGGACTCTGCCGCGCCCGCGACGCCGTCGCCGCGGCGGCCGGGGACGCCCAGGCGCTCGCCGCCGCCATGGACGGGCTCAACGCCGCCTTCCTGAGCGCCACCGGCACGGCGGCCGAACGGCACCACGGACGCAACTACGCCGGCCGGACGCTGGTCTACGAGGACTGCGTGCGCGACGTCACCGTCTGGCTCGGCACGGAGCTGCGCGACGAACTCGCCGCTCCGCTCGGGCTGGTCCTGGACAGCGCACGCTGGCTGGTCGGCCGGATCGCCGACGGGTACCGGACGCTTTTTCTCGGCATGTTCGACCGCTGGTCGGCCCGCAGCGGGGAACCGGCCATGCCGCTCGCTCGCCTGCTGGCCGCCGCCACGCCCCACCTCTTCTACTCCGCCCGGGCGCTGCCCGCCCCCGTCCGGGCGGCCGTCGCCGAGCTCCAGGAGCGGTGGGCCCGCGCTCTCGGCGAGGCGGACGGGCCGGGCCCGCGCGCCTTCACCGGCGCGCGGCTGGCCGAGCGCTTCGCCCGCGAGTTCCCCGCGGTCCGGCCGCCCTGGGCGGCGGCGGTCCACCACTCCCCCGACCTCATGATCGCGGCGCCGAGCGCGGCCGACGCGGCGCGGGGGGACTGGCTGGCCGTGCTCGGCGAACTGCACACCGCGCTCAACACCCTGGAGAGCCGGGTCTTCGTCGAGCAGCACCCGGAGCCGCAGCGGCTGCGCGCCGCGGACGCGGCCGACCACGCCGGCCGGCGGGTCTACCTGGTGCCGCCGAAGGACTGGCCCACCGTCACCTCCCGCCTGGCGCCGCCGTCCGCGCTGCTGTCGCCCGACTACACCTACTGGACGCTCCGCGCGCCCAGCGTCGAACCGACCGGCCCGGTGCTGACGCTCGCCGACCTGTCCGTCCACCGGCAGGACAGCGCCCTGGTCGTCCGCTCGGCCGACGGCGGCTTCCGGTGCGACCTGCTGGAGATGCTCGGCGAGGTGCTGTCCGGGGTGGCGGTCAACAGCTTCAAGCCCTTCGCTCCCGGCGCGCACCGCCCGAGGGTCGTGATCGACCGGCTGGTGGTCTCCCGGGAGTCCTGGACCTTCCCGGCGGCGGACCTGGCGTGGACGGCCGTCCACGACGAGGCCGAGCGGTTCCTGGCCGCCCGGGCCTGGCGAGCGGCGGCCGGATTGCCGGAACGCGTCTTCTACCGTTCGCCCACCGAGGACAAGCCGGTTTTCCTCGATTTCGAGAGCCTCCCGCTCGTCAGCCTCTTCGCCCGGACCGCCCGTCAGGCCGCCGAACTCCCCTCTGCCACCCTCGGGTTGACGGAGCTGCTGCCCGACCTGCCGGACACCTGGCTGCGCGACGGCGACGGCGCCGGCTACACCGCGGAATTTCGCGTCGTAGCCCTCGACAAGACTTTGTGACCGTTTTATCGACCAATAAGTCAACTATGTGCAGTGTCCCCGCACTCTCACCTGAAAGGTGCCTCAGGCATGAAGCCCACCGCCGTGGTGACCGACCCGGACCGTTTCATCAAGATCCTCGACGACCCGGCCATGCAGCTCCTGGTCCGGCTGCAGGACCAGCTCCTCCACACCACCGCCGAGTTCTGGAAGGAGCGCCGCGCGCTCAACCTGCACCTGCCGATCACCACCGGCTCGGTCTCCAGCCCGATGGGCCTGGGCAGCGACAGCCTGCCCGTCCAGATCGACCTGTTCGGCGAGAAGGTCTACCTGGCCGACTCGATGCAGTTCCTTCTCGAGTACGGCTGTCGAATCGCCCCCGAGGGCGCCTGGTACCTCATGCCGAGCTTCCGCGGTGAGGAGGCCGACAAGACCCACCTCAACCAGTTCTTCCACAGCGAGGCCGAGATCATCGGCGGCCTCACCGACGTCCAGGAGGTCGTCGGCCAGTACACCCGCGCGTTGGCCCGCGCCGCGCTGCGCGAGTTCGAGGGCGAGCTGGCCGCGGTGGCCGGCTCCGTCGACCACATCGTCAGAATGGCCGAGACCGAGGTCATCCCGCAGATCACCGTCGACGAGGCCGTCGAGCACCTGCGCAACGACCCGGAGTGCGTGCGCCACGACCCGGCCGGCTTCCGCACCATCACCCGGGCCGGCGAGCGTCGCCTCATGAACGAGATCAGCCCGGTGCTGTGGCTGTCCCACTTCGACCACCTGTCCGTCCCCTTCTACCAGGCCTACGAGCCCGGCACGGACAAGGCCCGCTGCGCCGACCTGCTGCTCGGTATCGGGGAGGTCGTCGGCGCCGGCGAGCGGCACGTCGACGGCGAGCAGACCCGCAAGGCGCTCGCCCACCACGAGGTCGCCGAGGAGGAGTACGACTGGTACGTCCGGATGAAGTCCGAGCGCCCGATGCTCACCTCCGGCTTCGGCCTCGGCGTCGAGCGCTGGCTCATGTGGCTGCTGCGCCACGACGACATCCGCGACCTCCAGCTGGTGCCCCGCCTCAACGGCCTCACCCTGGCCCCCTAGCCGTGGCCGGGTCCGTTCTCACGGCCCCCGGCCGAAAGTCGGGGGCCGACGGCGAAAGCGCAACCACGACGGCCCTGCGGAGGCGGATCGCCGACGACTTCGTCGCCGCCTACCCGCACGCCCGGCAGGTGCCGGCGGTGGGCATCACCTCCGGCGCCGACCGCTCGGTCCACCTCGTCGGATCCTCGATCAGCGCGCTGAAGCCCTGGATCCCGGGCGGAGTCCCGGCGGGCGGCATCCTGGCGGTCCAGCCCGCGGTCCGAACGCAGAACCTCAGGACGCTCGGCGACTGCGTGACCCCGTTCACCTGGGGCGGCCACTTCACCAACTTCTCGATCGTGCTCCCGGCCGGGTCCGGGACGGCTCCCGCCGAACACACCCTGGCCTTCTTCCTCGACCACTGCCGGTTCGCCCCCGGGGACGTGCTGGTCCGCGCCAGCCGCGCCCACCGCGGGTTGTTCCCGGCGATCGGGGTCTTCACGGAGCACGTCCGGGTCGAGTGGGACAGCCGGGCACCGCAGTACTACACCCACACCGTCGGCATCCCCGGCGTCCAGGGCGTCAACTTCAACGTCGCACTGCGCCACCCGATGACCGGCGAGTACGACGACGTCGGCAACTACATCGACTTCACCCCCGGCGGGACAGGGCCCGTCACCGAGCCGTTCACCGAGATCGGCTTCGGCGACACCACCGTCCTGCGGGCCCGGCTCGGCCTCGACCACGTGCTCGACGCCTTCCCGTTCCCGACCGGGCCGACCGCCGACCACTGGGCCGACCGGCACCTCCAGGACGCCTTCCTGGTCACCGCGGTGCTGTGGGGCGAGGGACTGCGGCCGTGCAACCGGGACGCCAGGACCAAGCTCCTGCGCAAGTACCTGGAAGCCTGCCGCACCGCCGTCACCCGCTCCGGCGTGGGCCGGTCGCAGCTCCGCACCTGGCTGGCCGGCCTGTACGCGGCGGAGGGATTCCCCCGGGCCGACCTCGACGGCCTCTGGTCAGAACACCTGGAGAACAACCTGTGGACCTGAACCACGACAACGCGAACAACCCGAACGACCCGAACGACCCGAAGAGCGTCAACGACCCGAAGTACCGGAACGTCGCGTCCGTGTACGACCTCGTGTACGAGACCCGCACCGAGGACGTGGAGTTCTATCTGGAGCAGGCCGTCAAGGCCGCGCCACTCCGCCTGGCGGAGTTCGGCTGCGGAACCGGACGGGTGACCCTCAAGCTGGCCGAGCGCCTGCCCGACACCCGCATCATCGCGGTGGACATGGACGCCGACGAGGTCGAGGTCCTGGAGGACAGCCTGCGCGCCCGGGGCATCGACACGGTCGAGACCCGCTGCGAGCTCATCCAGGACTTCGAGGGCGAGGACCTGGACCTGGCGATCGCCCCCTTCCGGGTGTTCCAGCACGTCACCGACCCGGTCGAGTTCGAGGCCTGCCTGAACCGGGTCGCCCGGAGCCTGCGGCCGGGCGGGGTCTTCGTCTTCGACCTGTTCAACCCCTCGGTCCCGCTGCTCGCCCGGACCGGCCTGATCGCCTCCCAGGTCTTCGAGGACGGCGACGGCCACCGCATCGAACGCACGGTCAACGTCAACGACCGGGACCACTTCCGGCAGACCCAGTTCGTCGAGGAGGACTACACGGTCTTCACGCCCGAGGGCGGGACCTACGACCTCCACTGGCACTACCACACCCGCTACTACTTCCTCGGCGAAGTGGTCCCGCTCATCGAGCGCGCCGGGTTCGAGGTCGTCCGGGTCGACTCGGACTACCGGGGCACCCCGTTCGGCAAGGGCCCGTACCCCGGCGACCTCGTCTTCCACCTCGTGCGCAAGTAGCGCCACCCCCACCGCACCACCACGTCAAGCCACCGCGACGGAGACACAGAACAATGGCTGCAGCACCGGTCCTGGAGCAGGACCCCCACCTCCCGCTCTCCGTGGAAGCGGAGACCTCCCCTCTCACCCTGCTCCGGAAGGAGGCCCGCACCGTCGGCCGCCCGGACACGGTCGTCGCCGTCGAGGTGGCCGGCCGAACCGAGCCGCTTCGCCGGCCGTTCGCCGAGGCGGGCGAGGCCCGGGTACTGACCGCGGAGAGCACGGCCGGCCTGCGGGTGCTCCGGGCCACCGCGGCCCTGGTGCTGGCCATGGCCGTCCGCGAGGAGTTCCCCGACGCCCTGCCGGCGGGCTCGGCCCCGGACGAGGACGGCTTCCACGCCGACTTCGCCAACCTGGCGCCGGTCACCCCCGAGGTGCTCAAGCGGCTCGACAAGCGGATGCGCCGGATCGCCAAGCGCCGTTTGCCGGTCAACGCCCTCCGGGTCACCTCCGCCGAGGAGGCCGACGGGGCGGCGGCCGGCAACCGGTTCCTGCGCGAGATCGCCGACGCGGCACTCGACCAGGACGCGCCCGGCGCGTTCCGCCTGCTGGTCGGCCCGGAGGGTGCCGAACCGCTGTGGACCGGGGTCGACACCGAGGTGACCGCCCCCGACACCGGCTACCTGACCGCCTTCGAGCTGACCTCCTCCTCCGCCGTCTACTGGCAGGGCGACGAGGCCAACGAGAGCCTTCAGCGGATCAAGGGCACCGCATGGCCGGACGAGGACGCCCTGGCCCGCCACCGCGCCTTCCTGGAGGAGGCCGCCCGCCGGGACCACCGCCGCCTCGGCTCCGAGATGGAGCTCTTCACCTTCGCCGACGAGATCGGCCCCGGCCTGCCGATCCTGCTGCCGAACGGCGCCGCGATCCGCGACGAGATGCAGCGCTACTCGCTCGACAAGCACCGCCGGTCCGGCTACACCCTGATCAACACCCCGTTCATCGCCAAGGAGGAACTCTTCCTGCGCTCCGGGCACCTGCCGTACTACGCCGACGGAATGTTCCCCGGCATGGCGGTGGACGGCAGCGAGTACTACCTCAAGGCCATGAACTGCCCCATGCACGCCGTGGTGTTCAAGAACCGCGGCCGCTCCTACAAGGAACTGCCGCTGCGGCTCTTCGAGTTCGGGTCGGTCCACCGATACGAGCGCTCGGGCACCCTGCACGGCCTCACCCGGGTTCGGAACATGACCCAGGACGACGCCCACATCTTCTGCACCCAGGAGCAGATCCAGGAGGAGCTGAAGACGGTCCTCGCCTTCGTGCTGGACCTGCTGCGCGACTTCGGCCTGCGCGACTTCTACCTCGAACTCTCCACCCGCGACGACTCCGACAAGTTCATCGGCAGCGCCGAAGACTGGGAGAACGCGACCAGCGCCCTGGTCGCCGCCGCCGACTCCACCGGCCTGGAGCTGGTGCCGGACCCGGGCGGCGCGGCGTTCTACGGCCCCAAGATCAGCGTTCAGGTGCGGGACTCGCTCGGCCGCAACTGGCAGATGTCCACCATCCAGCTGGACTTCCAGACTCCAGCCCGCTTCGAGCTGTCCTACCAGGCGGCCGACGGCTCCCGGGTCCGGCCGGTGATGATCCACCGCGCGCTCTTCGGTTCCCTGGAACGCTTCCTCGGCGTGCTCATCGAGCACTACGGCGGGCAGTTCCCGGCGTGGATGGCCCCCGTCCACGTGGCCGGCGTGCCGGTGCGCGCCGACGCCGAGGCGGGCCACACCCAGTACCTGTCGGAATTCTTCGACGGCCTGCGGGAGACCGGCGTGCGCACCCAGCTGGACGCCTCCAGCGACCGGCTGCCGAAGAAGATCCTCAACGCCCAGCGCCTGCGTGCCCCCTTCGTCGTGGTCGCCGGCGACCGGGACGTGGCCGCGGGGACCGCCTCGCTGCGGTTCCGGGACGGCTCTCAGGAGTCGGACGTCCCGCTCGACCTGATCGCAGAGCGGATCCGCGCCACCATCGCCTCCCGCGAGACCGCCGGCCCCACCGCCGCCCCGCGGGCGGACAGCGACGACTGACATGCCGGGAGTCGCCTTTCCGCCGCCGTTGAGACGCGGCGACGAGATCCTGGTGGTGTCCCTGTCCTCCAACACCGCGTCCAGGTTCGGTCCGCGGCTCCGGCGGGGCGTCCTGGAACTGGAGCGCAGCGGGTTCAGGGTCCAGCTCGGCAGCCACGTCAGCGACGGGCGCAAGCCCTGTGCGGAGACGGTCGCCACCCGACTCGCGGACCTCCACCGCGGGTTCGCCGACACGAACGTCTCCGCGATCGTGTCGGCGATCGGGGGCTGGGCCTCGCACCAGCTGCTGGACTCCGTGGACCTGGGGCTGATCCGGGCCAATCCCAAGTGGTTCATCGGCTACAGCGACACCAGCTCCTTCCACCTGCTGCTCAGCGAGCGGGCCGGGCTGGCCAGCGTCTACGGCCCGGCTGTGCTCCCGCAGTTCGGCGAATTCGGGGGCGTCCGCCGGTACTCCCTGGACTCGCTGTTCCAGGCCACCCGTGGCGAGGCCTACGAGGCGTCGTGGGCCGACACCAGGATCGACGAGCGGCGCCGATGGGAGACCGAGGACGGCGTGCGGCGGGCCGAGGTGCGGGCCCCCGCCCCCGTCGTGATCCGGGAGGGAGTCGGGCGCGGCGAGGTTCTCGCGCTCAACCTGGAGACTCTGATGTCGCACGCCGGGACGCGGTACTGGCCCCGGCTCTCCGGACGCATCCTGCTGGTCGAGATCTCCGACAGCGCGCTCGAATGGCAGGCCCTGCGGCTGGTCCACCAGCTGAGCCAGCAAAGGGAGTTCGGCCTGCTCCGGGGCCTCGCCCTGGGGCGGATCCCGCGCGGGATCGGGATCGACACCGGCACCGTCCTCAAGCGGCTGCGCGAGGTGACCGGACCGCTGGCGATCCCCGTGGTGGCCGACCTCCCGTTCGGCCACGTCGACCCGATCATGTCGATCGCCCTGCGCCGGACCGCCGAACTCACCGCGGAGGCGGACGGGCACGTCACCCTGCGCTTCGATGCCCTCCCCGACGCCCGATCGGCCGTCCCCGTCCCTCCCCCGGCCCGACCCGACACCCGCCCGGCCCGACCGGAAGCGCCACCGCCAGAAAGGTCAGCTCCGCCCATGCCCGGACCCCCCCGACCACCCCGCGGACCCGATACCGCGCCGGCCACGCCCGAAGAGGCCCGCTGCCCCGCCCACGGAACCGTCGACCGGCTGCTCACCACCGCCCCGTACCGGGCCTACTCGATGCTGTGGGCCGCCGGCGAGGCGGCCACCTGGCACGAGCCCACCCGCTCCTGGTACGTCACCGACCCGGCGCACGTCCGCGAGGTGCTGACGGACCGCCGATTCGCCGCCCGCGGCGCCTCCCCGCTGGAACCCGGGCTGCCGGGCACCCCGGGAGCCGAGGCCGTCGAGGAGTTGGAGGCCTTCCTCGGCCACTGGCCGGTGTTCTCCGACGAGCCCACCCAGCGCACCGCCAGCCAGGCGCTGCGCCGGTCCTTCTCCCGTGCCCGCGCCGAGCAGCTGCGGCCGGCCTTCCGATCCGCCTTCGCCGAGATCGTCGACCGGGCCGATACCCGCAGGCCGGTCGCCACCTTCGCCCGTCCGGTGAGCGAAGCGATGCTCTCCCTGCTGCTGGGACTGTCCGCTGACGAGGTGGACCGGCTGCGGTCGATGACCGCTGCGACCATCGGCTACCTCTCCAACGACGGCCAGGACGTCGGGATGGCCCGCGCCGCCCTGGACCGGATCGGGGAACTGGAGGAGTGGCTGGCGGAGCGCGGCCGCACCGGGGCGGACTGGCTGCTGACCGAGCTGGACGCGGCCGGAGTGGAGCTCTCCCCGCGCGAACTGGCCGCCGTCTACATGCAGATCGTCACCGGCGCGCTGGACCCGACCTCCCACGCGCTGATCGGCGCCCTGCGATTCGTCCGGCACTCCTCGCACGCCCAACAGGCGGCCGCCGCCGGGGACTTCGCCGGGCTGGTGGAGCTCTGCCTGGGCCACGACACCGGGTTCCACTTCGCCCCCCGTCGCTCCCGGTGCCCGATCGCCTTCCACGGCCGGGAGATCGGGGCCGGGGAGCGCGTGGTCGGCGTCCTCGCCTGGGCGGCCGCGGTCGAGGCCATGGACGGCGGCACCGCGGACACGCCGGACGCCCCGCAGGGCGGCGGCACCTCGCTGGCCTTCGGCCACGGGCGCCACTTCTGTCTCGGGGCCGGCATCGCTCAGGTGGCCCTGGAGGAAGCGCTGCGGGCCGTGCTCACCCGCCACGACGCGGTGGAGTTCGACGTCGACGCCGTCGAACGGCTCCCGGCGCTCGGGGCCTCCGTCTACCGGGACCCGGCCCCGAAGGTGTGACGCGCCCGTGGGCTGTGGGACCGTGGTCGGATGCACCATGATCCGATCGACCAAGCGCGGCGCCTCGTCCGCGACCGCTTCCCCGAGGCGCTCGCCGTGGTCCTGGCGGGATCCACCGTCTCGGGGCGGGCGGGCTCCAACAGCGACCTCGACCTCGCCGTCCTGATCGCCAGTGGCGGCGAGACCCACCGGGAGACGCTCCGCTTCGAGGGCCGGGTCGTGGAGCTCTTCGTCCACACACGGGCCGGCCTGCGTGACCTCTTCGCCGTGGACGTCGCCACCCGGCGCGCCGTGCTGCAGAACATGTATGCCACCGGCCTGGTGCTGGTCGACGTGGAAGGCGAGGCCGGGCGGGCCCGCGCCCTGGCGGAGGAGGACCTGCGCCAGGGCCCGCCCGCTCTGGAACCGGAGACCGTCGAGACAAAGCGCTACGGCCTGACGGACGCGCTGGACGACCTGGCCGACGCCACCGCCCCGGTCGAACTACTGGTCACCGCCGGGGTGGTGGTGACCACCGCCGCCGACCTGCTGTGCGACCACCACCGGGCCTGGACGGGCAGCGGCAAGTGGCTGCCGCGCCGGCTGCTGGAGGCGGACCCCGAGCGCGGGGCTGCGCTGCTCGACGCCTACGCCGGGCTGGGCGCCTCGCAGGACACCGCGCCACTGATCGCGGCCGCCTCGGAGATCCTCGACCTGGCCGGCGGCCCGCTGCGCGAGGGGTACCGGCGGGTCTGGCAGGGCGTCATCGACTCCGTCGCCGTCGGCGTCGGCCGCTGAGCACCCCGACCGCTTCACACCGCTTGTGACGAAGGGCGTCCTCCCTGGGGAGGACGCCCTTCGTCACAAGCGGTCCATCGGGTGGGCCACCAGGGGCTCGAACCCTGAACCTACGGATTAAAAGTCCGCAGCTCTGCCAATTGAGCTAGTGGCCCGAGGCCCTGCCTACCGGAGGCACCCGGGTGGGAAGGGCCACGGCGATCCTACCCGGTGGGCCCCAGGGCTCCGCCAGTGGATTGGCCGGGCGCGCCGGGGGCCGGGGGTGCGGCTTGAGCCGAGCTGTAGGGCGGGCAGTAGGGCGGGCTGTAGTGGGCGGCCCGGACGCGGCGCAGCCAGGCCTCGGCGGGGCGGGGGTCGGGGGCCTCGGGGAGCACGCCGGGGCGGGCCAGCCGGTCGGCGGCGTCGGCGAGCAGGTGTTCGGCGGTGGCGGGGTGGTCGGCGATGCGTCCGCCGAGGTCGCGGACGCGTTCCGGGTCGGGGAGGCGGATCAGATTGCGGCCGGTGCGGTGCAGCCGGACGGCCTGCTCGACCAGCCGGACCAGGTGCCGGGCGTGCTTGGCGGCCCGGCGGCGGGTGGCCGGGTCGGTGGTGTCGCGGGTCAGCAGCTTGCGGAACTGCTGGTCCGCGTAACCGAGATAGGCCTTGCGGACGGCGGGCGCGCTGAGGAAGCTCGACCGGATCCCGACCAGTTCCCGGCCGAGCGGGGTGGTGGTCTCGTACAGCTCCTCGGGCAGCCAGACGAGTTCGGAGGCGGTCGGGTTGCAGGACAGTGCCAGCCGGCACCACTTGGCGGCCTCGTGCAGGGTGACGTCCGGCGCGGTGCCGACATGCGACTCGGCCGGGCGGTGCAGGCCGTGCAACTCCTCGGTGGGGACGGCGAACAGGCCGAGCCGGTCGATGTCGGAGCCGGCGTGGGCGAAGCCGTACGCGGTGGAGCCGACGACGCCGGACAGCAGGACGGTGCCGGAGGGCAGGGTCGCACCGGGGGCGGACATGCGTTCTCCTCTCGCTCACCTGTGACGACCGGGTACCGCATCCTCTCCGGAACCGGCCGCGCCGGGCGAGCGATTTCCGGTCCGGGGCCCGCCCGGCCGCCGATACTGGACGGATGGAGCACAGCCGTGGGATCGACACCGAGAAGCTGCGGGCCTGGTGGTCGCACCGGCAGTGGCTGGACCGCCCACACCCCGGGGCGTCCGCCGCCGAGGTCCTGGCCGCCACCGGCTGGGCCCGCTCGGTCGGCGGCGCGGCCCCGTACCTGGGCCTGTTCGCCCGGGCCGGGCTCGGCCGGGCGGAGGTGGACGCGGCGGTGGCCGCCCTGGCGGTGCACGAGCTGCCCTCGGCGCGCGGCTGCACCTATGTGCTGCCCGCCGTCGACTTCGCGCTCGGCCTGGCGGCCGGCGCGGCCGCCCCGGCGGGTGAACTGGCCGCCGCGGAGAAGCACCTGGGCGTCGGCCGGGACGAGGTGGAGCAGCTCTGCCTGGCCGTCGAACGGGCCCTGGCCGGCGGCGCGACGCTCGACCCGACCACCATCCGGGAGGCGGTCGGCGACGCCGTCCGGCCGCTCGGCGAGGCGGGCCGCAAGCGCGGCCTGTCGACCACCCTGCCGCTCGCCCTCGGGCTGATGCAGTCCCGCGGCCGGATCCGCCGGGTGCCGGTCAACGGCCGCCTGGACCAGCAGCGTTACGGCTACGTCGGCTGGGACCAGCCGGCCGCCGGGGGCGCCGTCGACCTCGCCCGCCGCTACTTCTCCTGGGCCGGCCCGGCCACCCTCGGGCACTTCCGCTGGTTCTCCGGCTTCTCCGCGGCCACCGCCCGCGCGGCCGTCGCCGAGGCCGGTCCGGTCCCGGTCGAGCCCGGCTCCGAGCTGCTGCTGCCGCCCGAACTCGCCGAGGAGTTCGCCGGGTTCGAGGTACCGACCGAGCCGCACTACACCCTGCTGGCCGGCATCGACGGCATCCACCTGCTGCACCGCGACCTGCCCCGGCTGCTCGACCCGGCCGACGCCGCCCGCCCGCTGCCCGCCGGCCGGGCCGGGCGCGCCTTCAGCGGCGAGACCGACCCGCAGACCCACCTGGTCCTGGACCGCGGCCGGATCGTCGGCCTGTGGGAGTACGACACCGAGCGGGCCGAGATCGTCCACCAGTCCTTCGTCCCGCCCAACGACGCGCTGCGCGCGGCGGTGGCCCGCACCGAGGCGTTCGTCCGGGACGAGCTCGGCGACGCCCGCGGCTTCAGCCTCGACTCGCCGAAGAGCCGCGCCCCGAAGATCGCCGCCCTGCGCCGAGCCGCCCTGCGCTGAGCCGCCCTGCGCCGAGCCGCGGGCATGCCGGGCCGGGTCGCCGGGTAGCGTACGGCCCATGGCGACCACCAGCACCGACGACGTCCTGCTCATCACCGGCGCCGGCCGCGGCATCGGCGCCGCCACCGCCCTGCTGGCCGCCCGCCGCGGCCACCGGGTCTGCGTCAACTACCGTACGGACGAGGCCTCGGCCGCCGCCGTGGTGGACGCGGTCCGGGCCGAGGGCGGCACCGCGATCGCCGTCCGGGCCGACGTCAGCCGCACCGCCGAGGTGGAGCGGCTGTTCGCCACCGTGGACGCCGAACTCGGGCCGCTCACCGGCCTGGTGAACAACGCGGGCACGCTGGAGCGGCAGCGCCGGCTGGAGGACCTCGACGAGGACCGGCTGAACCGGATCTGGGCCGCCAACATCACCGGCCCGTTCCTCTGCGCCGCCCGGGCCGTCCGCCGGATGTCCACCCGGCACGGCGGGCGCGGCGGCGCCATCGTCAACGTCGGCTCGGCCGCCTCCCGGATCGGCTCGCCGAACGAGTACGTCGACTACGCGGCCGCCAAGGGCGCCCTGGACTCGATGACCCGCGGCCTGGCCCTGGAGGTCGCCGCCGAGGGCATCCGGGTCAACTGCGTGCGCCCGGGCCTGATCCACACCGGCATCCACGCCCTCGGCGGCGAACCGGGCCGGGTCGACCGGGTCGCCCCCAACCTGCCGATGCGGCGCGGCGGGGAGCCCGAGGAGGTCGCCGAGGCGATCCTCTTCCTGCTCTCCCCGGCCGCCTCGTACACCACCGGGGCGTTCCTGGAGGTCTCCGGCGGGCGCTGACGCACTCATCCGCCGCCGAACAGCCCCCTCGGGTTTCCTTCCCCCGCTCCCGTCCGCACCCGTACGGTGGGGGCCATGACCGATGCCTTCATCGAGATCCCCGGCGTGCGCAACTTCCGTGACGCGGGCGGGATCGGCGCGCTGCGCCGGGGCGTGCTCTACCGCTCCGGCTCCCTCCACACGCTCACCGAGGAGGGTGCCCGCAAGCTCAAGGACCTCGGCCTGCGGACGGTGATCGACCTGCGCAGCCAGGAGGAACTGGAGGTCTGGCCGGACCAGCGGCACGGCCTCGACCACGAGTCCCTCCACCTGCCGACCCTGCCCGCCAACCGCGACGACCTCGACCGGCCCTGGCCCGAGGACCAGGCCGACCTCTACACCTTCATGCCCGCCTACGCCGGCCCGTCGCTCGCCGCCGTCGTCCGCCGACTGGCCGCCCCGGACGCCCTCCCGGTGGTCGTCCACTGCGCGGTCGGCAAGGACCGCACCGGCCTCACCATCGCCGTCCTGCAGTCCCTGCTCGGCGCCTCCGACGCCGACATCACCGCCGACTTCCTGCGCTCCAACGTCGGCCTCGGCCTGGACCAGGGCCCCACCCCCTACGTCGACGAGACCGGCACCGAGCGCATCTCCCGCCCGATCAACGCCGACCTCATCGCCTCCTCCCTCGCCTGGATCCGCACCCACCACGGCTCCGTCCCCGACTACCTCCACGCCGCCGGCCTCACCGCCGCCGACCTGGCCGCCGTCCGCGCCAACCTGTCGGTCTGAGCGCCTGAGCGCCCGGGCCTCAGGCGCACTCGAAGCGCCACCACTGGGTGGGGGCGTCGACGTCCTCCCACTGCTGGACGGGGGCGTCCGGGGTGGCCGGGGCGGTCAGCGGTTTGCCGCTGATGAAGCTGGTGACGGTGTAGGTGCCCGGGGCGTCGACGTGGGCCTCCAGCAGCCATTCCTGGGCGCCGAAGGCGTTGGCGGACCACTGCTGGATCGGGACGCCGTCCTCCGGGGAGGCGCCGGTGACGTCGAGGCGCTTGCCGCTGCCGGCGTTCTCGATGTGGAAGAGCGCGCCGCCGGGGTGGACGGCGGCGAGTTGCCAGAGCTGGGCGTCGGAGCCGTCGTCCGCGCCCAGGCGGACGCGGGCACCGCTGCGCCGGGAGGCCTCGGCGACCTCCAGCAGCAGGCCGCTGCCGATGTTGCGGATCCGGTAGCGGCCCTCGGTGACCGGGGCGGCCGCCCCGGTCGCCCCGCTGGTCTCGTCAGTCACGTTCGGAGTCTCCCACCCGGGACCGACAGCGCGCCTCGTGGCCGAAGACCGCCGCCAGCACCACGACCACGGCGGCGACCTGGGCGAGCGCCGACACCCCGGTGCCCAGCCGGACGGTCGCCGCGACCAGGACCGCGCCGATCAGCCGGGCCCGGTTGGGCCGCAGTCCGAAGAAGCGCCGGACGGCGGTGTTCACCACCAGGTACAGCGTGATGCCGCCGGACAGCGCGGCGGCCTGCGGCAGGGTGATCGGGTCGGCGGGGTGGGCGGTCGCCGACTTCACCCCGGCCGCGAACAGCAGCACGCCGAGCAGCAGCCCGAAGTGGCCGAGGTAGTAGACCGTGACGGCCGCCCGGTTGCGCTCGTCGGAGGGCAGCGCGGCCATGTGGTGCTCGGCGCGCGCGTCGTCGTCGTGCCCGAAGTACGCCCACCAGAGGCCGACGCAGACGGTCAGGCTGAGCAGCGCGACGGCGATCAGCGCCGGGCCGAGGCCGGCGGCTCCGGCGCCGACCCCGATGGCGATCACCGACTCGCCGAACGCGATGATCACGATCAGTCCGTGCCGCTCCACGAAGTGGTCCGCGCGCAGCCGGAACTCGGGCAGCCGGGCCGCCTTGGTGGTGACGTACTGCATCGCGAAGGCGGCCGTCCAGAAGCCGAGTTGGACCGTCCCGGTGAAGTAGCCGCCGGCCACCACCAGGCCACCGACGACCAGGTTGGCGGCGCCCATCCCGAGCACCGCGGCGGGTGCCACCCCGGCGGCGGCGAACATCCCGGTGTGCACGGCGACCACCACCAGGTACGCCCAGCCGAACGCGGCGCCGCTGCCCTCGAAGGCGTGCGGCACCGACAGCGAGATCACCAGGAAGGCGCCCATCGCCAGCATCAGCAGCCCGCGCCGCCCGTGGGTGCGCGGCGGCATCGCGTTGGTCAGCCAGATGAAGGCGTCGTACATCCACCAGATCACCCCCAGCATCACCAGCACCTGGGCGAAGCCGCCGAGGGTGAGGTGGTGGACCAGGCTGCCGGTGAGCTGGGTGATGGTGAAGACGAACACGAGGTCCAGGAAGAGCTCCAGCGGCGCCACCTTCAGGGCCGGCTGGGCCCGCCCGCGGACATCGGCGGCAGCGGCGGGGACGGAGGACGCGAAGGGGCGGTGGGGCACGGTCACCGCGCGAGTATCCGTCACCGGGCCGAACCGCGGGGGCGTTTCCGGTCCACGAGCGGTGCTGGTGCACGGACGGTGTCGGCCTGAGGGGAACGGCCCCGGAGCCGGGCCGGAGGCCCCCGGCCACCCGGCCCGTTCGCCGGGTTAGGGTCGGAAGCCGGAACGCGAACCCCCTACGCGTGGATACGAGTGGAGTCGACGATGGCGAAGGTCCCGAACGCGCTCGCGGCCGCCGCGCCCGCCGCGCTGACCGCGGCGAGCGGTCTGGTCGGCGGTTACGGCGTGGCCCGCTGGAGCGGACGACGCGAACTGGGCGGCGCGGTGCTGGCGGTGGCCGGTGCCGGGGCGGCCGCGCAGTGGCGCCGCAGCTCGGGCACGGCCGCCGCGGCGGCGCTGACCGGCCTGTACGTGGCGGCCTTCGGCGGCTCGCACCCGCTGGCGAAGCGGATCGGCGCCTGGCCGTCCGTCTTCGCGGTCACCGGGGTGGTCGCGGCGGCCTCCACGGCCGCGACCGTGCTGGCCGCCCGCAAGCGCTGATGCCGTCCCGCTCGGTGCCGGTCGCCCGCAAGCGCTGAGCCCGGGCCGGACCTACGGCCGGACCTCCGCGCCGAACCGGGCCTCGAAGGCGGCCCGGTTCGCCGAGACCGGCGAGCGGTCCCAGACCGCGAACACCACCTGCTCGAACGCGCCCCCGTAGCGGGCCAGCGCGCCCTCGAAGGCCTCGGCGACCTGGGCCGGGTCGTTGCCGAAGACCCCGCAGCCCCAGGCGCCGAGCACCAGGGCCCGCACCTCGTGCCGGGCGGCCGCGGCGAGCACCCGCAGGGCCCGCTCGGCGAGCACGCCCCGGACGTCCGTACCGGCCGAACGCCGTTCCAGCTGACCGGCGTTGGGCGCGGGCGAGGTCAGGAAGGTGACCGGGTACGGCCGGGCCAGCAGGTCACCGCGGCCGTCCCGGATCACCGGGACGTCGGGCGAGACGATCACCCGGTGGCTGTACCGCAGGTCCGTCGAGGCCCGGTGCGCCTCGTAGTAGTCCGGCGCCTCGACCAGGCAGCTGTACAGCAGGGCGCTGCGGCACAGGTCCTCCTCCTGGGCGCGGGCGCCGCGCAGGTACCCGCCGCCGGGGTTGCGCGCGGACGCGAAGTTCAGCACCCCGACCGGCCCGGCCCCGGCCGCGACCAGCCGCCCGGCGGCCGCCACGCTGCCCTCCGCCGTCACCGCCACCCGCCCGGTCAGCGGGCCGCGTTCCCCCGCCGCCAGCAGCGCGTCCAGGCCGTCCGGCGCGTACGACACCGTGCCGGCCCGCGCCGCGGCCAACCGCTCCCCCACCTCCACGAGTGCGCCCCCGGCCGTCCGGTAGCTCCCCCGCGCGGCGATCTCCTCGTTCACTCGTGCCACGTCATGCAGTCTGCTGCTCATGTCCGTGACGCTACGGGACTGGCCCCACCGCGCGCCACAGGTTATTCTCACCTCCAGAACAACACCTCGGGGGGAGCGCGGTACCGAGGTGTCGGGGGGGTGTCCGGGGGGACGCCGGGGGAAACACGAAGGGCCCGCTCCGGGGGACGGAGCGGGCCCTTCGTGTGTGTCGCGGATGTCGCGCGACCGAGCCGGTCAGCTGAACCGTTCGGTCAGCCGTTCAGCCGACCGTTCGGCCAGCCGTACGACGTCAGTTCTTCCAGCGCGGCTTGCGGTCGTCGCGGTTGAAGCCGCCGCCGTTGGAGTTGTCGCGGTCACGGCCACCGCCGAAGCCGCCACGGTCACGGTTGAAGCCACCGCGGTCGGACTGCGGACGGCCGCCGGAGCGGTGGTCGTCGCGGCGGGCGAACGGACGGCTGCTGCCGCCGCGCTCGTCGCGGTCCCGGCCGAAGGACGGACGGTCGCCGAAGGAGCGGGCCGGACGGTCGCCGAAGGAGCGGCCGCCGCGGTCGCCACCACGGTCGTCACGGTTGAAGCCACCGCGCTCGCCGCCACGGTCGTCACGGTTGAAACCGCCCGAGCGACGGTCGTCACGGTCACGGCCACCGCCGAAGCCACCGCGGTCACGGTTGAAGCCACCGCGCTCGCCGCCACGGTCGTCACGGTTGAAACCACCGGAACGACGGTCGTCACGGTCACGGCCACCGCCGAAGCCACCGCGGTCACGGTTGAAGCCACCGCGCTCGCCGCCACGGTCGTCACGGTTGAAACCGCCCGAGCGACGGTCGTCACGGTCACGGCCACCGCCGAAGCCACC
>NZ_JBEOSV010000014.1:0-19080 GCF_040303245.1 Kitasatospora sp. NPDC096077 | reverse complement strand
CGGAACGGCGGTCGTCGCGGTCGCGGTCACGGCCACCGCCGAAACCACCGGAACGGCGGTCGTCACGGTCCCGGTCACGGGTGAAGGCCGGACGCTCGCTGCGGGCCTCGCGGTAGGACGGGGCGCGCTCCTCCGACTGCGGCGCCGCGGCCGGAGCCTCGACGACGGCCTCGGCCTGGGCGGTCTCCGCGCCGGTCTCCTCGGCCTCGGCCGGGGCCTCGTCCTCGATGCCCAGCTCGGCCCGCTCGCGCGCCGCACGGGCGGCGAGGCGGTCGGCCTCCTCGCGCAGCTCGGTGGCGCGGCGCTGCGCGCGCTCCAGCTGGCGGGTCATGTCGGCGAGCTCGCGCTCGGCGGCACCGGCGATGCCGGCCGCGCTCTCGGCCTGGACCTCGGTGAGCGAGCGGGCGCCGGTGATCTTGGCGACCTCGGCGTCGAAGGCGTGGTCCAGGATGTGGCGGCTGGCGTCGACGCCCGCGTCCTCCATCAGGCGGAACACGCCGCGGCGCTGGTGCGGCAGCACCAGGGTGACGACGGCGCCGGAGCGGCCGGCCCGGGCGGTGCGGCCGGAGCGGTGCAGGTAGTCCTTGTGGTCGCCGGCCGGGTCCACGTTGAGGACCAGGTCGATGCCGTCGACGTGGATGCCGCGGGCGGCGACGTCGGTGGCGACGACGACGTTGACGTAGCCGTCCTTGAAGTCGCCGAGGACGCGGGTACGGGCGCCCTGGGTCATGCCGCCGTGCAGCGCGTCGGCCTTCACACCGGCCTCGATCAGCTGCTCGGCGACCCGGTCGGCGCCCATCTGGGTGCGGACGAAGATGATCGTGCGGCCCTTGCGGGCGGCGATCGCGTTGGTGATCGGCGCCTTGTCCTTGGGCTTCACCACGAGGATGTGGTGGGTCATGGTGGTGACCGCGCCGGCCGACGGGTCGACCTCGTGGGTGACCGGGTTCTTCAGGTAGCGCTTGACCAGGGTGTCGATCTCGTTCTCCAGGGTGGCGGAGAACAGCAGGCGCTGGCCGCCGGCCGGCACCTGGTCGAGGATCTCGGTGACCTCGGGCAGGAAGCCCATGTCGGCCATCTGGTCGGCCTCGTCGAGGACGACGGTCTTGACGTCGGCCAGCTTGGCGGAGCCGCGGTTCAGCAGGTCGCGCAGACGGCCGGGGGTGGCGACCAGGACGTCGACACCGCGCTCCAGCGCGTAGATCTGGTTGGACATCGAGGTGCCGCCGCAGACGACCTTGAGCTTGAGGCCGAGGACCGAGCCGAACGGCTCCAGGGCGTCGGCCACCTGCATGGCCAGCTCACGGGTCGGGACCAGGATCAGGCCGCGCGGGTGCTTGGGCTTGGTGCGCTCGCCGTCGGCCAGGCGGGTCAGCAGCGGCAGGCCGAAGCTGAGGGTCTTGCCGGAGCCGGTGCGGCCGCGGCCCAGCACGTCCTTGCCGGCCAGGGCGTCCGGGATGGTCGCGGCCTGGATCGGGAACGGGGTGGTGACGCCGCGCTTGGCGAGGGCGCGCACGACGTCGTCGTGCAGGCCCAGGTCGCCGAAGGTGATCGTGGGCTCGGCGGCCTCCGCCGGCTCCTCGGTGGCCTCGACGGCGGTCTCGGTGACCTCGGCGGCCAGCTCGGCGGCCTCGGCGGTCAGTTCGGTGGTGTCGGTGGTGTCGGTGACATCGGCGGCAGCCTCGTTCGCGGGCATGGCGAAGCGGGCGTCGTCAACGAGAGACATGCAAAACCTTCCGGAAGTGGCACGCGCCAAAGTCCGGGGTTCTGTTTCACAACCGCCTCTATGCGGTCAGCCACGGATCGCCGGAACGCGCCAAGGGCGCCGGGGAATAGGGCGCCAATCAAATGAATCAAACGAACGATCTACCACCATAGACGAACCTCGGGATCAGAGGCAAATGCCCTGGCCAGCCCGCTAATGCGTACCCGCGTGCGGGCTCGGGGCCGAGGAACCGGAGCTGCCGGTCGAGGGCTCCGGGCCCGGCGGGACGGTCGCGGCGGAAGTGGTGTGCTCGGGCTCCGGGGAGCCGGACGGGCGGCCGCTCGGGGTGGCCGACGGGGTCCCGGCCGAACCGCCGCCGGAACGGCCCTCACCGGTGCCGCTGCTCCCCCCGGAGCCCGCCGTGCCACTGGCCGAGGAGCCCGGGTGGGGTGCGGGGCTGCTGTTCGCCCCGCCGGACGCGCCGCCACCCGGCGCGCCCTCGGGAGCGGGCGCCCCCGGCACCGGGACCACCCCGGCCAGCACGCCGTCCGCGCCGGGCGCAGGCGCTCCCGGAGCGGGGGCCGTGGCCCCGGCCGGCGCGTTCTCGGCCTGCAAGCCCCCCTGGTGCTCCGTGCGCCCCGACGCGCCCCCGGGGTGCCCGGCCCCCGACTGGGCCGAGGGGCCGCCCGTCGCCCCCGGCCTCCCCGCCGGTCCGGCCTGCCCGACCGGCGCGACCCCGCCGTGCTTCTCCTCCGCCGCCGGACCGACCGACATGCACCCGGTCAACCCCAGCCCGGCCACCGCCAGCACCGCCGCCGCCCGTACCACCGCTCCCGAACGCACCGAAGCCACCGAGCTCCCTCTCCACCGCCCCACCCGGGCCGCCCACTGGCGCGCGGCCGCTTTCGGTGCCCAACGCGCGCCGGGCGCACGGGGACACGGGTCGACGGCGCGGTTCTCGGTCGGCGAAACGTTTCTCGGACCCGGGAGCCCCGGCCCGGCCCGGGAGCCCGCGCTCAGCCCCTCAGGCCCACGCTCAGCCCCGGCCCGGCCCGACCGCCGCCGACCGGCCTCAGCCCCACAGCGCCGAGGCCAGCTCCGCCCCCGCGTACACCGCGACCAGCCCGGCCGCCAGACTGCCGGCCACGTTCGCCAGCGCGTACCGCCCGGCCCCGGACTCGGCCAGCCGCAGGGTCTCGTACGAGAAGGTCGAATAGGTGGTCAGCGCCCCGCAGAAGCCCGTCCCGACCAGCAGTTGGACGTGCGAGGAGGCCGCCCCGGCCACCACCGCCCCGGTCAGCAGCCCGAGCACCAGACAGCCGAACACGTTCACCGTGAAGGTCCCCCACGGGAACACCGAGTCGTGCCGGGACTGCACCGCCCGGTCGGTCAGGTACCGCAGCGGAGCACCGACCACCGCGCCCGCCACCACCAGCAGCCAGTTCACTCCGCTCCCCCGACGACACCGCCGACACCACCGACACCGTCGCCGCCCCGGCCCGCGTAACGGACCACCTCGCAGCGGTCCAGCAGCACCAGACCCTCCGCGACCAGCTCCTCCAGCTGCGGCAGGAACCCCCGCACCCGCTCCTCCTCGTCCACGATCACCACCGCCACCGGCAGGTCCTCGCTCAGCGACAGCAGCCGCGCCGTGTGCACCAGCGAGGAGGCGCCGAACCCCTCGATCCCGCGGAACACACTGGCCCCGGCCAGCCCGGCCGCCCGCGCCCGGTGCACGACCTCGCTGTACAGCGGCCGGTGGTGCCAGGTGTCGCTCTCCCCCACCAGGACGGTCAGCCGCAGCGCCGGCCCGGCCAGCCGGCTCACCGGGCACCGCCCCGGTGGATTCAGCCGCCGGGTCAGCGTCGCCGCCGCCCACACCGCGCCCAGCGCGCCCAGCAGGGTCAGCCCCAGGTACGCCAGCCCGGGCCCCAGCCGCCCGGCCTCCAGCAGCCGGCGGATGTCCACCGCGTACGTCGAGAAGGTGGTGAACCCGCCCAGCACCCCGGTGCCGAAGAACGGCCGCAGCAGCGGATGCGCCGGGCGCCCCTCGGTGACCACCACCAGGAACGCCCCGATCACCGCGCAGCCGACCACGTTGATCAGCAGCGTCGTCCACGGGAAGGCCGACGGCCCGGTCGTCCAGCCGAGCCCGGCCGCGTACCGGGCCAGCGCCCCGACCGCCCCGCCCAGCGCGATCACGGCCACCACGGGCCCCTGCCCGCGTAGCACCGGCGCACGTCCGGGCACCGGGCCCGCCACCGCACCGGCCGCGGGGTCGTCCAACGCGTCCTCCGAGGTCGTCACCAACCCATCAAACACCGGCGTCCACCGCCTGGCACACCGTCACCCCAGACCCGACAATGATCCGGTGGAGATGACCCGGGAAGAGTTCGAGACGCTGGTCAGTGACGCCCTGGACCAGATCCCCCCGCAGCTCGCCGCCATGATGGACAACGTGGCGATCTTCGTCGAGGACGAACCCGACCCGAACGACCCCGAGCTCCTCGGCCTCTACGAGGGCACCCCGCTCACCGAGCGCGGCGAGTGGTACGCGGGCGTCCTGCCCGACCGGATCCTGATCTACCGCGGCCCCACCCTGCGCCACTGCGACACCCGCGAACAGGTGGTCGAGGAGGTCCGCACCACCGTCATCCACGAGGTCGCCCACCACTTCGGCTTCGACGACCACGAGCTCGACGAACTCGGCTGGTCCTGACCCCACCGGACGCCCCACCCCCACCCGGCCCAAACCCGTTTTGGCGATCGGCCCTGCATCCCATATGCTTCTCGACGTCCCCGGGAACGCTGGAAACAGCCGAACGGACCACAAGCCCTCATCGTCTAGTGGCCCAGGACGCCGCCCTTTCAAGGCGGTAGCACGGGTTCGAATCCCGTTGGGGGCACGCAGTACCGTAGTAAAGTGCAGTGCGGCAAGACCGTTAGTGGTTCGCCACTACCAGGTCCCGTGGAGCAGTTGGTTAGCTCGCCACCCTGTCAAGGTGGAGGTCGCGGGTTCAAGTCCCGTCGGGATCGCTCGTCTCGCAAGAGACGGTGCAGTACGGCCAGGTAGCTCAGTTGGTACGAGCGTCCGCCTGAAAAGCGGAAGGTCGCCGGTTCGACCCCGGCCCTGGCCACTAGCCTTGACCAGGCACGATGCCCCTGAAGCGAATCGCTTCGGGGGCATTTTCGTGCCGGTTGACGCCAACGGCCCCGAATCGCGGCGCATCCGGGCGATCGAGGCGGGCCCCTCCGGCAACCGGCGCACCGTGATGTCGATCACAGAGTGTTGCCCTGTACGCCGCCGACCCGGCCCGACTGTCGGGCCCGGTGCTCACGCCCCCTGCCCCCCACCCGCGCTCTATGCTCCCCTTGGATACCAAGAGAGGTCGGAAGTCATCGAGCTCACATGGGGGGACATGCGGGATGCTGATCTGGCAAGGCACATACCAAGATCGACTTGGCACTGAGCAGGTCGAGTTCCACAACGACGGCTCGACGATTTGCGTCCGCATTCGTGGCGTGGACTTCGCGGGTTCGGACTTCAACTGCCTCGACCCCAATCCGGCGCAGCAGCTCGACTGTGACGCCTTCGAGCTGGACCTCGGATCACTGACCTCCTGCACGATGCAATGGGAGATCCCTCTGACCCTGATGGCCGAGGGCCAAGCCAGCGACGGGATGCTGCAGTGCCGGTTGCTGCTTGCCGCGCCCTCCTCGCAGCACCGCAACGGGCTGGAAGACCTCCACCTCACCCTGCTCTTCGGGGACACCCGAGTGGAGACCCACGACGCTCATCAGCTCTTCGAGACCGCCCTGGACGAGCTCCATCTCCAGCTGCCGCCCCAGGTATCCGTCAAGTCCTGCATCAGCTGCGCCTGGTCGGACTACAACCCGGCTGGCAATGCCTTGCTCGGCGGCATGGGTTGTTTCCGAGCCGACAAGGACGCCTACCGATCCGTCCGGGGCAAGAGCGGTATCTTCGCGCTGTGGTCCCGGGACACCCCCCATGTTCAGGAGACCTGGCTCTGCCCGGAGTATGAACGTCGCGGCCATGAGAGCACCGGGTACCGCGGCCCGTTTCCGTTCCGTCCCCCGACCCAAGCCACGCACCCGACCCAGTAGGGCCCCAAATCAGTCACAGACGGTCGATTTCGATCATGGCACCGTCGGGGCCATACATGAAGAACCGCAGAGGGCCCATCCGGCTGATGATGGCCCGCATTGCGGCCTCCTTCTCCTCGCGAGTCGGCCCGTGGGCAGTTCGGCGACGTCCAGATCGCCCTCGACCAAGGGCCGCGCGTGGACTCCTCGACCCTGCCGCTCGAACGCCGAGTGCGGCACTCACTCGAAATCGCCCGCGCCTACAGCGCACAGAACCGCATGGACGAGGCCTTCGCCCTCGTACTGGACGCCGAGGAGCTGGCCCCCGAGCAAGTCCGCTACCACTTCATACCCCGACACCTGGTGACCAACTGGGTCCGCCAACAGCGCGGCAAACCCAGCTACTTGCTGGCAGGCGTCGCACAGCGGATCCAGATCGTCGCGTGACGGGGCCGGGCGGCTACAGTCGTCGCCATGAGCGACTCTCAGTCCCACGAGGTCGTGGCCCAGCCCCGCACCGCCGCCGGCGTGCTCTTCTTCGACGAGGACGACCGCGTCCTCCTCGTGAAGCCGACCTACAAGCCCGGCTGGGAGATCCCCGGCGGCTACCTGCACGCCGGCGAGACCCCGAGCGAGGGCGCGGCGCGTGAGGTCAAAGAGGAGCTCGGCATCACCCCGCCGATCGGCCGCCTGCTCGTCGCCGACTGGGCACCCCACCCCACCGAGGGCGACAAGCTCCTCTTCGTCTTCGACGGCGGCGTCCTCCCCGCCGACGAGCTCAACAACATCACCGTCGACCAGGTGGAGATCGGCGAATACGCCTTCCACACCACCGACCAGCTCGACGAACTCCTCATCCCGCGCCTCGCCCGCCGCGTCTATGCCGCCTGTGCGGCCTGAGCACGCTCGGAGACGGTCTACCTGGAGCAAGGCGCGCCCCGCCCGTAAGGCCTATGCAGGATGCTCCCTTGCGATGCCGATAGCAGGCCTGCGTTCACAGCCGTGGGTGGCGTTCAGGCCAGGACCTCCGCCATCTCCTCTGCCTGCTTCAGCACGCGCTCTATCGCCGCAGGCTGCTTACCCGGCGGATAGCCGTGCTTGCGCAGCAGACGAAGCACTCGGGCCATGATCCGGTCCCGGGCCTGCTCCTTCATCTTCCAGTCGACTGTGACGTCCTTCCGGATCTGCTCGTAAAGCTCGTGGGCGATCTTGGCGAGGATCGTGTCCTTCATCTCCTCAACCACTGACGGGTCGGCCGCGAGGGCGTCGTAGAAGGCAAGTTCATCCTCGCTTAGGCCAAGCTTCTTCGCCCTGCCCCGGTCGGCCGACACCTCCCGCGCCAGATCCACCAGGAACTTCATGAACTCAACGGCCGTGAGCAGGCCATTGGTGTACTGGTTCATGGCGCGCTTCATTTTCTCGGTGAAGGTGTGCTGACGGGTGATGTTGTTCGGGTGGGCGTCCTTGATCTCCTTCATCAGTGCGCGTCGCAGTGCTGCGATGGCCAGGTTGGGGTGCTTGCTGCTCTGGAGGTCCCGCAGCACCCGGCTGTCTAGGTGAGATAGGTCAGGCTTGGTCAGACCGGCCGCGTCGTAGATGTCCACCACGCCGTCGGTAGCGACGACGGACTCGTTGAACTGGGCGATCAGCAGGCGTACGTCGGCGGCCGTGGCGAGCCCCTGCTCCTCCCTCTCATCCATGGCGTACTTCTCGCGCGAGGTGCGTACGGCCTCGAAGAAGCGAATGTCGGCGAGCAGATCCTGCACCCGCCGGTCGGTCGGACAGAGGGAGAAGGCCTGACGCAGCAGGTTGGCGTGGCGCATGAAAGTTTGCCTGCGAGAGGCCTTGCCGGGCTCCAGCCCTGGTTCTGGTGCGATCAGGAACTCCAGTACCTCCGTCAGGGCCTCTCGGTAGGCAGAAGGCCCGCTAGCGTCGCGGATGTTTCGCCAGGCGCAGTCGGCGAGGATCGCGTCGATGTGCTGGTGGCTCTCCCGTACGAGCTTGACGGCCCCATCGAGGTCGGCGCCGAGCATCGGGTGTTTCTGGTCCTGCGCGGAGTACTCGGCCAGGGCCTCCCTGATCTCACGAATCACGCCCTGGAAGTCGACGACCAGGCCGGATGGCTTTCCCGGCCAGGTGCGGTTGACGCGGGCGATGGCCTGCATGAGCGCCGCGCCTCGCATCCGCTTGTCGAGGTAGAGCGTGTGCAGCGGTGGAGCGTCGAAGCCGGTCAGCCACAGGGACTGAACGATGACGAGTTCCAGCTCGTCGTCCGCGTTGGTGACCCGCTCTTGGATCTTTTTGAGCTGCGCGGGGGTTCGGACGTAATCGGCGATCTCCGGGCTGTCCTTGGCGGGGGTGCCAGTAAACACCACCCTGATCCGGCCGGTGTTGTCCGTCAGCAGCCGGCTCTTCGGGTCGCGCTCACCCGCCCAGTCGGGTCGGCGGCGAATGATCTCCTCGAAGAGCCGGGCGGCGATGACACGAGACGCGCAGACGATCATTCCCTTGCCCCGGCGCCCGGTGAGCTTGACCATCTCGCTGCTGCGCGCGTCCCAGTGGTCGAGCAGCTTTCCGGCGAGTTCCTTGATCCGCTCCGGAGCACCGATCAGGTTCTCGTACTCGCCGAACTGCCGACGGGCCTTACGCTTCTCCTCCTCGGACAACCCCTCTATCAATCCCTCGGCGCGGGCGTCCAGGTCGTCTAGGTCGACGTTGGCGGGCAGGTCCACCCGGACCAGGTGCGGCTCGTAGAAGACAGGAACCGTCGCCCCGTCGTCCACGGCCTGGGTGAGGTCGTAGGTGTGAATGTCCTCACCAAAGACACCCCTGGTGCTACCGATGCGGGTCTCGATGGGGGTGCCGGTGAACGCGATGAAGGTGGCGTTCGGCAGTGCGTCGCGCAGGTTGCGGGCGTAGCCGTCGATGAAGTCGTAGTGGCTGCGGTGAGCCTCGTCGACGACGACAATCACGTCGCGGCGCGGGGAGACAAGCGGGTGTCGGACACCCGCTGCTTGCTCCTCTGGAGTGAGACGGAACTTCTGCAACGTGGTGAACACGACTCCGCCGCCACCCTCCTGCCGCTGGAGCAGTCGCCGCAATTGGCCGGCATCCTCCGCCTTCTCAGGAGCCCCGGTGATCTTCTCCAGGGTGCGGCTGGCAGCGAAGGTCTTGTAGAGCTGAGTGTCCAGGTCGATGCGGTCCGTCAGGAGGACGAAGGTCGGATTGGAGAGCTCGGGAGTCCGGGCTGCCTTGCCGACGTAGAACAGCATTTCCTCGCTCTTGCCAGCGCCCTGCGTGTGCCAGACGACTCCGGCACGACCGTCGGTGGCCACGGCGGACTCGGTGGCCCGGACTGCTGCGTTGACACCGATGTACTGGTGGGCCTTGGCAAGCTTTACCGTGTCGACGGCACCTGACTCCGAGGCTGAGTAAGACAGGAAGTTCGCGACCAGATCCAGGAAGCGGGTGGGCTCGAACGCACCGCAGATCATCCGCTCCAGCGCGCGACCGTCCTGGCGTTCTTCCTTGCGGAGCATCACATCGTGCTCGTCAGCATTCCAGGGGGCCATGTGCTGCCAGGGCGTGAACGGGGTGCCTATGCGGGCAGTGATGCCGTCAGAGACGAGGGTGACGAGGAGCGTGGCGAAGGTACCGGCTTCCTTCAGCTCACGCCGATAGCCCTGGAGCTGGTCGTACGCGGTACGGGCGCTGTCGTTGCTGTCGGCCTTCTTCAGCTCTACGACAGCGATGGGCAGGCCGTTGACGTACAGGACGATGTCGAAGACGAAGGTCCGGTTCTTGGTGCTGCGCACCCGTACCTGAGAGGCAGCCACGAGGTCGTTGCACTGCGGGTCGGCAAAGTCGACGGCTCGGATGGTGGCGTAACGCTTCTCGCCGGTGGCGATGTCGTCGTAGGGGATGCGGACGCCGCCGGTCAGGCGCTCGTAGAACCGGTGGTTCTCGCGGAGGTCGTTCCGGGTGTACCAGCGCAGCAGCTCGTTGACGGCATCGTCGGCGACGTGGTCGGGCAGGCGAGGGTACCGGTTGCGGATGGCCTTGAGCAGGCGCGGGCGGAGGACCAGATCGTCCCAGTCCGCCCGCACGCCGTAGGCGGGGCCGAGCTCCTGCCCCGGAATGTGTTGCCACCCGTACTCGGCGAGCAGTTCGAGCGTGTGCGACTCCAACTCCTTCTCGGTGAGCCGGTCTATCGGGGGCTCACCGATTGGCGGCTCGGTACCCGCGGTCATACGGCCTCCTCGACCGTACGGACGGCGTCCTTGACGTGGAGCTTTCCGGAGAGCAGTTGAGGGAGGAGGGTGTCGCGGAGTTCAGCGAGGGTGTGATTTTCGTGTTGCAGGTGGGCGGCCATGGCATCGAGCCCGGATAGGCGCTCGTTCACCCGATGGACCTCGTGGCAGGGGGGCAGTACGACGGGAACTTCACCCAGAATTGCCGTGTTGAGGTTTGGCATCGTCGCGCCGACGGCATGCTGTGCGATCCACTCCTGGATCTCGGGCTCGCCCAGGTAGTAGCTCATGAACAACGGCTCCGTAGCTGTTCCAACACGGACACGCAGACAGCCGGTGCCACAGAGCCAACCGGCCTCGTACTTCCGGACCAGGGCCCGCCGCTTCACATCACCACGACGGGAGTAGACGATGTCCCCCTCCTTCAGGAGGTATTTCGACAGTCTCTCGGCGTCTGCGGCAGTGATCCGCGCGATTCCTTCCTCCCCAATGCGGTTGTCGCCGATGTTCTGCGGCATGACGCTTGGAATTCCGGAGTCAACATAATCGGAGGCGTGCAACTGACTTCCAAACGGACCTGTTTGGATAGCTCCACCGCCGGTTGCGCATAGAGACCCGAGGGTCGTTCGTTGCCAGCCATGTGGCACAGCAGCATCACCGCGCACCAAGGATGTCACGCAGCCCTCGGTCCAGAGCTGGTCCATAATGGCTCGGGCGAGATCACTCGTGGTGCTGGCGATCCGATCGTTTACTGCGATCTTGTCATCCAGGGCACCGAGCACTTCGGCGATGGCGTCCTGCTGCTGACGTTCCGGCAGGCAAACATGAAATGCCTTCGCCTCAGGGAAGTAGACAGTTTGGTGAGTACTGCCGTGTGCAAATCTTCTCACCGTTTCCTGCTCGGCGAGGAGTAGATACCGGAGATACGTGGAAGAAATTTCAGGGCCGCATACCCAGTTGACGAAATCTTGACTGGTGGCCATAGGAATACCCATAGTCACGACATATCCCACTGAAGCTGTCCGCGACAAGCAAACAGTGCCAGCCGGAAGCAGCCTGGCGGAGGAATTAGCCAAACCTTCGACCGTAATCCACTGCTTGGTCTTAAAGATCACGCGACCGTGATTTCCCGTGGCATCTCGAATACCGATCCAAGGGACATCTCCGTTCCAGTATTCCGGCTTACTGCGACTGGGTGTATGGCCACTCTCCAAGCGTGCAACATCAGTGAGTTGGACCCACTTGAAGCCGTCGACTGTCGGGCTAGCCGGATTACCTACGCTCAGGACGCCTTGACCCGCAATCACCCCCGTGGTCGCTGGGCGGCCACCGGTTCTGGTTTCTGTCCTAGGCATCGACCCTCCCCAACTGCTCATCCACAACCTTCCCCAACCGCTCCGACTCCGCGAACTGCTCCCGCAGCAAGGCCGTCAGCCGTGCGATCTTCTCCTCCACCAGCTCCGCGTCCGGGTCCGCCTCCGCTTCGGCGACGCCCACATACCGCCCCGGCGTCAGCACGAAGTCGTGCTCGCCGATGACATCCAGCGAAGCGCTCACGCAGAAGCCCGGCACGTCCTTGTAAGGGCCGGCGCCCTCCACGTCCCGCCACGCACGCACCGTGTCGCCGATCCGGTGGACGATCTCCTCCTCCGTCAGCTTCCTCAGCGTGCGGTTCTCCATCTCGCCGAACTCGCGCGCGTCGATGAACAGCACCTCGCCCTTGCGACCGGGCGCCCAAGCCGAGTGCCGCCCCTTGCCCTCCGCCAGGAACCACAGGCAGGCCGGGATCTGAGTGGAGCGGAACAGCTGGCCCGGCAGGGCGATCATGCAGGCCACGAGGTCGGCCTCGACGATCGCGCGGCGGATGTCGCCCTCGCCCGACTGCTTGCTGCTCATCGAGCCGTTCGCCAGGACAACGCCGGCCCGCCCGCCGGGGGCGAGTTTGCTGATCATGTGCTGGAGCCAGGCGTAGTTCGCGTTGCCGACCGGCGGGGTGCCGTACACCCACCGCTTGTCCATGCCGAGCAGTTCCCCGCCCCAGTCGGAGATGTTGAAGGGTGGGTTGGCCATAACCACGTCCGCCTTCAGATCCGGATGCTGGTCGTTGCGGAAGGTGTCGGCCGGTTCGTCGCCCAGCTTGGCCTCGACCCCGTGGATCGCGAGGTTCATATGGGCCAGCTGCCAGGTGGTCTGGTTGAGTTCCTGGCCATAGACAGCGACGTTCAGCGGGTTGCCGCCGTGGGTCTCGATGAACCTTTCTGCCTGGACGAACATGCCGCCCGAGCCGCACGCCGGGTCGTAGACCCGCTCGCCCTGCTTCGGTTCCAGGACCTCCACCAGGAGCTTCACCACGCTTTCGGGGGTGAAGTACTCGCCGCCCTTGCGACCTTCCTTCAGGGCGAACTCGGCGAGGAAGTACTCGTAGACCTCGCCCATGATGTCCCGCGCGCCCGTGCGCCTGCCGTCCTCACCCAGCTGCTCCTGGAAGACCAGCCGGTCCAGCAGCTTCACCAGGCCGGCGAGGCGTTCCTCGTCCACTTGGCCGCTGTTGTAGATCTTCGGCAGGGTCCGGTTCAGCGCAGGGTTGAACTTCTCGATAGCGCGCATGGCCGCGTCGAGGGTCTCACCCACACTCTGGCCCTCGACTGTGCCCTTCGCCCGCTCCAGCACGCTCTCCCAGCGAGCGGTCGGCGGCACGTAAAAGATGCCGGAGCCGGTGTACTCACGGCGCTCCTCCAAAGTGGCGAGGATGTCCTCCTCGCTCCAGCCGCCTTCCTCCCGGAGCTCGGCCTCCAACTGGGCCCGCTTCTCGGCCATGGCGGCGGAGACGTACTTGAGGAAGACCAGCCCCAGGACGAAGTGCTTGTACCCGGCAGCGTCCAGGCTGCCGCGCAGCTTGTCCGCCGACGCCCAGAGCACCTTCTTCATGTCCTCGGGTTCAGCCGTCTTCTTCTTCCGTGGCGGCACGGGTACCTCACTTCTTTCCTGATTGTGATGTTCTTCGTCGTACGCCGTGCTAGATGGCACTGACGTGCTTTTCGTCGTCTCGCCGGACCAGGCCTCAGGCGCTGCCAGGTCTGCGGCGCAGCGCCAGGTCCCCGTCGGCGACCCCGGCCGCCAGCCGCAGGGCCAGGTTGTCCAGCGCCTCCAGCTGTCTGCCCACTTCCGCGCGCTGCCGGTCCGTCTCGGCCAGGATGCTCTCCAGCTCGGCAATCTCTTCGGGCGGCAGCCCTGGCAGGTCCATGTCCCGCACGCTCACCCTGCGGACCAGCGAGCCACTGCCGCGCTGCTGGTTACGTGGGGCCGCGAGCAGTTGCGCGAGCGGGTGGGGGAGCATCCATACTTCCTCAGGGCGCACCTTCCCGGCCAGAAGCTCCCGGTAGGCCGGGATCCTCAGCCCTTGCACCGGCGCGAGCAGTACACACCCGCCCGTGGCGTCCACACGCGTGCGTACCCCATGCTCGGTGAGGAGGAAGACGTCGCCGCGCTCGGTGGTCACAGCCTGGGGATACCGAGCGAGGTCTTCCAGCGCGATCCGGCGCTGCCCGAGCTGCAGCGTGCCGAGCATCTCCTCACGCCCTACGACCATCACTCCGGCGTCCCCGACATCCGACTCATGGATCCGGTGCCCGGCCAGCAGCCTGAGCTGGCCGGCCCGCAAGTGCTCGCCGACCTTGCGGTGCGTCATCGCACCGCCGGGGGGCCGTCTGGCGATACCAAGGTCCCCGATCCACCCCTTGAGCTGGGGCAGAGCCGTCGCAGCCTCGCGTCGTGCGTCCAAAGTGGCCGAGAAGTGGTCCAGGCCCTGTTCCTTCGCGGCGAGACGGTGCGCCGGCAGGACGGAACGGCCGTCGAGGAGGGACTCCCTCCTCGGCCCGGCGGCCGAAACGGGGAAGTCGCCTGCCTCTTCCGCCACCGGCGACTTTCCGTCCTCCAGCACTTTCGCCACGTGCGCCGGCCACGCACCGCCGACCCGGAGGGCGATCCGGTCGGCGTCGACCAGTAGCACCCGGCCCGGCTTCTGCGGTGTCTTCTCGTTCCTCAGCACGAGCAGCCCGTGCTCTGCGCCCGTGCGGTACGGGTGGATGCGGCGTGGCAACTGGATGATCGCCGCCACTGCGTCCCGGCTCAGCAGTTCTTCACGCATCCGCGCGTTCGGTGTCGGTGTCGCGCCGCGCGGCCTACTCAGGGTCCAGGACGGTACGACGACCAGGCCCCGGCCGCCGGGATTGATACGGTCCGCGGTTTCAAGGGCCCAACGCAACGGCCCTGTTCCGTCGTATTCCCGCTCCCCTGCGGCATAAGGCGGGTCAGCAATGACAACATCACCGGACGGGACGCCCCCAGGGCGCTCAGGATCCAGATCGAACTCCCGGGGCCGCAGGGTGTCCAGTTCCTCGGGACGCGCGCAGATGTCCACGGTGGTGCAGTGATGCGCAAAGAGCCGGTAGAGAATGAGCTTGCGTCGCAGAGGGTCGGGCTCCACCGCGACGACTTCGCCGCGCCCGTGGACATCGCCAAGGACGAACAGCAACTCCCCAACGCCAGCGCACAGATTGATGATGGTTGGGCGGTTGCGGTCGGAGGCCACTGGGCTGGCCAGTCTGCCGACCAACTCGGCGAGCGCGGGCGGCGTCGCATCCGTGATCAGGTCGGACTCCAACCGCTCGGTCAGGGCCAGCACCGCGTCGGCGGCGGCCCCAGGAGAACCCAATTCCTTTGTGAGCTGCCGAACTGCACGCACAACACGCGGATCTGCGGCTTCCGCGTCTGTCAGCAATTCTCCTGGCAGGGCATCCGTGTACCCGTCGCTCCCTTCGCCAGCCACGGCACAGACGGCGAGCGCGTCGACGATGAGCCGCTCCGTCGATCCCAGCTCGTGTCGCAGCGCCACGAGTTCGCGTCGCCTGAGACCGTGTCGGAATCGATCGCCGTATGTCGGGAGGGTGCGGTCCTCCCGGGGGCTCGCATCCGGGATCGGTCGCAAGTCCAGCCAAGCCGCGACGGCCTCCGCGTCGAAGAGGGGCCGGCTGTCGCTGCCTCCCACAGGATCAGGGAACGGTGGGCGCCTGTTCCTGTCCGGCTGAGAGGACTCCTTGGAGAATCTGCGCCGCCAGTTGCTGACGGTGGGCCGGCCTACTTGGGCGAGTTCCTTGATCTCTCCCAGAGAAACCAGTCCGGACGTCGCCTGTGCGCCGTCCCATGCCGTTTCTTCCGTCGTCATGTCACAACCTCACCGGCTCTTGGCCGGACAGCACACCACTCTTGCGGGCCAGCACCTCGGGCACCTGACTGTGCTTCTCGTGTCTCTCCGCCATCGGCGGAGAGAGGTAGCGCAGCAGAGCTACAGTCGTGCGGAAGTCCTCGTCGAGATGCCGGTGGAAGATGCGCTCCTGGTGCGCGATGCGGTTGCGTAGCGTACGCATACGGTCAAACTTGCCGTGCAGCGCTTCGCGACCGCCGCGGTGCTCGCGGAAGAGATGCCTCAGCGCAGGGTTCCAGTACTTCATCTCGTAGTTGCCGCCTCGGCCGCCCTTACCGAGCAGGCTGACCCAAAAGCCGAACGACAGCTGCGCAACCACGTCACAGGTCTCATAGGTGGGCTTGCGCCGAACCAGCTTCTCCTCTGCGGTCTCGATCTCGGCTCGGCCGTGACGGTTGGGCTCGGCCCGCCGTTCGTTCCACCAGTCCTGTCGGGCATACCGGCCTCCGAGCTGCCGGTGCAACTGGTTCCGCAGGGCCACTTCCAGGTCGCGAAGAGGACTCTGCAAGGCGCGCGCCACTTCCGAGTCCCAGGCATACAGACGCATGGCCTCCTCCTGGTCACCACTACACGTGTCCAGGAAGGGCTGAAACCTCTCGGCGGAGATAGCCTCGATTAAGCGCGCTCCGTCACCCTGCGTCATCATCGCCCTCTTTCGTGCAACGAGGGCACGTGATAGTGTCGTCGTTGTAAGCCTTGGAGTCCTGTCACCGCATCGCACACAGCCCGAGGCAGAGCCTGGTTGTTAGCCCCCGAGTCCGCCCGCCCAGTTCAGGCGGACTCGGGGGCACAACTGTTTCTAAGCCAGAGGCCATGCTCACAGAAGCAATGCTCTGCTAACTACGACCAAGAGTAGTGAATCCCCTCCCCACTCTGTCAACGTGCCCTGGTGAGAAGGGCGCTTCTCAGGATCACGCAGGCATCTAGACGGTGCCTGGACCGGTGGCGTACCGGTGCCCGGTTCGAGGACGGTGAACCGGTGACGGCTGCCCTGCAACGGGCCCAGGCGCGGACGCTGCTGACCCGCCCGGCAGGCAGCCGCACTTCGAGGCGCCCGTGGTGCTCCTGCTCTCCGCCGAGCTCCGACTGGAGCGCCAGACCCCGGAGACCGCCGCCTACCTGCGGACTCTCCTCCCGGCCTCCGGCAGCGCCACGCCGATCCCGGCCGCCGCCTACAGCGATTCCTAGACTCAGGTTCCTACGGACGAAACGCCGGTTGACGCCAGCGCTGACGCCAACCGGCCTGGGCAATGGCGTCCGACAGCGGACGTCTGCAGACTGCAAAACTAGGCAAAGCGGGTCATCTCACCACCCTGGCTTGGCCTGAAAAGCGGAAGGTCGCCGGTTCGACCCCGGCCCTGGCCACCATCGACGAAAGCCCCCGGAGAGATCACTCTCCGGGGGCTTTCGCGTGTCCGCCCACCGGGTACCGGGGTGACCAAGCGTCAGGCGAGGCGGGTGGTGAGCCAGTCCGCGGTGGTGGGGAGCCAGTCGGGGAGGGCGGTGCCGAGCAGGTGGTTGCCGTGCGGGACGAGCAGGAGCTCGGCGTTCGGGGCGTGCCGGGCCAGGACGGTGGCGTTGGTGACGCCGGGGATGCGGTCCTCGCCGCCCTCGACCACCAGCAGCGGCAGGGTGATCGCCGGGGCGAGGTCGGTCAGGTCGAGCCGGGCGGCGAAGGCCCGGGCCGCCTCGGGGGTGCCGCAGCGCTGGACCAGGGTGTCGGTGACGAACGGGGGCAGGGCGTCCCAGTCCAGCCGGTACGGGCCGCTGACCGTCACGGCGGCGCGCAGCCGCGGCTCGTGGGCGGCGGCCACCGCGGCGTAGTAGCCGCCCAGGCTGAGGCCGACCACGGCGGTGCGGGCCGGGTCCAGTCCGTCGTGGGCGGCGAGCGCGTCCAGGGCCCGGCCGACCACCCGGTGGTAGTCCGGCTCCGGCGCGCTGTCGGCGGCCAGGACGCCCTGGCCGGGCCCGTCGATCGCCAGCACGGCGACGCCGCGGACCAGCAGGGCGTCGACGAGCGCGTGGAACTCCTCCTTCGAGGAGTCCATGCCCGGCACCACCAGCACCACCGGGGCGGCGCCGTCCGCCGCCGGGCGGCGCAGCCAGCCCGCGAAGCCCTCGCCCTCGACCCGCCGGGCGTCCGGCTCCAGCAGCGCCAGTGACTCCCGCATCGCCTCGTCGGCGGCGGTGGCCAGCCGGGCGGCGGCGGCCCGGTCGGGGTGCGGCAGCAGTCCGGCGGCGTGGAACCAGCGGGCGGCGCAGCGGTAACCGGCCCCGGCGGTGACCGTCCGGCCCTCGGCGGCGGCCCGGACGGCCTCGTCCAGGTGGTGCCGCCCGACGGCGCCGAAGGCCGCGGGCCAGTCCAGCAGGGAGGTCAGCCCGGCGGTCGCCCGGTCGTACTCGTAGAGGTCGAGCCCGGCCCCGTGGGCGCGCGGGCGGTTCACCTCGACGAACGCGGGCAGCTGGTCGGGGGTGTCGAAGAAGGACATGGTGGATGGTTCCTTGTCTGGGTCAGGCGACGGTCAGCACGGCCTTGCCGCGGATCCGGCGGTCGCGCAGGTCGGTGAGGGTGGTCGCGGTCCGCTCCCAGGACGCGACCCGGCCGATCTCCGGGGTCAGCCGGCCGGCCGCGGCCAGCCGCACCAGGACGGCCAGGTCCGCGCCGTCCGGGACGTCGGAGTCGGCGTAGTGGAAGTGCCGCAGGGTGGCCGACTCGGGGCCCTTGAAGAAGTCGAAGAAGTCCAGCGTGACGGGCGTGCGGGAGGCCTGGCCGAACCAGACCAGGGTGCCGCGCCGGGCCAACCGGGCCAGCGCCAGCGGCAGGGCGGCGCCACCGGTGGACTCCAGCACCAGGTCGTACGGACCGCGCGCCGCCCCCACCTCGTGCACCACCTCGGCCGCCCCCAGCTCGACGAGCCGACGACCACGCTCGGGCGAGGCGGTGACCACGGTCAGCTCGGCCCCGGCCGCAGCGGCCAGCTCGGTGAGGTAGTGCCCCACCCCACCGGACGCCCCGGTCAACAGCACCCGCCGCCCGGCCACCGCCCCCACCGTGCGCAGCAGCCGCAGTGCGGTGAGCCCGGCCAACGGCAGCGCGGCGGCCCGGACGGCGTCCAGGCTGTCGGGCAGCTCGGCCAGCGAGGACGCGGGCACACACACGTACTCGGCCCACCCACCCGCCGGCGGATGCCCCACCACCCGCCGGCACACGGCCGGCCCCGACCCGTCGGCGGCGGCCTGCACCACCAGCCCGGCGACGTCCTTCCCCGGCCGCCACCCGGCCCGGGGCGCCTCCAGCTGGAAGGTCTCGCCCCGGTTCACCGAGAAGGCCTCCACCTTCACCAGCACCTCCCCGGGCTCCGGCCGCGGCTGCTCCACCTCCGCGAACCGCACCGGCTCCCCCGCCACACCCGTCGCCACCAGCGCCTTCATCCCCGCACTCCTCCACTCGGCTGCCCCCACCCCACCGCCCCCGGCACCCCCCGGTCCAACAACCACCCGCCCCCGACGACAACCCCCGGCTGTCACCCCCCGCCCACGCACCCACCCCCACGCACCCCCCACGAACCCACCCCCCCACGAACCACTCCAGGCGAGAGGGACGCGCTGCGGGAGGGGGCGGTGGAGGGGGTGGGTGCGGAGAGGGGCGTGACGGGTGATTTTCAGACTGCCAACGGCGGCCAGGCATCAGCAGACAGGGTCGGCAGTCCGAAAATCACCCAGCCCCCGGAGCACCCACCCCCGGAACCGCCCCCGGC